>NZ_JBEBUX010000004.1:0-70016 GCF_040393045.1 Pollutimonas bauzanensis | reverse complement strand
GTACAGCTCGTCATCGACGGCGTCCTGGAAATCGTGCAGAACGGCGCAATGTAATCGGTTCGGGCTGAGTGTTTGGCTATTGTTATAACGGCCGAGCTAAGCACAAGCATCTAGAGAAGACTTGAAAGCCAAACACCCGTGTCGCAAGCATCGTGCGGATAAACAAAGTAGAAGTCAACCTCGGAAGACTCGGGCTTTGTATTAACAACCTCAAGTTCACCCGCAGCGATTTGTTTTGCGTAGCGCGACTTAGGCAAGAGCGCGACACCCTCTCCGCGAATAGCGAGATTGGCCAGGAGGTCCATATTATTCGACGCGATTGTCGCTGAAAATGGTGTTTTTGCCTCTGCGAACCACTGCTTGATCACGGGGTAATGGTGTGACTTATCGCTGAAAGAAAGTATTGGCCATGCCACCAGATCGGACGGCGTAATATCGGTTTTAGGGATATTAAGCGTAGGGCTGGCCATCCACACAAACCTATCCTTCTCGAGCGGTTTACAGATCAGGGAGTGGTCAGCAGGAAGGCCGGCCACAAATGCCGCATCGAGTTTTCCAGCGTGCAATAGCTCAAGCAGGGTCGCTGTCAGATCGACGTGTAAAGCCAGCTTTATCCCCGGGTATTCGGTCCTGATTTTGGATACGACTTGCGGCATCGACGTGGCAGCCAGATGCCCCACGACACCCAGCCGAACTAAACCTGTCAGTTTTTCTTTGTCGCTAATCCGATGCTGCAAGTACTGGGCGAATGAAATCAGTTGGCGGGCCCCTTCCAGAAGGTCGTGGCCCTTTGGTGTTAACTCTGCCCTCTGTATCTTACTTCGACGAAAGAGAGGCACCCCAAAGAAGTCCTCCAGTTCTTTAATACGCGCAGAAATAGTGGACTGGGTAACGTGAAGCTGTTCAGCAGCGGCTGCGAACGAACCTCTCTCGACGATCTGGACAAATGCCTCTAGCTGACGGATATTCATCTAGAGCGCCACATTATCCATTGTAAAAACGCCTGCCATCGCTGCGCAGCCACAGCCGAACCAGGTGCCTGCGTCGTTCCGCTTCCGGATAGTCCGTAAAGCCGGTACGCCGGTGTCCTAACCGCTTGTTATCAACAATTTGAATTTGCCCCGGTTCGAAATAAAACTCGCGAAAGAAGCCTGGCTCTTTCATGATCGCCTCGAACGTGTCCAATGCCTCGCGACCGATTTCATCGAGCTCCACGCCTGCCATGCTATATCCATTGACGATATGCCGATAAGATAGTCGGCACACCAGTTTTCCATCGACAATGTCCAGCAGGGGGTGGCTAAGAACCTGAGGTGCTTTCGGGCTATGTTCCATCTGGCGATTGAAAAGATAGGGTTCAAACAGGCGCTCAACCAGCTCCGGATGCCGTTTCAGCATTTCATTGAATACCGCTTGAAAACTGATTATGCTGCTCACGCCGCCTTCTTTCGCCTTTTGCAGGCACAAAAGCGACACGTAATCTGGCGGACAAACGTTATAGCTGTTGTCGGTATGGAAATTCTGCTCCAGGCTGGTGACATCGGGTCTAACCCCATTCCCGGGTTTCACGCCAGAATCCTTCACATCGTAGATGAGCTTCCCATCCCAACTCTGGGCGACCGGGCGCGATAAAAGCTGCATTAACGTCCAATAAACTTTCGTTGCTTCATCCCTTGTATAGTCTTCCATGGGCAGACGATCTATGATTACAAATCCCACGCCATCTTCTAGAATCGTACGGCAATGTTCCATTAACGTTACGCACTGTCGCAGTTCAAACATGGCCGGATCAAGAAACTCGATCGGCAATGGGTTTTCCCGTAGCTCGTGAACAAGGCCCCTGATTTCTTCCAGTGTTTCGGCGTCAAGCGTCAGAATTCCATCGCTGGGATCCAACATCGCGTTTGTCCAGGCGATTTGCCCAGGAACTGGGTTTTGCGGTATTTCTGCCCTGGGGGTGGACGAATCTTGTTCTAAAACTCCATTTTGCACCAGCATAACTTTCTCCTTTGATTCTGAGTGATCAGGTAAGCCCAGTCTATTTTTTATTGTCTTCCCGCACCAAACGAATTATTTTGAGCTAACCATATCGAAATTTTCGATATGCCCAAAGGCCTTTGCTTTCTGGCCCAGTTGAGTTCCTATGCGTTGCGCCTGTGCATGAGCGAGGCGGGCGTTGACGTCCATCGAAAGAGTCCAGAAATACGTACCGACTGCTAGGCTACCCAGCAGAGATATGCTGCTCTGCACTTCGCCGTTGACGTCCATCAGGCATCCAGTGGCGTAGTCAAGGCGAACACCACCAAACGGATCAGACGAGGCATAACCGGATCGAAGCAGTTGACTGACCAAATCGTCTTGAGTGCTTGATGGATCAAGGGAAAAGCTGGTGGCGTTGACAACGTAATCGACTTGCAGCGAATCTGGCATAGGCAGTTGGGCTTGAGCAACCGCAGGTCCGTTCAACTGAATGTGGAACGTCCGAGAGGTCTCGTCATAGCGGCAACCATTAAAGCCGGACGACACATTCAATGTACCCTGTCTGAAATAGCGCTGAAGCTTGAGCGCGTTCTGAAGCGGAAATGTCGCGCGCCGTGCCATCCATAACGAACGCCACGTCTGGTGATAGGTTCGACGCTCTTCTTCAGATAGAAGCTGCCATACCAAATCGATGACGTCATTACTGGCGCTACACACTACCTGCCAAAGACGCTCTTGCCTTTGCGAAACCTCGATTTCGTGATCAAGTGCCTCGCGCGCTGGCAAATTTGGTCCTAAAACATCGGCCATATCCAGTCGTCCTCCCAGAGTCTCCACGTGAGAAGCCAGCAGCGAAAAGAAGTGCTCTAGGGTCAGTACGCCCCCGTTCGCCTCGGCCAGATTCCAAACATCTTTCGACGTCAGTTTGCTGCTGAGGGTTGTGCGGTTTTGCGCGCTACGCACCGAGGGAAGGCGCCCGTTCCTGGAAAAGCAGGTAACCATGCCTCGATGGCCGGCTTCCTTAAGAGCGACAATGGCATCCACAGCACTCAGGCTTGACCCAATAATGCCAACCGTCGCGTCCGGTTCGATATGCTCAGCCAGCTTTCTGACGGGATAAGGGTCGTTAAAGTAATGCGAATGCCCTTCAAGCGCAGGGAAAGTCGTAGAGGCTAGATTGCCATTACACAATACGACACGGCTTGTGATGTAGCAATCGCCATCGCCGCACAGAACTCGCCACGCACCGTTCTCGGTCTTCTCCGCGCCGATGGCGCGCTGTTCGACATGCCGGATCACAATGCCGCTAGCCTTGCCTTCACGAACCGCTTCCTGATAGACATTTTCCATGTAGCGACCGAACAATGGACGGGGCAGGAAAGAATTGCTGTCAAAGTCACCCACATCAAAATGAGCGCGAGCCGACCGCGGCTGCGCCTCCAGCCATCGCTGGAAGTGGGCCTTGTCGTCGGCGTAAGCGCTCATGTTCCTGACAGGTATGTTCAGAAGGTTTGTAGGAAGATCTTCGTCATACGCGTTACCTGCTCCGGGCCGACTGCGAGGCTCGAACAGCAGAACGGTAATTGGTTTTCCTACGACTCTTTCCTGTTGCCGCAAGCAACTTACCAATTGCGCCAAAAACGAAACGCCTACCGAGCCTCCGCCAATAACCGCTATATCCGCCAGCATACCCATACCTCTCCAACCCAAGTGATTAGTCGATCCCGGCGCGTTCAATCACCTCTCCCCAGACCGCGACCTCACTAGCAAGCGCCTCGTCCGTTTCAGCGGGAGATGTGGGCTGTGCGACTGCCCCCTGCACCAATAGTGCGTTCTTTACATGATCGCTCTGCGCGATTTGCCCCATCGCATTCGAGATTTTGGCGAGTATGTCGGCAGGGGTGCCTTTGGGCGCCATAAGCGCGTAGCGGGTACTAAGATCGAAGTTCTTCACACCGGATTCCTTGAGCGTTGGAACGTCCGGCAGTTGCGGAACCCGGCTCGCCGTTGTGACGGCAAGGAAACGGACTTTGTCACTTTTTATATGCGGCAAGAGCGTAGGCGTGGTTTCAAACACGATGTCCACCTGGCCTCCCAAAAGATCGGTCATTGCTGGGCCACTACCCTTGTACGGTACGTGTAGCAACTTAGTATCCGTCTCGAGCTGGAACTTTTCACCTACCATGTGCTGCGACGACCCTACTCCCGCCGAACCAAAGGTCAGCGTGCCCGGTCCTTGCTTTGCAAGCGCAATAAGTTCCTGAATGTTCTTTACGGGCAAAGAAGAACGCACAACGACAGCAAGCGGTGTCGACGTGCCCATGGAGATTCCTGCAAAATCCCCTGGAAATTTATATTTCGGATCTCGTCCCGGCAGTTTCGAATTGATGGCATGGCTGCCCACGGCACCCATTAACAAGGTGTACCCATCGGGCGCGGACGAGGCGACATACTGAGCCCCGATATCGCCGCCAGCCCCTGCTTTGTTTTCAACGACCACCGGCTGGCCCAGGAAAGCACCCAGCCGATCCGCATAAAGCCGCCCTGTGAAATCCGATGCCCCGCCGGGCGGGTATGGAACGACCATGCGAATAGGCTGAGTAGGCCAACTTTGAGCAAAGGCGGTAAGGGTGGTGGCTGCAGTGAGCAGTGCGCCTGCGAGTACCTTGCAGACAGCTTTCGTCGATGTCTTCATTTATGTCTCCTCTATTTAGTCCCAATATTTAGGACTGCTGTTTTAAAAAATTGATTTTTTGTAGCTTGGCATATATACTTAAACCCGTCAATAGCATTGAATTACCTTTCAAAACCTTATTTATGCCAAGTTATATAAGACTTAATTCCTATATGTTAGGAATGCTCTGATGGACAAAACCCTATTAAAAGGTCTGATGGTCCTTGAGTCAGTCAGCAGGCTGGAAGGCCGGGCGAGATCCTTGGAAGACATTGCCGAGCGGGTCGGACTTACTCGAAGCAACGCGCATCGCACGCTGCAAACGCTGACACACGCCGGCTACATCGTTCGTGATCCAGAATCCGGCGGCTACCGATGCACACTGAAAATGTTCGAGTTAGGCGCACAACAGCTGGCTTCGATGGACGTACGCACGCTTGGCGCCCCATTCTTAAGGTCACTGGCCCATGAAACGGGCGAGACGGTACACCTGTCTGTCCTTGAAGGCCTTGATGTGGTGTATGTCGATAAGATAGAAAGCCCTCAACCGATCAGGGCCTATTCTGTTATAGGCGGACGCGCTCCAGCCTATGCCGTCGCCACTGGCAAAGCACTGCTTGCATTCCAACCGGTTGACTACATTTCGCAGTACGAGAACCTGCTGCAAAAACATACCTCGGCAACGCGAACTACGCTGGATCTCCTGCGACAAGAGCTCGATCAAGTCAGCCGCAGCGGTTACGCCATTAACCGTGGAGAATGGCGGGACGGTGTCGGCGGAGTGGCTGCGCCAGTATTCAGCGGGCTTGACCGCCCCGTCGCGGCGCTTGGTATATCGGGACCACTCGATCGCCTCACAGAGGATCGCATGCACGAGACTGCCCAGCTTGTCATGGACGCAGCGCAAGCGCTATCAAGACAAATGGGCTACCAGGGCGCTTACGCCAAAATTTCTACATAATTTTTTCAGGAAAAATATGAAACAAGAGTCCACACTTAGCGGCGTCAAAGTCATTGAGATCTGCAACGTGGCAGCCGGTCCTTTCTGCGGCCTGCTACTTGCGGACATGGGGGCCGATGTGGTCAAAATCGAGCAGCCGGACACTGGCGACACTTTGCGAAGCTGGGCTCCCATTACAAAAGGCTACAGCGAAAATTTTGCTTCCCTGAACCGCAATAAGCGGTCAGTCACGTTAAACCTGAAAAATGAAAGCGACAAACAGCTTGCACGCCAACTTATGGCGGAAGCCCACATCGTCCTCGAGAACAACCGCCCCGGCGTGATGGATCGCCTAGGCCTGGGCTATGACGCCATCAAAGCCCTGAACCCAAAGTTGGTCTACTGCTCGATCTCAGCGTACGGACAGTCGGGTCCGCGAAGCCAGGAAGGCGGCTTTGACCTTACTTTACAGGCCATGAGCGGACTCATGAGCGTTACCGGCGAGGTGGGCGGCGCCCCAGTCAAGTGCGGCGTACCCGTCTGCGACTTTACGGCCGGCCTGTATGGCGCGTTCGCCATTGTCTCGGCCCTACGCGCTGCCGAAAAAGAGGGAGAAGGCACACACGTTGATATCTCTATGCTAGGGGCGACCCTTGGCATCGCCGCCCTGCAGACGTCCCAATACTTCGGCACCGGAACCGATCCCGAAAAACTAGGGTCGGCGCACCCACGTAACGCACCCTATCAGGTGTTTCGTTGCAAGGACGGCTACTTCGGCATGGCGGCCGGCAACAATTCACTGTGGCAGTCGGTGTGCCAGGTTATAGGCAAACCGGAAATGGCAGAAGATGCGCGCTTCACGTCTCCAACTTTGCGCGCGGGCAACCAAGACACACTGCGCGAAATTCTTGAAGAGATATTTGCGAATGAAGACGCCAACGCCTGGTTGGCGGCTTTCCGCAAAGCGGGGGTTCCGTGCGCACCTATTAATACCTATTCGGACGTGCTGAAAGACCCGCAAGTCGCGCATATGGACTGGGTACAGCCGCTCACGCTACCCAATGGCGTTGAAACACAAACCTTCGCCTCCCCTATCCGATTTTCTGGCCGTACCAGCACTATCGCTCGTCGCCCCCCTGCGTTGGGGGAGCATAATGAAGAAATTCTCGGTCGGGTAATGCCTTCCATGGAGGCTTGATATGTCTGCAATACCACTTAACGATGCCCCCTCCATGGACAACCACGCACAAACACAGGAAGCCCCAGGTCTGCTTATTCATCAATCGGAAGGCTGCTGGGTATTTGAGCTGAACCGGCCAGAAAAAATGAATGCGCTGTCAGCCGAGCTAGTTGAATCCCTTATAGAAGGGCTGAGTCAAGCACGTCAGCAACAGGTCGACCTACTTGTCTTTCGCGGGACAGGCCGCAACTTCAGCGCAGGCTTCGATTTCACCGGCTTTGAAGACCAGTCTGAAGGTGATCTCGCCCTTAGATTCATTCGGTTGGAAACGCTGTTGCAGTCATTGGCAAGCATGCCTTGCCATACGCTTGCATTAGCGCACGGGCGCAACTTCGGGGCCGGAGTCGATCTTTTCGCTGTATGCAAACAACGGGTATGCACCGAAGACAGCACCTTTCGCATGCCCGGCCTGAAATTTGGCTTGGTGCTGGGCTCACGCCGGTTCGCAACCATAGTGGGTAACGATACTGCCCTTCAGGTCCTGGGCACCACCAAGACTTTTACTGCACAAGAGGCTGTGTCGATGCGCTTTGTCCATTCTGTTGCAACCAATGAGCAGTGGGAGGCATGTATCGATGACGCCCACTCGGTCTCAATAGCACTGGATCGAGCGACCAGGTCGACCTTTTATCGGGTCATGGACGTTGCCGACCACGCAACGGACATGGCTGAACTTGTGCGATCTGCCACCACTCCAGGATTGAAAAACAGGATACGCAACTACCTTAAAAAGTAGTTTTCTAACCAATACCAAGGAGAACGCGAACATGTCATCCGGATTCAATCAAAAACAAAAGGAAGTCTCCATCAAGGAGCTCGCCGCGCTCGTTCCCGATGGGGCATCTGTTGCGCTTGGGGGCAGCTTTCTTCACCGCGGCCCCTTTGCGCTAGTACGCGAACTGGTGCGGCAAAAGCGTAAAAACCTTGAAATTATCAAGCAGTCGCCAGGATACGACATCGATTTGCTATGCCGTTCCGGGGTCGCTTCCCGTGCACGAGCCGGGATCGTCGCAATGGAGGGTAACTTTGGCCTTGCACCGTTCTACCGCAAGGCTGTTCAGAGCGGTGCTCTTGCTCTTGAAGAGCACGCTTGTGCGACGCTTACGGCAGGGCTCAGGGCTGCAGCATTCGGCATCCCCTTCCAACCCTGCGGAGGCATACATGGCAGCGACCTTGCCGGGCTGAATGGCTGGAAGAAAATAGATGACCCATACGGCACCGGCGAATCAGTGTATGTGATCCCCGCCATCGAGCCCGACATTGCGGTCATCCACGCTAACGAAGTTGATTCACGCGGCAACGTGCGCGTGCTGGGTACATCGCACTGGGATCGCATCATGAGCCGTGCAGCGAAACGCGTGCTTGTTGTCGCCGAACGCGTGGCTGAAAACGAAGTGTTCACCGAACAACCAGAGGTCACCCTGATCCCCTATTTCATGGTGCAGGCGTATGCGGTCGTGCCACAGGGCGCCTGGCCGGGATCATGCTGGCCTCACTACGAAATCGACTACCCAGCGGTGGAAAGCTATCTGATCGACGGTAACGATGCGCTCCAGGCCCACCTCGATGCCGCACCCGAAGCCATAATTAAGGAATTGATCTGAATGAACACGCAATGGTCACCTTTTTCTTTCATTGTCACGAACCTGGCAAGGTTCATTCGCCCCGACGAGATCACGTTTAGCGGCGTCAATTCAACCATGCCGATGCTCGCATGCTTAATGGCGAAGAAAGCATACGACTGGGACTTCGTCTATATCAACGTAGCGGGCGGAGTCGACCCGACGCCTTCCAAGATACCATTATCAAGCTCCGATCCCGTATTAGCGGAACACACATCGTCTATCTTTTCCAATGAAGACTTCTATGACCTGTGTACACGCGGCAGAATGGATCTGACCTTTCTCGGTGCCGCGCAGATAGACGGCGACGGCAATGCAAATAATTCTGTCATCGGGGACTGGCATCACCCTAAAGTCCGCCTTCCAGGCGGGGGCGGCGGAGCGGTTATGTTACCGACAGCGCGACGTGCATGTACATGGCGCACAGAGCATTCGACGCGGACTTTCGTAGACAAGCTGCACTTCCGCACTTCGGCGGGAGGGTTCCATGGCGTCGTGACACCCATAGCCGTCTTCGTCAAAAAGAACGATCGCTTGGCGCTACACAGCTGGCATCCGGAATCCAGCGTAGAAGAGATTGTCGAGCGCACGGGTTTTACCTTTGACGCATCGGACGCCCGCCCAACTGAGCCACCAACCGCAGCAGAGCAGCGAGCCCTGGCCGAGCTTGATCCAGACCGCAGCTTCGAGCGTGATGCCAACGTGAGCCTGCGTTAAAGGAATACTTATGAACACCACCGCAACACTGATGCATGCCTACCGCGAACGTTGGACATCGGTTGATTTTGCCGACTTTCCCGCCATCATGGATCATGAGCAGGTTCTGA
The DNA here is from genome assembly GCF_040393045.1 of Pollutimonas bauzanensis. Taxonomy (GTDB): domain Bacteria; phylum Pseudomonadota; class Gammaproteobacteria; order Burkholderiales; family Burkholderiaceae_B; genus Pollutimonas; species Pollutimonas bauzanensis_A. Next base: position 60,733 of record NZ_JBEBUX010000004.1, on the reverse strand, counting down.
ATTACCGGGAACTATACGAACAGGTGTCTCGTAAGGCCGGGCAGCTTCGGGAGGCTGGCGTTCAACGCGAACAACTCGTCGCGGTAGCCATGGAGCGCTCCCTCGACAGTGTACTGACGATTCTTGGTTTAATGGCGGCCGGAGCCTGCCCCTGCCCGTTGGAACCTAGACTGACAGCCGCCGAGATTGAGGCCCGTCGGGACACCGTGGGAATCAACTTAGTGCTCGTCGACACCATCAACTTGACCGCAATGGCCGGACTGAAGAACATTCGTGTTCTGAATATGGCGCAGATCCCCGCTGCTGAACCATTCTGGTCCGACGACTTGCGGCTGCAAGACCCGGGTTTATTGTTGTTTACGTCAGGAAGCACCGGACGCCCTAAGGGCGTAAAAATCAGCCATGGCGGATTGCTTAATAACGCGCTTGGTGTGCAGCATGTCACCCAACTCACACGCGATGACCGGCTGCTGCATCTAATGCCGCTGTATCACACTAACGGTTTAAACAATCAACTCTTCACTCCGCTTCTGGCGGGCGCACAGGTAGCACTAGCAGGTCGCTTTAAGGCCGACCAAGTGCCGGCGCTGATGCAGAAATTTGAGCCAACCATTATTACCGGCGTTCCAACCATGTATTCCCGCATGTTGGACCATGCATTTACGCAGGAAACCCTGCAGAAACTGCGCTTTGCCCGCTGCGGTTCGGCGCCGATCACGCCTGAACTGCACAAACGGATCGAACAACATCTTGGTTGCCCGCTGGTTGTTTCCTATGGATTGTCCGAGGCTACCTGCACCTCTACGATCAATCCGCCCGAAGCCAGAAAAATCGGGGCGATCGGAAAAGCATTACCTTATCAGAAGGTATATTTGCGCGATGCAGACGGGCATGTGATCACAGACCCCAATAAAAATGGCGAGATCTGCATTGAAGGGGACAGCCTGATGCTCGGCTATGTCGGAGTCGAGAAAGACGGGCAACTGTCACCTCAAGGACCGGTATTGCCGACTGGCGATGTGGCCTATTTCGACGAGGAAGGCTACTTCTTCATTACCGGCCGCTTGAAAGACGTGATTATTCGAGGGGGAGAAAACATCTCGCCGGGCATTATCGAGAACGTCATCAACCAGGACCCTGCGGTCAAGGCAAGCTGCGTATTAGGCAAACCACACCATGACCTGGGAGAGGTGCCCGTGGGCTTCGTAGTTCCAACGTCGGGCGCCCAATTGGACCCACAAACAATCCAGCAGCGCGTTTCGCAAATGCTCTCGCGTACCTACTGGTTGGATGAAGTCTATGTCGTGGATGCCTTGCCAGAAAATTCTGTGGGTAAGGTGGACAAGAAGAAGTTGCGAGAGATGTTTGCGCAGGTCGCGTGAAGCCCCTTCAATAGCAGAGCGTCCAGTACAGACCAAAGGAAACGATGATGCCCAACGAAAAACTGCTAATGACTGTTGCCAGCCTGAGTCGATTGGTAGAGCGACAAGACCTTCACGAGCCGCAAGTATTGGAGCAAGCCAAGGAGCTCATCGCCAGCTTGGTCGCCAAGGACGACTGGCTGCCAGAGGACATGGCCCGGCCCGACCCCCAGTATTATCGCCAATACCTTTTGTACGGCGACCCGCTAGACAGGTTTTCTCTGGTCAGTTTTGTATGGGGACCAGGACAGAAAACACCAATACATGACCATACCGTCTGGGGCGTTATTGGCATGCTCCGAGGCGCAGAGGTCGACCAGCCCTTCCGCATCTCGGAACACGGCGTGGAAGCAGCCGGCCCCGAAAAAACGTTGCGCCCCGGCGAAGTCGCCTGTGTATCACCTACCCTCGGTGATATCCACCGCGTCAGCAACCTATACGACGACCAAGTATCTATTAGCATTCATCTGTATGGCGGGAATATCGGCCGCATCCAGCGCAGCGTTTATGACCCAACCACCGGAGAGCGTAAGCAGTTCATTTCGGGTTACTCGAACATAACGACACCGAATCTGTGGTGCACGCCGGTATCGGTTTGACCGTAGCCACACTTACGCTGCCTCAGTAACAGCGCGGCGCGGCAAGCCCTCATTTTCAGCTTTTGTGGATCCGCCAGTGACTACAATTCGTTTTCCGTCAGTTGAGATCGGGATAATTGCAGCTAAAACTTTATTGACCGCGATAGACTCACAAGGACCGATGCCGCCCCCCCCCAAATGCTACCAACAGTATTGGTGAAACGAAGCTCAACCGGGCCGGCTGAGTTTACCTACAGCCGAATGGACAATTAAGACCCATGGCCCGAATCGGCTTGTCCCGACAAGGCCTGAAAGTGCCGGATCGATGCCTTCGTCAACGCCACCAACGACAGCGACAGCCGGGATATGGTCCGGCTTCTTGAGAACACTGCATACGCTTCTACGCTGATCGTCGGGTTGAACGGAATGGCAACGAGATCGCTGCACTGACGGGTCTGTGCCGTAGCAGAAAAGCAGTCAACGATAGTAATGCCCACAGCTGCCTGTACCAGCAGGCAAGCCGTCTCGGAATACCGCACTTCAACCGTAGTGCGGTATGGTACGCCCGATGCCTTGAAGGCGTTAAGAATAAGCGGACTCAAGCGCGAGCCCATTTCAAGGCCGATCAAAGGATGCGGAGCAATGTCGAGAGGTGTGATCGAGCGACGCGCTGCAAGCGGATGGTCTTTTTGAACGAGACATACCATTTGAACCGTGGCAACGGGAACCATACTGAGGCTTTGGCTAAGCTCTTCCTCCAGCGCAATGGCAAATCCCACGTCGGCGGCACCAGATTCTATAATTTCAACGACGTTAAAAGATCGCCGTACATCAAAGGAAACTTTCACCTTGGGTCGGTTTTCAAGCAACGCGCTAATCGCGTGTGGCAATACCGTGTGCCCAAGCTGTGGCGTTGCCACAATTCGCAGACTGCCAAGCCGCTCTTCCTTCAAGTCTTCAGCGGTCTGATTTAGCGCTTTAGACAACAGAAATATAGACTCTGACTCACGAAAGAGGATCTTGGCCTCTTCACTTGCGATGAGGCGGTTTCCAACTCGATCAAACAATGAAAAACCAAGCTGGGACTCCAACTGTCGTATTGCACTACTCACGCCTGGCTGGGAGATTTGCAGTGCCCGAGCCGCTCCCACCGTCGTATGAGCATGCATGACTGCCCTGAATATCTCTAGAAGTCGGAGATTCACTATAACCATCCCTTATACATAGTCGCTAAAAATTAATAATTGTGTATTCTTGCCACCCGTTCATAATAAGCACATACAGGAAAACGTGGTGGCAAAAGCCACAATTTATGCGTGCAGCAATCACGAAGCTCGGGAGATCCACATGCTTAAAGTTTTGACCAGCGCTCTATCAGTTCTTACAGTAACCGCCAGCCTTGCAGCACCAGTCCATGCAGAAGACATAAAAATTCGAGTATTAGGCTGGTATGGCAACCAACCGCAGTCGCAGCAAGTTGAGCGGCCGTTCTGGAAAGAACTCAACGCGCGGAGCAATGGTCAATTTTCCACAAACTTTCGTACTATCGACGAACTTAACCTGAAAGGCTTTGAATCGCTACGGACGCTTAAGAGCGGCGCCTTCGATATTCTTTCATTTCAAGTCAGTTTTGTTGGTGGCGAAGCACCAATCCTCATGGGAGTAGACCTACCGGGCGCAGCATTCGATTTTGATCAACTTCAGAAGAATATCGATGCGTATCGCCCCATCCTTGAGAAAGAACTCGACACCCGATTCAACGCTAAACTGCTGGCCGCCTGGTCCTTCCCCTTCCAAATACTATATTGCAAAGGCGACGTGAAGTCCCTCGACGACTTACGCGGCAAAAAAGTACGTGTGAGCGGCACCTACACAGCGAAGCTGGCCGCCGACTTAGGGGCCGCTGGCGTTACTCTGGCCGGCCCTGAGGTCTATCAAGGCCTTATGCAGGGTGTCGTAGATTGTGCGATTACCGGTAGCCAGTATGGCAACAGCAACGACTGGTTCGAGGTGTCTGACACGCTGAGCCCCATTCCACTAGGTGGAGCAGGTGTCGTCCTGACAGTCGCACGAAATGCATTCTGGCAGAAGCTGTCTCCAGAACAACAAACCACACTGGCGGCTGAAATGAAAAACATGGAAACCGACCTGTGGAAAATCGGCCGCCAGGGCCACGAGGATGGCGTGAACTGCAATACCGGTATACAGCCGTGTGACGGAAAGCCTGGCAAGATGACTCTGATTCCGCCTACGGACGCCGACAAGCGCAAAGTTCAATCGCTCTTGGCAAGTTCTATCGTCCCGCTTTGGACCGAAGACTGCGCCAAATTCACTAAAACGTGTGGTGAAGACTGGATGAATACCATCGGCGCAGCCGCCGGCATCAAGCAGTAAACGCCATTTCATTCGGAGCCGCCTACCGCTAATCCGCGTCAGCGGCTCCTTTCTTATGGAAACGAAAATGAGCACACTCCTTGACGGCCTGGATAGGCTTTTAAAGAGAATCACCCAGAGCGGCTGCTTGGCAGCTGGTTGGGCGCTAGTGATTCTGTCCATAGTTATCGCCCTCAATGTAATGGCGCGAAAATTATTCAATTATTCAATTCAAGGGGTTGACGAGTACGGCGGCTACTGTTTAGCCATATGTGCTTCGATCGGTTTCTCTCAGGCCGCCTACGACAAGGCCCATGTGCGTATCACGGTCATTACCGACCATCTGCCTGAGCGCTCGCGTGCTTATTGCGATGTTTTTGCACTGCTGCTGCTTACCTTTACGGCTGCCCTACTTGCATCGAAGTCTTTCGACGTCGCGGCCACGTCATACGCCATGCAGGCGCTGGCAACAAGCTCACTGCGTACGCCGTTGGTTCTACCTCAAGCGGCTTGGGCGGCTTCATTGTGCTGGTTTAGCTTGGTGTTATTCATTCAGCTGATGCGCGCGTGCACCAAGCTCGCACACCACGACTGGAAAGGGGTGAGCGGAGAATATGGCGCGAGCAGTGTTGATGAAGAAATCGAACACGAGTTGGCGATGGCTAAAGCCAGATTGGGCGCCGACAAAGGAAAAATGCTCTGATGTTTATCGGATTGATGTACCTCATTGGACTAGTTTCCTTCCTGATGGCAGGCATTCACGTCGCCAGTGCCATATTCATGACCGCCATGGTCAGCGATTTTTTCGGTCTGCAAGTACTGCCCAGCATGATCGGGAACACCATGTGGAGCACGATGAATGAATTCCTATTGGTCGCGATTCCGCTCTTTATCCTCCTCGGAGAGATTCTTACCCGTAGCGGCGTTGCGGACCGCATGTACAAAGCGCTGGCGGCCTGGCTTGAATGGCTGCCAGGGGGGCTGCTCCATACCAATATTGTGACCTGTGCGCTCTTTGCGGCGACATCTGGCTCCAGCGTAGCGACGTCTGCCACCGTTGGTACAGTTGCTCTCCCTACACTACAGAAACTGGGCTACCAGGAAAGGCTCGTACTTGGTTCCATTGCTGCAGGCGGTACGTTGGGCATCCTCATACCTCCGAGTATCAATATGGTCGTCTACGGGGCACTGGCTGAAGTCTCGGTAGGCAAGTTGTTCGCGGCCGGTATTGTGCCAGGCATTCTTGTCATGCTAATCATCATGTTCACCATCGTATTGCTCGCACTTGCCGGGAAAGTGACGAAGAGCAATGAAAAGCTCATGATTCCTTTTCTCGTCAAGCTTAAGCTATTGCTGGATATTCTCCCAGTGGTCTTTATATTCAGTCTCGTGATGGGTGGTATTTACCTTGGGATAGCTACACCGACTGAAGCCGCGGCACTGGGCGTCGTGGGAGCGTTGATCATCGCGGCTGCAAATAGAACACTGTCAGTTTCAATGTTGCACGGTGCATTCCTATCCGCGCTACGCACCACCGCCATGGTGGTACTTGTTGTGACTTCAGCATACGTATTAAATTTCTCGCTAAGCCTCGCGGGCATTCCGCAGGCTCTTTCTGAGTACGTTAAAGACCTGGGCTGGTCGCCGAATGCGACGATTTGGGCTTTGGTGGCGTTCTATCTCTTTCTTGGCTGCTTCCTGGAGGCGATCGCCATGATGGTCACGACCGTGGGCGTAGTTGTTCCGCTCATCGTATCACTAGGCTTCGACCCCCTGTGGTTTGGTATTTTCATGACGATGATGATGGAGCTGGCGCTCATTACCCCGCCAGTCGGCCTGAATCTATTTGTCGCCCAAAACATACGTCTCTCGCGCGGCAACATTACCGATGTTTATATCGGCGTCCTGCCATTTGCGGGCGCCATGATGGTGTTTGTCGCCCTACTCATCTATTTTCCACAAATCGCTCTGTGGTTACCCGGCAAGATGTTCGGTTGAACTTTGGAAGAATGAACCAGATGCAATTAATCGCTGTCCCCCTGAGCATAGAGAATTTTTTGGAATACGGCGACGTCGTGGAGCACCGAGGGACTGAAACGCGACGGATGTTGAATACGCCGCTCGAGCATTCGTCGCTCAACCTCCGGCTTGGCTTCTCGGTTAATCGATTGACACAGTCCCCGCCGGGCGCAGTTCAGATCAATACACTGGAACGACACCCATACTCGGCACAGACTTTTATCCCACTGATTCCTTCGCGTCACCTTGTCGTTGTCGCCTTGTCTGATGACGATGGCCACCTCGACCCGAAAACGCTCAAAGCATTCCTCACTAATGGCCGTCAAGGCGTATCCTACCGTGCAGCAGTGTGGCACTTCGCATTCACTGCAATCGATACCGACTCCGAAGTGGCGGTGATCTTAGGCCGAACCGGAGGTAACGATGATACGGAATACACCACCTTACATGCTGAAGTGATCTTGCCTTCATGACTCTGGAAGCCAATATGTTGACGAACCCCGACTGCCTCACACTACGCGACTTCGTTGGTTATGGACAGAATCCGCCTGACCCAGCCTGGCCCAACAGCGCTCGACTTGCCGTCAATATCGTAATCAATTACGAAGAAGGCTCAGAAGCTTCCTTTCCCGATGGTGACGGCCAATCAGAAATTGGGCTAACAGAAGTAAGTGGGAAAAGCTTCCCAGGACGCGACTTGGCCGCTGAATCCATGTTTGAATACGGCAGCCGGGTCGGCATTTGGCGCGTATTACGTATCCTACAGACCCGAGGCATGCCCGCCACCGTATTTGCCTGCGCCCAGGCGCTGGAACGCAATCCAGAGGTCGCTCGGGCCTTTAGGAATGCCGGTTATGACGTCTGCTGCCACGGCCTACGCTGGGTGCCACTACAATCGCTCACACCCGAAGAAGAGCGCGACAACATCCGCAAAGCTGTCGCATCCATTACCAAGACTATAGGCTCGAGGCCGCAGGGTTGGTATTGCCGCTATGCGCCTACTGAGCATACCCGTCGCCTTCTTCTCGAACACGGCGGTTTCCTGTACGACTCCGACAGCTATAACGATGAGCTGCCCTACTGGATTGATACTGGCGAAGGCAGTCACCTCGTCATCCCCTATACACAAGCGCACAATGACGCGAAGTTCATGCGCAGCGGCATTGCGACCGCCGACGATTTTTTTGCTTTCCTACGTGACGCCTTCGACATGCTTTACGAAGAGGGCGCCACGCAACCAAAAATGATGTCGATAGGCCTGCACATGCGTATCATTGGCCACCCGGGACGCGCAATTGGGCTTGCTCGCTTTCTGGACTATGTCGCGAAACACGATCGAGTGTGGCTATGTCGGCGAGTCGATATTGCAGAACATTGGCATCGCTTCCACCGCCCCGCCGCAGCTACCTGATATCAATGAAAGCACTGAACGAACTAGGCCTCATCGAAGCACGGGCCGCCCTGGACGCGCGCGACATATCAGCGGAAGCCCTGCTAGTCGCTTGCTTGAACCGGATAACATCGCGCGAATCGGAAGTTGGGGCCTGGGCCTATATAGATATAGCGCGGGCGCTAGAGCAGGCCCGTGAATATGATGCCGACCGGCCAGATTCGACGAGACCTCTGCGAGGTATCCCATTCGGGATCAAGGACGTAATAGATGCAGCCGGCATGCCCGCAGGTTACGGATCCCCCCTGTACGCGGGCTACCGACCCGCCTGGGATGCATACTGTGTCGCCGCCATCAAACGTGCGGGCGGCATTATCCTTGGCAAAAACACAACCTCCGAGTTCGCGCATACCCGCCCAGCCCGCACACGCAATCCTCATAACGTAGCGCATACTCCTGGAGGGTCGTCCAGCGGCTCCGCCGCCGCCGTTGCAGACTTCATGGTCCCCGCATCGCTCACGACCCAAACCGGCGGCTCGACCATTCGCCCTGCTGCCTATTGTGGCATTGTGGGCTACAAGCCATCGTTTGGGCTCATCAATCGCGCCGGCATCAAAAGCCTGGCCGAATCTCTGGATACCATTGGGATCATGGCACGATCGGTGTCTGATGTAGGATTGATGGCAAGTGTGTTGGCTGATTTTCCACCCACACCGGAGCTGCTTTCGAAGTCCCCAAAAATAGGCCTGTGCCGGACGCCTTACTGGTCAGATGTCGACGATGACTACCAGAACTGCCTTCACTTTACCATCGAGCAACTGAAGGCGAATGGTGCTGTTATCGAGGAAATCGCGCTCTCCGACAACCTGTTTCACCAATATGCCGATCAACGCGACATCATGAATTTCGAGGGTGCCCGTGCATTGGCTTTCGAATTCGACAATTTTCCTGAGAAGCTGAGCTCCGTCTTGCGGCAGCATCTGCAACGCGGCCGAGACTTCTCTCGTAGCGCCTACACCGCAGCGTTGCACCGGACACATCTGGCGCGATCAGAATTTGCCCAGTTGATACGAAACGTCGACTTCGTGCTCGCACCGAGCGCAAGCGGCGAAGCGCCATTAGGACTGGACACGTCAGGCAGCTCGCTATACAACCGAAACTGGTCCTTGCTCGGTGTCCCCTGCATCACACTGCCGGGGGGCATTGGCCGCAAGGGCTTGCCCCTTGGCGTGCAGCTAGTCGGCCGATTCGGACAGGACCTTTCCCTTTTGGCATGGGCTGATTGGATGGAAGACATTATCGGCTGACTTGTAGTATTCGCCCGATCGCAACGGCCAAATCAATCGTCCAAACCGACACAGACGCAAGTGACCGGGTGATCGCATACAGCATGCTATTAGGCAGGTCAGACGGTTTTATCTTTCGACAGACTTTATTTCTGCTCTTGTCGCACTTAAAGAGAGGGTTTCAGATCGAGCACGTTATAACGCATTGCATTCGATTTTCCCTAACGAAGTCTTAGGGCGATATCACTTCATTTAAGCTATTCCTATCTGTATGCTGAAGTTAGCTTATGCAAGAATCATAAAAAATTATGTCTCCAACCTAACGAGTCCACAGTAATTCTAATGAGCCTGCCTGGGCCCAAAACGAATGCAGACTAAAGCAAACCGATGGAGAATTTTTGCGTGAACCAACCAATACATAGTGACGCCGGCGTTATTTTTGACCACATACAAGACCAAATGATCGACCGTCCATTGCTACTATCTCCTTTAACGCTACGAACCATTCAGCTGCGTAATCGTATCGTAATCGCGCCCATGTGCCAGTATGCATCCAAGGACGGTTCACCAACTGATTGGCATTTAGTCCATCTTGGAAAATTCGCGATAGGTGGAGCCGGTATTGTTTTCGGCGAAGAGACAGCAATTGAACCGCTCGGTCGAAAAACCTACAAATGCGCGGGAATATGGTCAGACGCCCACATAGCACAATACCGACGCATCAATGACTTTATCAAGGCTCACGGATCTGTTCCGGCTATTCAACTTGGCCACGCTGGCGGAAAGGCGTCCTGTCATGGTGCCCTCAAAAACTGGATCCCACTTACTCCGGAAAATAGCCCGGCTAAATACTCCCCATGGACAGTGACCGCACCTAGTGTCATCAATTCTTCTCAGCAATGGCCCAAGGTTAAAGAGATGGACCGGCAAGATATCCAGGCGGCTCTTGCCCAGTGGCGGGAAGCAACGCTTCGTTCAGTCGACGCCGGTTTTGACGTTCTTGAAATACATGGCGCCCACGGGTATTTAATACACGAGTTTCTTTCACCTTTAACGAACCTGCGCACCGACGCTTATGGAGGCGACCGTGAAGGACGCATGCGGTTCGCGCTGGAAGTAGCCGAAATCGTACGCGCTGCCTGGCCCCAAACACTGCCGCTGTTCTTCCGTGTTTCTGCCGTCGACGGCAAGGGAGGAGTTTGGGATATGGACGATACCGTTGTCTTGGCCCGTGAACTAAAAGCTCGGGGCGTAGACGTCATAGACTGCTCTTCCGGCGGTGTTACCGGCTCGACCTCAATGCCTATTGTTCCGCGCGTACCAGGTTATCAAGTGGAATACGCGCATAGAGTTCGACAAGAAGCCGACATTCAGACCATGGCAGTTGGCATGATTACCACGGCACACCAAGCGGAGGACATACTACGAAACGGTCAGGCCGACCTGGTTGCGCTAGCACGCGAAGTGATGTGGAACCCCCACTGGCCCGCCCATGCGGCCGAGAAACTGGGTGATGAGCAAGCCTACGATTTATTGCCTCACGATTATGCATTTCGGCTGCATCGCCGCGATGAAGAGTGCAACATGCCTGTCAATCGCGTCACATAGTCACATAATTAGAACCCAAGAAACCATAGCTGCCTTAACGCCGGATCGCTTCAGTGCCTTAACCGACGTTCCGGCCCTTGCGGAAGTTGGCCTTAATGATCACAAAGCGGAAATATGGTTGGGGCTACTTGCTCCCGCAAAGCCCCCCCCACCATATCGTGAAACAGCTGCAAACCGAGATCGTGCGTATCGTGAAGATGGAAAATGTGAAGAAAACGCCGGGGGGACATGTCGATAGACGTGAGCGCCACCTCAAACGGAGAATTCGATAAACGCATCAAGACCGAATATTCGGAATATGGCGCGCTGATCAAAGAGCTGGGCTTAAGCCAATAGCCACAGGCCTGGCCGAGGAGACCTCGGCATAGCGTTGCGCCCGCATCGAGGAGTGCGGACGCAACGTTAAAGTGAGTTTGGACTATGTCGTCACGACGCTCAGGCCTTGATGTCGGCCAGCGCCCACAAAAAACGATCCATATGCTTCTTGAGATTGACATCTACCCGCAAGTATCGTGAACCGAGCTCTGGGATATCCGATCCATCCTTCACAATAACGCCCCGCTTGAGAAGCTCATTGAATACACGAGTGGAGTCTAGTTCCGGATTCAGGATTTCCGTTAAGAAGAAGTTTGCTTCCGAACCCGGAACCGCACGAAATCCGTCGACCTTGTCGACACCTGACGTAACGTAGGGACGCATTTCCTGAATCGTCGCCACCGCACGCGCAACGTGCGCATCGTCATTCAAACCCGCAATACCACCGGCTATCTGCATCTGACCCATATTCCACGTCGGCTTGATGAGACGCAATGGTCGAATAATATCTGGGTTATTGGAAATACCAAATCCGACGCGTAACCCGGCCAGCCCGAACGCCTTGGAGAAGGTACGTAAAACGATAAGGTTGTCGTACTCACGCAGCAGGTCCATACCGAACTGCGCGCTGCTATAGTGAACGTACGCCTCATCGAGCGCAAGCAGCGTATCCGAATTAGCAGCTTCACAAATCCGACGAACTTCACTTTCGCTCATCAAACGGCCGCTGGGATTATGCGGGTTTGTCATAAACGCGATTTTTGGGTTAACGCGTCGCATTACATCGATGTAATGATCTACCTGGGGATCGAAGTCTTTGCCCATCGGCGAAAAAACCGGCCGTCGTCCTTCGCAGTGGGAATAGATGCGGTAAAGCGGAAAGCAGGGACTGTGCATAAGCACTGGCTCGTCTGGTTTAGCGAATGCGCGAATAAGCATCGAGATCACTTCGGTCTCACCCGATCCACAAACCACACCTTCTGGATCAAAACCGTATTTTTCACCTATTGCAGCCCGCAATGTTTTAGCAGTCCAGTCCGGATATAGCGACAAACGGCTCTGTGCTTCGGCGACAGCCTTAAGCGCCAATGGCGATGCGCCATGTGGATTCTCGGCTGAAGCTAGTTTTGCAACATCGTCCGGTGCGACGCCATACTTTTGCGTGACATCTTCGACGGGTAAACCCGGCACATAGACCTCTCCATCGACCAATGCACGATTGCTAGGCGTTACCGCAGCTACAGATTCGATCATCTCTCACTCCAAGGTTATGAAAACGCGACCACCCGCGTAAATACTATTCTACTTTCAATAATCATAACAATAAAACTAGTACAATTGCATTTTTATATGAATTTGACTGAATTGTCGCATTCACAACACACGGAAAATCACATTGCTCGAATAGAATGCGGCAGGAATTAAGGCTTGAACAGTAGCAATACTAGTCTTATGTTACAATGTACTGCTATACGCGGATGCCTTCCGGCGAGGCTCCAACGGCGCAACCTCAATCACGAGCGGCATACATGACACAAGGCAAATGGACGCCGACGATCTCCTCGGGCAGCGCCCCTAAGTATTTAGCTCTGGCGTCGTCTATCGAACAAGCCATCGAGTCTGGAGATCTTCAGCCCAATGAACGGCTCCCTACCAATCGCGAGCTCAGCCAGCTTTTTGGGGTGACGATTGCCACAGTAACTAAGGCAATGGCCGTCGCAGCCCGTAAAGGACTGATCGTGGCCCAAGTGGGCAGCGGTACATTTGTACGCGGTTCGTCCGAGAGGGCCGCGGATGCAGAAGCGCTGGACCTGTCTTTAAATATTCTTCCCGACAATATTGTCGGGAAAGAGTTGGCAACCCTTATTCAGTCGCAATCCCCTGCGCTGCTCGCTCAGTCTGTGTTTGGCTACGGTTCCTATGTGCCAACTTCCTCCCATGCCGAGCGTGCTGTGGCGTGGATGTCGACCTTCGGCGCACAGGCGCAAGTAGCCCACACATTATTAACGGTAGGCGTGCACCAAGGCCTGATGGCGGCCTTCCATGCACTGCTGAATCCTGGGGAGTCGGCTATCTGCGAGGACGTGACCTATACCGGCATCAAGCGCATTGCGAGTTATCGCAATGTGACACTACTAGGTGTGCGTTGCGATGCGTCTGGCATGGTCCCCGAGGATTTGGAAGAGCGGCTTAAGCAAGGCAATGCCAAAGTTGTTGTCATTACGTCGGCATTGCATAACCCTACAACGGCTACGCTACCGCGGGCTCGGCGCGAAGCCATTGCCCGACTGTGTCGTGAACATGACGCCTATTTGATCGAAGATGGCATCAATATGCCCCTCATGGGTGGGCAGATTCCGTCAGTTTCATCGTTCGCGCCCGAACGCTCTATCTTTCTTACCGGTTATTCAAAATGTGTCTCATCAGGATTCCGCTTAGGCTATGCGGTAGTTCCTCCTGCGCTCTTGGACACGTTCCATGAAGCGCTCGTCAGCACGCAGTGGATCGGGCCGCGGCTTTATGCCGATATGGCAGAACAAATGCTGGCCAGCGGCTTAATCGATGAGTTCGCGCGCGCGCATCGTACAGAAGCGCGCGTCCGCTATGAGCGGGCAAGTCGGATACTCACTGGGATACGCCCGACAGCAACGCCAGGTTACCACGCATGGGTCGATGCTCCGGCCGGTCCGGTCGGAGAAAATATTGCAATGCAGGCTTTACGCCTGGGAGTGAAGGTATCACCCGCTGCACATTTTGCGGTTTCTGCCGATGCATCGGTGCCAGGCGCATCCTATCGGATCAGCCTGGGCGCTTGTCAGAATCTGGCCGACCTCGAGCGAGCGCTCACCATACTTGCCGGAATTGAAGCGCAACATCAATCCATCGTCTCGACATTGATCTGAACATCGATTTTTTTCCGCCTGACTCACTTGATAACTGATAAAGGAATGGTACTTATGCCCCCCCCTATTGGTGCAAAACAAGACAAGCCGTTAGCCCAGATCTTCGCAGAATTTGCCAGTGCGCTGTATGCACATGTACCTGATGAGGTCCTGCACTCCATACGTCCGTATGTTCTGGATAGTTTGGCCGTCATGGTGGCTGGCTCCGTGGCCGATTCCAGCACAGTCTTGCTTCGCGCGTTGGTGCGTTCCGGCTCTGCGCAAGAAGGCACTGTCGGAGGTGTGGGTAAGGTCGCCTCGTTCCATGATGCCGCCTTGCTTAACGGTGCATTTTCACATGCATTGGAATTAGATGATGATCACCGGGTAGCGGTCTTGCATCCCGGTGCTGTCGTTGTGCCGGCGGCGCTTGCCGCTTGCGAGCAGGCTAATGCAGATGGCCGGCGGTTCCTCTGCGCTGTACTAGCTGGTTATGAAGTCATGTGCCGACTGGGGTTAGCATTTCGTGGAGACTCTTTTCAGCATGGACTGCACCCCACGGCACTCTTTGGGGTGTTCGGTGCAGCCACTGCAGCTTCGGTCGGTATGGACTTGTCGACTGAAGCGACTACCCGTACGCTGGGTATTGCGGGAACGCAGGCCTGCGGCCTGACGGAGTGGCGTGCGGATGGATCCTGGATAAAGCGATTGCATCCAGGGCGGGCTGCTCAGTCGGGTGTCCTGTCGGCAAGTCTTGCCTCTGGCGGGTTTACCGGACCGGCGACTATTCTTGAAGGATCGGGCGGTTTCTTTCGTGCGTTTTCACATGGTGTGGAAGTGAACATACCTGAAATGGTTCGCGGGCTTGGCATCAAGTTTCATGGATTAGACACCGCAATCAAGCCATACCCTTGCTGTCGATTTATGCACGGCGCAATTGATCTTGCCATCGAGGCCTACGAGCAGGATTTGCGACCGCACGATATACGGCAAGTCAAGATTCGAATTTACGAGACCGGCGTATTGGGTTATCACAAGACGCCCATCAACAACGTCGACGCCCAATTCAATGTGCCCTACGGCGTGGCTTGTGCACTGGCACAAGGCTCAGTGGGTCTGGATGACTATACGGACACCGCCATCACACGCAGAGACATCGTGTCATTGTGTCAGCGTATTGACGTTGCACCTTGTGCAACGTACTCGGCAAGCTATCCTGACGTCTACAACGTCGAGATGGTGGTAGAGATGGTATCTGGGGAGACACATCTCTTTCATAGCACGTGTCCCTCCGGCGACCCGCAGGCAGATGCTTATATCGGCCAACCTGACCGCCTAGTCCGTGAGACGGAGCAAAAAGCGATTAGTTTACTTGAGCAGTGCGGCTTCAATGGGCGTGGAGATATCCTACGCTCCGCTGTCCGATCATTGCCGCAAGCCCTTGATTTGCAGGCGCTCTTTGCAGCGCTGCGCGCTCCCTCCCGCTAGTTCACAACTCCTTTTCAATTGCCCCTACTACGCCGGAGATGTCCGGCGTAGTGCGCTCCTGCCTGCATCAAGTCGTATGGAAAATCGACTCTGTACTGCAAATCTAGGGTTATCGTGGATATTAAATTAGTATTCCTGTGTGCTTTAATCATTTCGTACTAGTTCAATTGTCGTAAAAATTGATGTTGTGTTAATACAAGCCTTGGTAAAACACTAATAGCGAGCATTTTCACCCAGTTTTTTCACTTCTGCACTAGTTCAATTCACCGCCCCCTTCGCCAGTCTGTTTCCGGAGAATTTTGATGAAAGGATGTTTGAAGCGTTTTGCACCACTGTTATTGACGCTGGGGGTGCTAAGCATCGCTCCTGACACTGTGATGGCACAGGAAAAATCCATACTACGAGTGGTACCTCAAGCTAACCTCACGGTTCTCGATCCTGTATGGACAACCGCGTTCGTGACACGCAACCATGGCTTCATGGTTTACGACACATTGTTCGGTACGGATGCGAACGGAGACATCAAGCCGCAGATGGTTGAAACCTGGGCAGAGTCTCCAGACCATAAGCAGTGGACGTTCACGCTACAGCAAGGCTTGGAATTCCACGATGGCGCCCCGGTGACCAGTGCAGACGTTGTAGCGTCTCTAAAGAGATGGGCTGCGCGCGATACAATCGGCCGCCTGTTGGCCGATAGCGTAGCGTCTTATGAGACGCCTAATGCCCTTACGTTTGTTTTGAACCTAAACAAACCGTTTGGCATCATGCTCGATGCATTGGGTAAGCCCACTAACCTCGTGCCGTTCATCATGCCTTCGCGCATTGCCGCTACGTCGCCTAACGAGCAAATTAAAGAAGTCATTGGTTCAGGGCCTTATCGCTTTGTGGCTGAAGAATACCGCTCGGGAGAACGAGTGGTCTATGAAAAAAACCTGAAATATCGCCCTCGCAATGAGACTCCTAGCGGCACCGCCGGCGGCAAAAATGTCTATATCGATCGCGTCGAGTGGGTCATTCTCCGCGATCCGCAAACGCAGCTTAATGCGCTAACGGCGGGCGAAGTCGACATCATTGAACAACCCACGTTCGAGCAATATCCAGCCCTCCGTAAGGCAGCTGCCATCAAACTCGTCAACACGATGCCCGATGGCCGCCAGTTCTATGCTCGCTTGAATCACCTGCATCCACCGTTCGACAATTTAAAAATTCGCCAGGCCGCCATGGTCGCCCTGGGTCAACGAGAACACCTGCTGACTCAAGTCGGTGACCCCGATCTGTTTAAGTTCTGCAAGAGTTTGTTTCCTTGCGGAACACCATATAGCAGCGACGATACGTCGTACTACACTGGCAAGCCGGACCCTAAACGAGCCAAAGAACTTTTGGCCGAAGCGGGTTATAAGAATCAACCCGTCGTGCTATTGCGCCCTACGGATTTAGCGATGGTTGCAAAGCTGCCTTTAGTAACAAAACAGCAATTGGAAGCCGCAGGGTTCAAAGTCGACATACAGCAATCTGATTGGGCCACAGTGGTAACTCGACGCGCCAAAAAGGATGCCCCTACGCAAGGTGGATGGAGCATCTTCGAGACTGCGGGTGACAGCGACCCCAATCCATTGGCTCGTCCCGCCTTGAATGCGTCTGGGCAAAACGGATGGTTCGGTTGGCAGGATGATCCGGAACTGGAGCGTTTGAAAGCCGAGTTCGTTGAAGCATCCACCTTGGAGCAACGCCAGAAGATCGCACAGCGCATACAGATACGCGCCATAGATACCGTCAGCTATATACCACTGGGACAGTTCATTAATCCTGCCGCTGTACGAGAGGATATATCCGGAATCCTCCCAGCCGGCGCACAAATTTACTGGAATATTCGCAAAAAATAGCGCTATCCCTATCCGCGAGTGGCGCATCAACCAACGATGCGCCACTCGCGGTTCCTGCCTCTATCCAGCGAGATTATCCTACATGTTGAAGTTTCTTCTGGCACGGCTCATTTCAACGATTCCCGTATTGCTGATTGTCGCCATTGTGGTTTTCGTGATCTTGCAACTCAGTCCTGGCGACCCTGCCGCGATCATTGCCGGCGACAACGCAACGGCCAAGGACTTAGAGCAAATTCGCAGATCGCTCGGCCTTGACCGGTCAATGATCGGACAATTTGCTATCTGGCTCGGCAATGTTGCGCGCGGTGATCTTGGCTACTCATACTTCCAGAACAAGCCGGTGATCGAATTGATCATGCAGCGGATGGCTCCCACGCTCAGCTTGGCGTTGGGGACCGTGGTTCTGGCGCTGATCGTTGCTTTACCGCTTGGCACAATTGCCGCCTGGCGCATGGGCGGGTGGCTGGACCGTGGATTGACCTGTTTTTCTGTGGCCGGCTTTGCAATTCCAGTGTTTGTAGTGGGCTACATCCTTATTTATCTTCTCGCCGTACAGCTTCCGATGTTCCCGATTCAGGGCTATCACCGCCTGAATGGCTGGAGCGATCTATGGCCCTGGGCCTCTCGCCTGGTCCTGCCCTGGGTAACCTTAGGACTCGTTTACATGGCATTAATTGCTAGGATAACCAGGGCCAGTGTGTCTGAGGCCTTGACCGAAGACTATGTTCGCACTGCCCGCGCAAAAGGCTTGACCGAAACCAGAGTGTTGGTGCGCCATGCACTCGCCAATGCTGCGGTTCCGATCGTCACCATTATTGGTATTGGCATCGCGTCCCTGATCAGCGGGGTCGTCGTGACAGAAACAGTATTCGCAATTCCTGGCCTGGGCTCATTGACTGTCGACTCCGTTTTGAATCGTGATTTTCCGGTGATACAGGGCCTTGTTCTCTTTTTCGGAGTGCTGTATGTCGTCATCAATCTTTTGGTTGATTTGAGCTACTTTTTCTTCGATCCTAGGATTCGCTACTAATGTCTTCGCTCAATCGCCTTTGGCGCAACCTTGCCTTTCGTATCGGTGTGATCGTTCTGGGCTTACTGACAATTATCGCGATCGCAGCACCCTATTTGGGAACCGTGGATCCCGCAGTTTTGGACTACGCCCTGATCAACCGACCTGCAGGTGAAGAAGTGACTTTCACGCTGCCCAGCGGATCCGTCGCACATACGTTATGGATGGGCAGCGATGCCTACGGTCGCGATATATACAGCCGTGTGATCTATGGCACCCGAATATCGCTATGGGTAGCTATCTGTGTCGCTGTCATTGCAGTTAGTGTTGGCATGCTTTTGGGCGTAGCGGCTGGCTTCTTTCGCAGGGTCGATTCACTCATCATGCGTACGATGGATGGACTAATGGCATTTCCGTCTATTTTGCTTGCTATTGCTCTGGTGGCCGCTCTCGGCGCCGACCTCTGGACAGTTGTCATCGCGGTGGCAGTTCCCGAAATCCCAAGAGTTGTCCGATTGGTCCGATCGATGGTTTTGACGCTTAGGGAGGAACCATTCGTCGAGGCGGCGATAGCGCTCGCTACGCCGACCTCAAAAATCCTTCGTAAACATATTTTGCCCAACGCCATCGCACCACTGATTGTGCAGGGTACATTTATCGCCGCCTCGGCAGTACTCACCGAGGCAGCACTCAGTTTTCTCGGCCTGGGTCTACCCACAGACATACCCACCTGGGGAAACATAATGGCAGAGGGCCGCGTCCAGTTTTCGCAATACCCTGGCAACGTAATGTTTCCTGCACTATTTCTTGTGCCGACGATCTTGGCCATCAATCTATTGGGAGACGGCATGCGTGACGCGCTCGACCCGAAATTTGCAAAGAGAACTGGATGAGCCATTCTGTGACCCCGCCGACGTTGCTAATAGAAGACTTGACCGTCTCATTGCCATCGGGCAGCGACAGGCCCCTAGCGATCAATAATCTAAGCTTGAGTATTCAGAAGGGCCAAACCTTGTGTGTTGTTGGAGAATCGGGCTCAGGTAAGTCCGTCACCGCGACCGCCGTTATGGGACTGCTACCCAAAGAGCTTCAAGTATCGATGGGCACGATCGAGTTACGAGGGGAGCCCTTGCTCACGGCAAGCAAAGGCCGCTTGCGTGCACTGCAAGGACGTGTCATGAGCATGGTGTTTCAAGAGCCAATGACTGCACTCAATCCGGTCATGACCTGCGGTGCTCAATTAGACGAATTGTTGCGCAAGCATACGGCATGGAGCAAAAACCAACGACGCGAAAGTATTTTGCAAATCATAGCGCGTGTACGTCTGCCGGATCCTGAAAGAATCTTGCAGAGCTATCCTCATCAGCTCTCGGGAGGCCAGCGTCAGCGGATTGTCATCGCCATGGCGATGATCCTGCGCCCTGAGTTACTGATATGCGATGAACCCACCACCGCCCTGGATGTCACCACACAGAAAGAAATCCTCGAACTGATTGGCGAGCTCAAGCGAGAACACGGCGTTGCCATTCTCTTCATCACTCACGACATGGGCGTCGTGGCAGAGATCGCAGATTACGTTTTGGTCATGCATCAAGGTACTGCTGTCGAATACGGACCGAAGGACCAAGTCTTGCAACGGCCAAGTGCGCCATACACCAAGATGCTTCTTGCCGCTGTGCCTTCCATGACGCCACCACCTCCGAGGCCACAGTCTGAAGGCCTCCCCCTACTCCACGGCGTGCAGGTAAGCAAGTCTTATGAGAGTCGCGGCTGGGTTGCAGGACGACGCCAAGTTGCGGCGCTTACTCAAGCAACCGTATCGGTGCGGCGCGGGGAAACTGTCGGTATCGTTGGTGAGTCAGGCTCTGGAAAATCCACTTTTGCTCGGTGCCTAGTGCGTCTGATCGATCCAACAGCCGGAGAAATTCATTGGTCTGGCGATGACAGCAGTGTCGAAGTCTCATCGCTCAGCCAACGGCAACTTCGAGGTGTACGCGATCGCGTGCAAATCATTTTTCAAGATCCGAATAGGTCATTAAATCCTCGCCAAAAGATAGGTGAATCGGTTATTGAAGGGGCATTGAATTTTGGTGTCAATCGTGCCGATGCAGAGAAGCTTGCCCGCGAACTCATCCAACGGGTCAAGTTGCCTGTGGAAGCGCTTGACCGCTACCCCAACCAATTCTCGGGAGGGCAACGGCAGCGAATCGCAATTGCACGTGCGTTGGCTTGCAGGCCTAGGGTGCTGGTTGCTGACGAAGCAGTAAGCGCGCTTGATGTCAGCGTGCAAGCTCAGATTATGGTGCTCTTGCGAGAAATTCAGTCTGAGTTTGGACTAGGAATGCTCTTCATCACGCATGACCTTCGCGTCGCCGCTCAGTTGTGTGATCGTGTTGTCGTGATGCACCAAGGAAAAATAATGGAAGAGGGGCCTACTGCCGCGCTGTACTCAGATCCTTCGCATGACTACACCCGAAAACTGTTTGCCGCGGCACCAAGCAGCATTGCAGTAACGAATCCAATCCTATCATCCATTCCTATCTTAGAAGGAAATCCATGCGCGTCCTGATCGCCGGCTATCAACACGAAACAAATACTTTCGCCGCCAGCAAGGCCGACTGGTCGGCCTTCAACCGAGGTGACAGCTTTCCCGCCTTTATCGAAGGCCAGCACATGATCGATAGCATGGTAGGCGTCAACCTTCCTGCCGGTGGATTCATCGAGCAAGGCAGGCAACTCGGATGGGATTTGGTACCCGCCAGTTGGTGTGGTGCAACACCATCCTCGTATGTGACCGAAGAAGCATTCGAATGCATCAGTGCAGCATTAATCGACGCGGCTCGTGAGAATAGCTTCGATGCGATGTATATCGACTTCCACGGTGCTGGGGTGGCCGAGCACGTGGACGACACTGAGGGCGAGATTCTGATGCGTCTGCGGCGTGTGTTGGGTTACGACATTCCTATCGTGACCAGCCTGGATCTACATGCGAATGTGACGTTCCAGATGCTCACACAGGCCGACGCACTGGTAGGATTTCGGACTTATCCGCACGTCGACATGGCTGATACGGGAATACTTGCGGCCAAATTGCTTGAACGACGTGTTAAAGCTGGTGTACGAGAAAGATTGGCTTATCGCCGGTTGCCGTTTCTTATCCCAACGAACTCGCAAAGCACATGGCTCTCTCCCGCACGGGAGCATTACGAGCTGCTGCGTAAACTCGATGCTCAAAATGACACCCTGTCGAGCTTTTGCATGGGCTTTCCAGCAGCCGATTTTCCTGAATGCGCTCCCATGGTGTGGACATATGGCGAGCGGGCTACCGAAACATTGGATGTGTTGTACGAAGCGGTGTCAGCACCAGACCAGTGGCGATTGAAGTCAGTGTATCTGCCAGACGATTCAGTGACACGTGCGATGACGCTTGCAGAGAACTCGGAAAAGCCGATCATCATTGCGGACACACAAGATAATCCGAGCGGTGGCGCGGATGGAAATACATCTGGCATGCTGCATGCGTTATTACGCAACAACGCCGGCCGTCGTTTTCCTCGACAGGTAGTCGTTGGCCTGATCTTTGATGCTAAGACCGCCGAACAGGCTGCAGCGGCCGGTGTCGGCGCCGTGATTCATGCGGAGGTTGGCACGGCAGTTGAAACCTTTACCGGTGAGCTAAGCGAACCCCCGGTCAAAGGTGCTTATACCGTCCTATCACTCAGCGATGGTGTCGTGGAGTTGAAGGGTCCCATGATGACGGGGTTAGTCACAAAATTAGGACAATGTGCATGCCTGGAAATTGACGGCGTTTATGTCATTGTTGCTAGCGGAAAAATGCAACTACTTGACCGCGTTCAAATCAGCATGATGGGACTCGTTCCGGAAACGATGAAAATCATAGTCATTAAGAGCGCCAATCATTTCCGCGCCGATTTCAGTTCATTGGTGGGAAATATCGAAACGGACATTCTCATTGCCAAGTGCCCGGGCCCGAAAGCCGTAGATCCGGGAGACTATCGATGGACCCGCTTGCCTGAGTCAATTCGGGTCCGGCCGTAACCTACTTTTGAGTCGACTTTTACTATGATCAATACTGTTTCCACATCGGTCTCGGACCATGTATCTCATCAACGCCTCAACGATCGGATTACCGAGATGGCATGCTTGGGCGCGACAGCTCAGGGGGGCGTCAATCGTCAAGCCCTCTCAGCGGAAGATGCTCAGGCTCAGATATTATTGACGCGCTGGAGCACTGCGTTGGGTATGATGGTGTCGCGTGATCCCATTGGCAATCTGTTTCTTCGACTGGAAGGCGCAGACCCATCCCTGTCGCCGGTAATGACAGGTTCGCACATGGACACCCAGCCAACTGGCGGACGTTACGACGGAATTTACGGAGTGATGGCCAGCTTGGAGGCTGTGCAGGCATTGCAAGATGCCGGCTTCAAACCCAAGCGTGCTATAGAGGTCGTAGCTTGGGTCAACGAGGAGGGCTCCCGGTTCGCACCGAGCCTGATGGGTTCTGGGGTACACGCAGGCGCTCGAAGCCTAACGGAAGCACTTGCGTTGCGTGACACTGCAGGCGTGAGCGTGCAAGAGGCGCTGCAGCAGATTGAGCCACTGCTTGCACACATACCAAAGCGGTCCTTGAGCAGTCCAGCGCATTGTTATGTGGAAGCACATATCGAGCAAGGACCTATTCTGGAGCGGGAAGGTTTGTCCATTGGTGTGGTTACGGGTATCCAGGGAAAACATACCTACCGGGTAACCGTCATAGGGGATGCCGCCCATGCAGGCACCGCACCGCATCGCGAGCGTAAAGACGCTCTTTTGGCCGCTACTGCGATGGTGCAAAGCTTGTCACGCACGTTTTTTGATGAACAGGACATCACACGATTTACGGTGGGCCGCTTTAGCGTTGCTCCGAATGCGCCATCAGTCGTTCCCAATGAGGTGGTCTTCAGCATCGACCTGCGCCATCCAAATGCAGAAAAACTGGAACAATTAAGCAACCAGGTTTCTATACTTTGTCAGGACTTGGCTGCGCCTTGCTCGGTGCATATCGAACGGCTCTACACTTCGGCGCCCATTGAGTTTTCGGAGCCAATGCAGAAGATCATTGCCGCAGCAGCGCTCCAACTGAACCTGCCACAGCGCCCAATACTTTCAGCAGCAGGGCACGATGCTGGCCTGATGCATCGCGTTTGTCCAACCGGAATGCTTTTTATACCCAGCATTGGAGGTGTGACGCACAATGAGGCAGAGTTCAGTCGGCCCGAAGACCTGACGTCTGGAGCACGAGTGCTCGCTAACGTGCTTGCGCATCTGGCGGGACATTAAGCAGAGGCCAGGCTCAGCCTGCGTCAGCAACGTATGTTTTTGGAATGCACATCTTCGTATTGTGCTTAACGCATACATGCTCGAATACTGTCCAGCCGTGTCAGCGCCAATCATCCTCTTAAAGTTCTGTCATTCATGCATGCAGTCCAACACCAGGACAGGTCCAGGAATTAGCCACCTTCAGCGGGTCAAGGCGCCCAAATTCAATTCCGCTTGATGGATTGTCCAGCTCGAGCGCTGGGTGTTTGGCTATTTAACCAAACACCCTCAACATCAAGACAATCAGCTAACTTGCCAGCGAGTTAGGCGAAAAAACAACCGACAAAGAGAGAAATTAAAGAGGGACAGACTTTATTCCCTTGAAACACGCAATGTAACAGCCTACACCCTTATTCCACCGTCACGCTCTTAGCCAAATTCCGCGGCTTATCCACATCCGTACCCCTCGCGCACGCCGTGTGATACGCCAGCAATTGCAGCGGTATCGTATGCAGAATCGGCGACAGCTTCCCATAATGCTCTGGCATCCGAATCACATGTATGCCATCGCTGCTGCCGATTTTCGTATCGGCATCAGCAAACACATACAGCTCCCCTCCACGCGCGTGGACTTCTTGCATATTGGACTTCAGCTTTTCCAATAGCTCGTCACGGGGAGCAATAGTGACTACAGGCATGGCCTCGGTGACCAAGGCCAGTGGCCCATGCTTCAACTCACCAGCCGGGTAGGCTTCAGCGTGGATGTAGCTGATTTCCTTCAGCTTCAATGCGCCTTCCAGTGCGATAGGGTAGTGCAAGCCGCGGCCCAGGAACAATGCATGTTCCTTGCTGGCGAAGCGGTCTGCCCATGCCATGATCTGCGGTTCCAGAGCCAGTACGGCGCCGATGGCAACCGGCAGGTGGCGCAAGGCTTTCAGGAACTCGGCTTCTTTCTCTTCGCTAAGTTGCTTCTTGGTCTGGGCCAGGGCCAGAGTCAATAAGAACAAGGCAGTCAGCTGAGTGGTAAAGGCCTTGGTCGAGGCCACGCCAATTTCAACGCCGGCGCGGGTGATGTAAGCCAGTTTGCATTCGCGCACCATGGCGCTGGTGGATACGTTGCAAATGGTCAGTGTGTGCTCCATGCCCAAACCACGCGCATGCTTGAGGGCGGCCAAGGTATCGGCAGTTTCGCCAGACTGCGAAATCGTCACGACCAGGCTGCGCGGGTTGGGCACGCTGTCGCGATAGCGATATTCGCTGGCGATTTCCACATTGACGGGTATCTTGGCGATGGACTCGATCCAATAGCGCGCGGTCAGGCCGGCGTAATAACTGGTGCCGCAAGCCAAGATCAAGACGTTGTCGATGTCGTTGAATACTTTATAGGCCTCGTCGCCGAACAGTTCCGGGGTAATGCTTTCGATATCTTGCAGGGTGTCGCCAACCGCGCGCGGTTGTTCGAAGATTTCTTTCTGCATGTAATGACGGTAGGGCCCCAGTTCCGCCGCGCCGGTATGCACGTGCACGGTGTGAACCTCGCGGTCTACGGCACGGCCATCAGCATCGACGATCCATACGCGTGCCAATTGCAGGTCAACCACATCGCCATCTTCAAGATAAATGATCTGGTCGGTCGTGCCGGCCAGCGCCAGCGCATCGGAAGCCAGGAAATTTTCATTGACGCCACGGCCTATGACCAGTGGCGAGCCCTGACGCGCGCCAATCACGCGGTGCGGTTCGTCGCGGCAGAATACGGCAATGGCGTAGGCGCCTGCCAGGCGACGCGTGGCTTGCTGAACCGCGTCGAACAAATCGCCCGCATACAAATGATCAACCAGATGCGCGACCACTTCCGTGTCGGTCTGGCTTTCGAATACGTAGCCGACTGCTTGTAGTTCGGCACGCAGTTCGTCGTGGTTTTCGATGATGCCGTTGTGTACCAAGGCGATGCGGACAGAGCCTTTGCTTTGGCCGGAAAAATGGGGATGGGCGTTATGGGTCGCAGGTGCGCCGTGAGTAGCCCAGCGTGTGTGAGCAATACCGGTGAAACCGGAAATACTGTCTTTTTCAACTTGTGCCTCTAGCTCGGCGACCCGCTCGGTGCTGCGGGCACGGCGTAGTTCACCATTGGCATGCACGGCTACGCCGCAGGAATCATACCCGCGGTATTCAAGACGCTTAAGCCCTTCAAGAAGAATAGGGGTGATGTCGCGTTGCGCTACAGCGCCAACAATGCCACACATAAGTAAACTCCAACCGATGTAAAAGATAGGCTATTGTGCGCAACAAACCAAGAAATTAGATTTCTTATTTGAAGAGAATATGATATTTTATTTCTGTTCCATTGAATTATGCAATTTAATTACAAATTACAATAAATATCAAAATAAATGAACAAGACAAAAACACCAATCGCACTGGATGATCTGGACTTGCGCATACTCGAGCAAATCCAGGGCGATAGTTCGCTGACCAATCAAGACTTGGCCAGCCGGGTCCACGCTTCAGCTCCCACATGTTTACGCCGGGTGCGGCGACTGGTCGATGAAGGCGTTATTGAAAAGCAAGTCGCTATTCTGAATCCGGAAAAAGTAGGCATTGGCCTTACGGCGATCATCGAGATCACACTAGATGTGCAAACCGCCGAATCGCTGGATGCCTTCGAAGCAAGTGTCGTGCAGGAAGCTGCCATCCTGCAATGCTATCGCGTCTCGCCGGGCCCCGACTTTATCGTCGTAGCCCAAGTTCCCGACATGCCCGCCTACCATGCCATGGCTCATAAGGTCTTCACCTCGCAGGCCAATGTGCGCAACGTACGCACATTTTTTTCCATACACCGCAGTAAATTTGAAACGCGCATCGCGCTTCCCGGCACCGCGAACGCTAGTCTCGGCCGGCGCCAGCCGTAACCAGCCGCTCATACTCGTGCAAATACCGGCCAGCCATGACGCCGGCATCATGTTCACCCAATACATAGGCGCGGGCCCGTTCAACCATGCCGGCACGCAAGCCGCGATCGCTCAATGCCTTGTCCATGCCTGCGGCAAGCGCCTGGTGATCACCCACCTCGCACAAAATCCCGCGGCCATCTGCCAGGCTCTCCCGCAGGCCGCCAGCGTTGGTCGACACCACCGGCACCGAATATAAAAAGGCGTCCAACACACTGGTGCCCAAGCCTTCTTGGCGCGAGCTTAAAACAAACACGTCCATCAAGCGGTACAAGTCTTCTATGTTGGCCTGAAACCCGGTAAATAAATAGTGTTGTTCCAGGCCGAGTTCACGCACCAGTTCACGCGCCTGGGGCTCGGCATCGCCACCCGCTCCTAAGTGCAAGAACACAAAATCACTGCGCAACTGCAGCAGCCCATGCACCGCCCGGATCAAGGTGCATGGATCTTTTTCGGAAGTAAGCGCTGCGGCGGTAGCCAAAACCCGCTGGCCTGACAAATTGAATTGCCTGGCGAAGGTGTCAATATGGTCCTGATCTAAAGTCTTGGCCTCGATAGCGCTGGGAATCACGCTGACATCCAATCCCAGGCGGCGCGGCTCTGCTGCCGCTGCCTGGCTAATAGCCACCAGAACATCGGCCTTGCTCCACTTCCAGGCAGTTCGCCGTTCCCGACGAGTGACCGCAAACGCGGTACGCCGCGTGAACACCACACGGTGGCCCAATACAGGCTTAAGCAACGCCAGCCAGGTCATCATGTTCGCGGTTTGCGCATGCAAGATATCGAAGCTGCGGCCCCGGCGCAGCAAAAAGCCGCACAGCGACACCACACTTGCGTGCTCATGCACCAAAAAGCCTTCGGCGCTCGCGCTACGCGCCAGTTCGCTGCCCCGGCGAGCCAGTAAAGACACTTGATGACCGGCATCGCGAAACTGCCGCATGCTCAGCAAGGTTTGCCTTTCGCCGCCGCGCCAGCCGCGTTCGAAATTCAACTGCAAAATATGCATGATGTCGTTAAAGCTCCAGATCAACGGCCGGATTCAAATAGCGCACGACGTTTATCGTTACTGCTACCAGCGCACACACAATGGCTGCCCATACGCCAAATACGGCGCCATTTGCCGCGCTGATATTGAACGCGACGGCTACCAGCGCCGTGCCAAAGCTTTGCCCGAAAACGCGAGTCGTTGCTTGCATACCGCCCGCCGCACCGCTGCGATGCCGGGGCGCCCCAGCAAGCAGCGCCTTGTTGTTGGGCGTTTGGAAGAAGCCAAAACCCACTCCGCCCAACAGCATCCCCGCAATCAGCCACACAAAGATCGTATCACCAGGCAACATGATCACCCAGAACAAGCCCAGCGCAATGCAACCGGCCCCAAGGCCGCATAGCAACGCAATCGAAAACCGATCAGACAAATACCCGGCGACAGGTGCCATAACCGCTACGCCGATCGACCAGGCGCCCAGCAAGATACCCACATCAGCGTATGAAAAATGCAATACTTGCTTGAAGTAAAACGGTAACGCTACAAATGCCGCCATCTGCGCGGCAAAAGAAAATGCCGACGCCCCTACGGCAAAGGCAATAGGCGTAATGCGCAGCAAATCGATGGGCACGATAGGCGCCACTTGGCCGCGCGAACGGCGCACCAGCACCCACCCGGCCAGAACGGCCAGCATCAGGCACAATGCCGCACGCGTCGGATCTTTGACGATTGCATCCAGGCCAATTATCGATAACCCGAATACCGGCACGCTTAATAGACAAGCTATCCAGTCGAAGCGGCCACGATAACGAGGTACATCGGGCAAGAAGCGAATACAAAAATAGGTGCCCAGGCAAATCGGAATATTCACCAGGAATATCCACTGCCATGAAGCCAACTCCAGGATGAAGGCGCCTATCGTGGGGCCCAACACAGCCATCAACCCCACCATCATGGCATTCACACTTATGCCCATGCCCAGTTTATTCAAGGGGTAAGTATTGCGCACCAGCCCACCAAACAAGCACATCAACATCGATGATCCCAAGCCTTGCGCCATACGGGAAAGCGTCAGCGTCATCACCGAATTCGACATCGCCGATGCCAGCGAAGCCACCATGAACAGCGTCAGGCCTATCGTGAACATACGACTGAAGCCTATGCGTTCAGCCGCAGCCGATAAAGGCAGCAACGACACCACTACCGTCAGGTTGTAGGCAATGACCACCCACACTACGGCCGCGGGATCAATGCTTAATTGCGTGGCAATGGCAGGCAACGCCACGTTAGCCATGCTGGCGTCCAGCACCGTAATAGTGATGGCTAGCACCAACGCCAGCGCAGCCCAGTGACGCCGAGGCGTTTCCAGGCCGTCCGGGAAACCGCCAGGCGGGGTGGCTTTAGATGCGCGATTTTCTGCCACGGTTAAGATTTTTTGACTGGACGTACCCAACCTTCAATTGTCTTTTGCTGTGAGCGGGAAATGGTCAACTGGCCCGCAGGCGCGTCTTTGGTCAAGGTAGTGCCCGCGCCCAGCGTCGCCCCGCGCCCCACTTTGACTGGCGCCACCAATTGCGTATCGGAACCGATGAAGGCATCGTCCTCGATAATGGTCTGGTGCTTGTTCACGCCATCGTAGTTGCAAGTAATGGTTCCAGCGCCGATGTTGACGCGCGCACCCACCTGCGTATCGCCGATATAAGCCAAGTGGTTGGCCTTTGACCCCTGACCCAAGGTGCTTTTCTTGATTTCGACAAAATTGCCCACGTGGGCTTGAGAGCCGATATCGGCACCTGGCCGAAGCCGTGCATACGGCCCGATGCGCGCGTCGTCAGCAATCGTCGCTTCCTGGATATGGCTGAACGCATCAACCTGCGTGCCCGCACCGATCACGGCATCTTTAACCACGCAATGCGGTCCGATGCGCACACCATCGGCCAGTTCGACCCGCCCCTCGAAGACGCAGCCCACGTCGATGAAGACGTCGCGCCCGCAAACCAGCGAACCGCGCAAATCGAAACGCGCGGGATCGACCAGTGTCACACCTTGCTCAAGCAGGCGCCGCGCCTGCTCGCCTTGCCAGTTACGCTCCAGCTGCGCCTGCTGGACCCGGCTATTGACGCCCAGCGTTTCCCAGGAAGCCGACGGCTGCGCTGCATGCACCGGCAAGCCGTCTTGCACAGACAAGCCAACGGTATCAGTAAGGTAGTACTCACCCTGAGCGTTATCGTTATTGATACGCGAGAGCCAGTCTTTGAGTTTGCCCGTAGGCGCAACCAAAATACCGGTGTTCACCTCGTTAATGCCATGTTCGGCCGTCGAGGCGTCTTTGTGCTCGACAATACGAACCACTTCGCCCTTGTCATTACGCACGATGCGGCCGTAGCCTGTCGGGTCGGGCAGCGTTTCAGTCAACACCGCCATGCCCTGGTTTCGTGCATCAAGCAGGCGCTGCAGGGTTTCAGCCTGCACCAACGGCACATCACCATATAAGACCAAGGTTGCGTCTTGCTGAGTGTCGCCTTCAAGCAATAACGCCGCCGCCTGCTGTACTGCATGACCGGTGCCATGTTGGGGCACCTGCAATGCGAACTGCAGATCAGGCTGATTCGCAAACGCGGCCTTAACGCGATCGGCGCCATGGCCAAC
Organism: Pollutimonas bauzanensis; assembly: GCF_040393045.1. GTDB lineage: Bacteria > Pseudomonadota > Gammaproteobacteria > Burkholderiales > Burkholderiaceae_B > Pollutimonas > Pollutimonas bauzanensis_A. Next base: position 30,580 of record NZ_JBEBUX010000004.1, on the reverse strand, counting down.
CACCACTACGATACGGTCAGGGTTCAGCTTGCGGGCATTATCAAGCACGTGCGCCAGCATGGGCTTGCCTGCCAGCGGATGCAAGACTTTAGGTAAATCGGACTGCATACGTTTGCCCAATCCTGCGGCCAGAATAACTATGTTCAGCATGTAAAAATTTAAGTCCTAAGTAAATGAATGGCGGTTAGGTCTTGTTTCGCGCAGGGGCGGCACGCTTGCGCGGCGCAGTTTTTTTGGCTGCCGGTTTGGCTGGCGCGGCAGACTTGGTGGCAGCCTTGCGCGCCGTTGCTGCGGGCCTGGCGCCCATGGTGGAATCGGCCGATGCCTGTTGACTTGCAGCAGCTTCTGCACCCTTCAACGAGGCCGCAGTGGCCTCCGCCAAGCTATCGAACTGCTTTTGCACCATATCCCACCAGCCTTGTGCCGCTGTCGCGGCGTTGGCAGCAATATCCTGGGCGCCGGCCGTGGCCGGTTGCTCGGCAGAGGCAGATGCCATAAAGGATTTAAGCGTTGCAATGGTAGAACGCTGCACTTCAAGCCCTTGTATCGTGCTCGAAAGCATGGACAGGTTCATGCGCAGCCAGTTTTCCACAGCCCGCAAGTCGCCGATACGGCGCTCGAGCTCTTCGACTGACATCGGGGTTGCCATGGCGGCTTGGTTCAAGCCGCCCGAACCGGCTAGCCCTTCCCAGGCTTGACGCATCATTTCCATACTGGCCACAAGCGGGTTCTGGGCCATGTCGCCGCTTTGACCAAAGCCGGGCAAGACGAAAGGATTGTCATTTTGAGTAACCATGGCGGCTCCTTGAGCACAATCGTATGGGGGGCCGGACAGATGCACGGACAGTACACCAGGCCGAGTTGCGTTAGCTTAAACTGAAGCGGCGCTGCCGTCTAATAGGCGTTTTTGCAAGCCCTCAAGAATCACCAGTTCAGCTTCACGCGTGAATTCGCCCGCTTCGACCATGGACCATAGCTCGTCCAGAGCGACCAACTGGATGTCGCTGACTTCGCCATCAAGATTCCTGGGCGCTACCGATTCGGCCAATACGCAATCGCTGACCAGAACGTCTTCAACCTGATACCCTTCCGGCAGACGGCGGTGCATGCGCAAAATAATGCGCAAAGGCGACCTGGCTTCGATGTCGGCGGGGGTAAGCCCAGCCTCCTCGTTGCTTTCCCGCAACAAAGACACATCCATGCTTTCCCCGGCCCCGGCCAAGCCGCCGACCAGCGTATCCCACATGCCAGGATCGGTTGATTTGCTAAGCGCCCTGCGCGCGATCCAAAGCTTGCCGTCGGGCGACCATGCATTCAAATGCACCGCCTTGGTCAGCAACCCCAGTGGACGCACCGCTGCCCGCTCGATAACGGCCAGACGCCGGCCTTCGCCTATGACATCCAGCAATTCGTCGCGCCAACCACGCAGGCAGCCGGTGTCTTTCAAAGCCACTGCCAATTGGGCCAATACGGTATTAAGCGACATGCGGTGCCGGGGGGAAGCGGTAATGTGCACCGCCTCGTCTTCCACATGTATCCCCGGCACCCCTTCAAGGTGACTGGTGGCTTTGGCGGTAATCCAGCCCGCCACCCTGCCGGCCACTGTTAAAGGGCGCGAACCATTCGGCGGCAGCTGTTGAATTCGACGTGCAAGTTGTTGATAACGCGAGTTTATGAGCGGCGCTATCGTTCGGGCGGGGGAATCTTTCATGCAATAATTGTAGTGGAAGCGTAGGCTGTCGCGCATGATTTCCGCCCGACGCCCGCACATGAATCACGCCGAACCAGCGCACTGCAAGCGCATGTTCGCTATAATTCTGCGGTCTATAGGTGATTCGAGCAGGCATTACCCCAGCGTTTATTATTTTAAGCCTGCCATTCAATAATTATGTGTTCGTTCGATGTTATGGCGGTCAGCTTGTTTGATCAAAGTCAACAATTGGGTAGAACATATCCGTATTTCGAGGTCAGCATGAAGAAGTTGAGAGGGTTACTTGGCACTGGCGCATTGCTAATGGCAGGCGTTGCCGGTGCACAAGTCGAGGACATGCCAGGAGGCCCAAGGGTCAATCAGCTCAACCTCCACGAGGGGGTGACACAGATCGCACACGATATCGTGTGGATCCACTGGATGCTGCTGATTATCTGTGCCGTGATTTTCGTAGGGGTGTTTGGGGTGATGTTCTACTCCATCATCATGCACCGGAAATCGCGCGGCGCCGTGCCCGCCAAGTTCCACGAACACGTGGGTATCGAGGTTGCCTGGACGGTCATCCCGTTCATCATCGTCATCGCCATGGCCTTGCCGGCGACGCGCACCGTCGTCGCCATGAAAGATACCAGCAGTTCCGACCTTACCGTCAAGGTAACCGGATACCAATGGAAATGGGGCTATGAATACATCGACGGCCCAGCCCAAGGCGTCAAATTCCTGTCGAACCTGGCCACGCCCCGCGACCAGATTGAAGGCAAAGCGCCCAAAGGCAACCTTTACCTGATGGAAGTCGACAATCCCCTGGTTGTGCCCGTCGACAAAAAGGTTCGTATCGTCCTGACTGCCAACGACGTCATCCACTCATGGATGATCCCGGAGTTCGGCGTCAAACAAGATGCGATGCCGGGCTTCCTGCGCGACACGTGGTTCCGTGCTGAAAAAATCGGTACATACCGCGGCCAATGCGCTGAACTCTGTGGGAAAGACCACGCGTTCATGCCTATCGTGGTCGAGGTAGTTTCACAAGCTGACTACGACAAGTGGGCTGCGGACCAGAAAAAAGCACTGGCTTCGGCTGCCGACGATCCAAACAAAACCTGGACGAAGGACGAACTCGTTGCCCGCGGCCAACAGGTTTACACTGCTAACTGTGTCGCCTGCCACCAGGCTAACGGAAAAGGCCTTCCTGGTACCTTCCCGGCCCTGGATGGTAACGAAAAATTCGTTCTTGGCCCAATGAAAGACCAAATCCTCACTGTGCTCAACGGTCATCCTGGCACTGCCATGGCGGCCTTCCGCGACCAATTGAACGATGTTGAAATTGCTGCGGCTATTACCTACACTCGCAATGCCTGGGGCAATGCGGGCAAGGGCAAGGATCCAGTCGTTCAACCTGCCGACGTCAAGGCCTTGCGCTAAGTCACCGGCACGTTCAAAACACATTCGAATGTTTTTTTACCGGGCTGTTGGCTGCCAGCGCCCGGTTGAGTAGGAAGGAGTCCACCATGAGCAGTGTTACTGCCGATCACGTCCCAGCCAGTCACGGGCACGACGACCACGACCACAAGCCGCACGGCTGGCGGCGCTGGTTGTTTGCAACCAACCATAAAGATATCGGTACCATGTACCTGCTCTTTTCGTTCATCATGCTGCTTGAAGGCGGCGTGCTGGCATTGTTGGTGCGCACCGAACTGTTCTCGCCCGGCTTGCAGTTTTTCCAGCCTGAATTGTTCAACCAGTTCACCACCATGCATGGCCTGATCATGATTTTCGGCGCCATCATGCCGGCATTCGTGGGTTTCGCCAACTGGATGATCCCGCTGCAAATCGGCGCATCCGACATGGCCTTTGCCCGCATGAACAACTTCAGTTTCTGGCTGCTGCCGATCGGCGCCATCCTGATGACGAGTTCGTTCTTTGTGCCGGGCGGCGCCAACGCTGCCGGCTGGACCATGTACGCGCCTTTGTCGCTGCAAATGGGCCCAGGCATGGACTTCACCATTTTCGCAGTGCACATTCTGGGCGCATCGTCCATTATGGGTGCCATCAACATCATCGTGACCGTGCTCAACATGCGTGCACCGGGCATGACCTTGATGAAGATGCCTCTGTTCTGCTGGACCTGGCTAATTACGGCCTACCTGCTCATCGCTGTAATGCCTGTGCTGGCTGCCGCCGTAACCATGCTGCTGACCGACCGTCACTTTGGCACAAGCTTCTTTAATGCAGCCGCAGGCGGCGACCCCGTCCTGTATCAGCACGTGTTCTGGTTCTTCGGCCACCCCGAGGTCTACATCATGATTCTGCCGGCATTTGGTATCGTGTCGGCCGTCGTACCCGCTTTTGCTCGCAAGCAGCTGTTCGGTTACGCCTCAATGGTGTATGCAACTGCCGCCATCGCCATTCTGTCGTTCCTGGTGTGGGCTCACCACATGTTTGCCACTGGCATGCCGGTTACGGGTCAGTTGTACTTCATGTACGCCACCATGCTGATTTCGATTCCTACCGGCGTCAAGGTGTTCAACTGGGTTGCCACCATGTGGCGCGGTTCCATGACCTTCGAAACGCCCATGCTGTTCGCGATCGGGTTTATCTTCGTGTTCACGATCGGCGGCTTTACCGGCCTGATCCTGGCCGTGGCGCCTATCGATATCGCAGTGCACGACACCTATTACGTTATCGCCCACTTCCACTATGTGATGGTGGCCGGTTCGTTGTTCGGCATGTTCGCAGGCGCGTACTACTGGATGCCAAAATGGACTGGCCGCATGTACAACGAAAAACTGGGCAAACTGCACTTCTGGTCCAGCATGATCTCGTTCAACGTCACGTTCTTCCCAATGCACTTCCTGGGCTTGGCTGGTATGCCGCGTCGCTATGCCGACTACGCAGCCCAGTTCACCGACTTTAACGAAATCGCCACCATCGGCGCCTTCTGGTTCGGTCTGTCGCAACTGATATTCCTGTATGTCATCCTCAGGTCCTATGCCGGGAAGGGCGAACCCGCCCCCGCCAAACCGTGGGAAGGCGCTACAGGACTGGAGTGGACAGTACCTTCGCCCGCACCATTCCATACCTTTGTTGTCCCACCTATTGTCAAGTAAGGCACCATCATGACACCCGAACAACGCCGGAAGAACCGCCACACCGCCATCGCCCTGGTAATCATTATCATTGCGGTCATGGCATGGGCCTTCTGGCGCGGCGGGTCTCTAGGAGGCGGCTAAGCCAACATGACAAAAGACATCCAAGAACTCTCTCGTCGAAAACTCAACTTCTTCCAAACGCTTAAAGCGGTGGCCTGGGGTTTTTTCGGCGTGCGCAAGGGCAAGGGTTATAGCGAAGACATTTCCAAGCTCAACCCCGTGCATTTGATACTGGCCGGCGTGCTGGCTGCTATTGGTTTCGTCGTTGTGCTGGTCTTGGCTGCCCGTGGGCTTATTTCCTACCTAGCCTAATATTTTTTATCTAATAATTCGCATCAGGAGAACACCATGAGTGCAGGTCACTTGGCTCAGGGCAACGAGGCACCGTATTACTACGTGCCTGCCGATTCAGTCCACCCGGTTCGGGCAAGCTTTTCCCTGCTGCTGACGCTGCTGGGCGCGTCCCTGTGGATCAACAGCTACGAAGTGGGTTTCTGGCTGTTCATTGTCGGTATTCTTAGCCTTTTCGTCGTACTGTATGGCTGGTTCGGCGACGCTATCCGCGAATCAGAAAGCGGCATGAACAACGAACGCGTAGACCACTCCTACCGTTGGAGCATGGCGTGGTTCATTTTCTCGGAAGTCATGTTCTTTGCCGCGTTCTTCGGGGCGCTGTGGTACACCCGCGAAGTCACGACACCGTGGCTTAGCAACCTGGACCACCAAAACATGCTGTGGCCTAATTTCTCGGGCACCTGGCCTAACTTGGGACCAGCAGGCGTCGTTCCTGAATTCAAGACCGTTGGCCCGTTCTGGCTGCCCACCATCAACACTGCCTTGCTGTTGACATCCGGCCTGACCCTGACTATTGCCCACCACGCCATGCGCGCCAGCCATCGCGGCAAAGCCATTTTCTGGCTGGCCCTGACGGTTATTCTGGGCTTTACCTTCGTGGCCTGTCAGGCATACGAATATCACCATGCTTATAATGACCTGAACCTGCGTTTCGATTCGGGCGCTTATGGTTCACTGTTCTACATGCTTACCGGCTTCCACGGCTTTCACGTGATTCTGGGCGCAACCTTCCTGACCGTTATTCTGTTCCGTCTGATCCGAGGGCACTTCACCGCCACGAATCATTTTGGCTTTGAAGGCGCTGCCTGGTACTGGCACTTTGTAGACGTCGTCTGGCTAGGCCTGTACCTGTTCGTATACTGGTTCTAAGCCGTAGGACGATACCGAAAAAAGGCTGGCCTTGCCGGCCTTTTTTCTGGATAACGGTGTGGTAACGTTGGGATGGAATCAGCTTAATGCGCAGCGATACCAGTGCTTTGTATCCAGCCCATATAGTGGGCGAACAGCACAAACAGAAACAACACTATCGACAGCCCGATGCGCACTGTCAGCGCGTTAACCGTACGGTTGGTCCCGCCTTTGTCGCGCATCAGGTAAAAGAGCGCTGAGGCTAAACTTCCTACTATACCCAGGAACGCTAGGATTACTACGAAACGCATTTTGGCCTCCGGCGAAACTGGAATTATTGCAGACATGGCACGTTCTCACACAACTTATCGCACTGCTGCCGCACTGATTTTACTCGGCATCATGGCAGTTGGGTTTACGTCGCTGGGAAATTGGCAATTAGACCGCGCTGCTCAACGCATCGCAATCAAGGCCTCGATACAAGCCGGTCGTGACAGCACAGCCCTTATGCTTAGCCCCGCCACCCCCGCGCAAGACCTGCTGCCGTGGCGGGCGGCCACAGCGCATGGCGTCTGGCAGCATCAACTGACTGTACTCCTGGAAAACCGTAATTTCCAGGGGCGCCCAGGGTTTTGGGTTGCCACGCCGTTGATCATCGACGCTGCTGCCAACACCGCGGTGCTGGTATTGCGCGGCTGGTTGCCAAGGCCGATGCGGCCCGGTGAAACCATGGCACGCATTCCTGCCCCTGCCGGCGAACAAACGGTACATGGCGAACTGCTTGAACGCGTGCCCCGGCTTTTCGAACTGTGGTCCTGGTCGGATAATGATGAAACGCAGCTGCCGGGCAAGTTGCCTGATCCGGCAAGACCCGTACCCCAGTTGCAAAACCTGGACTTGACGGCCTATGGCAAAGCGAGCGGCCTGACGCTATTGCCGGCGGTGCTGGCTCAAGCCGCTGATAGCCCGAATGCCCAGGCTGATATAGCCGCCGGCACACAACTCGTCCAGGAGTGGCCAGAGCCCTCGTTGGATTCCGATAAGAATCACGGGTATGCGTTGCAATGGTTTGGCTTTGCCGCCATCGCCGCAGGTGCCTGGTTGGTTATTGCATGGCGCGCCTTGCGCCGAAAAATTAAGTCCTCGACCTTGTAAGGAATCATTGTGGTCAGCCCTACTCCCGTTACACCGAACCCACGTCCCCCAGTCCGATCAAGAACCCCCCTTTACCTGATCGTGGCCATCTGCCTGGCCCCCGTGATTTTTGCCTTGCTGGCCTATTACGTGCCGGCGCTGGGACTGCGGCCACAGGAAGCCACCAACTACGGCACACTGATCAGCCCGCAACGGCCTATACCTGACGCGGCGACGCTGCCGCTGACCACCCTGGACGGCAAGCCCTTCGACCTGAGCAGTCTTGATGGAAAATGGCTATTGGTCAGCGCCGACGAAAGCGCCTGCCCCGAGTCCTGCGTAAAAAAGCTGTTTGTACTGCGTAATTCGCACGCCAGCCAAGGCAAGAATGTAGAGCGCCTGGCGCGGATCTGGTTCATTACCGACGACGCACCGGTGTCGGACCAAATCAAGGAAGCGTATGTCGGCACCAATATGTTGCGCGCCGACCCTGCAAAGTTGGCTGCCTACCTGGCCCCCAACGCCAGCCCAGCCGAGCGTGACGCCGCCCTGAAAGGGCCTATGTGGATCATCGATCCCCTGGGCAACCTGATGCTGGAATTTCCCGCCGATGCCGACCCCATTTCGGTACGCAATGACCTCAGCAAATTAATTCGCAACTCGCGCATCGGTTAGTCCAACATGCTTGAACGTATTACTGCACGGTATCGAAAGCTCGTATTCCTGACGTGGTTTTTAACGCTGGACTTGATCATGTTCGGCGCTTTTGTGCGCCTGACGGATTCCGGCCTGGGCTGTCCTGACTGGCCTGGCTGTTACGGCAAAATCACACCACTAGGCGCCAGCGGCCACATTGAACAAGCGCTGCAAGCCATGCCTTACGGCGCCGTCAGCTTTTCCAAGGCGTGGATCGAAATGATCCACCGCTACGTGGGCTCGATACTGGGCATGATGATTATCGGCATCGTCTATATGGCGTGGCGTTATCGCCGCCAATTGGGCAACACGCCGCGCCTGGCTGTCGTCACGCTGATCGCAGTGTGCATACAAGGCGCCTTCGGGGCATGGACCGTTACCCACCAGTTGATGCCTATCGTGGTAACCAGCCATTTGCTGGGCGGCATGATACTGCTGGCATTGATGACCTGGCTCGCCGCGCGCGAGAAAACCCACGCGCAGCTCAGCGCTCAAGCAGGACGATGGCGGCCATGGATGGCTGCCGGACTTGTCTTATTATTTGTGCAGATCGCCCTGGGCGGATGGGTCAGCACCAATTACGCCGCCCTGGCCTGCATGGACTTTCCCATGTGCCATGGCGAGTGGATACCGCCGATGGATTTAAAAAACGGGTACTCGTTAATTCGCGGTCTGGGCATGTTGCCTTCCGGTGAATTGATTTCCCAATCGGCCCTGACCTCCATACATTGGGTACATCGCAACTTTGCCTTCCTGGTGTTTGCCTACCTGGGTATACTCGCCTGGAAAATGCGGGCCGAATCCGGGTTGCGCGGCCCTGCCAACCTGGTGCTGGGTTTGCTTGCGGCCCAGCTAATTACGGGTCTGACCACCATCTTCTTCCAATGGCCATTATTAATCGCCGTTTTGCATAACGGCGGCGCCGCTGGCCTGGTTCTGGCCAGCGTCACTCTACTGGTGCGCTTATCGCGCGACTATAGGTCTAAAATACCGGCATGACTACCGTTCCCGCCCCGACACAACCCATTTTCCGGCAATACCTTGTTCTGACCAAGCCACGGGTTACGCAACTTGCCGTGTTTTGCGCTGTTATTGGCATGTTCCTGGCCAGCCCCGGCCTGCCCGACTTGGGCAAAGTAGTGGCTGGCACGGTGGGCATCTGGCTGCTGGCGGCCGCCGCCTTTGCCGTAAACTGTCTTATCGAGCAGGAAATCGATGCCCGCATGCTGCGCACTGCCCGCCGGGGAACAGCCCGAGGCACCATCAGCAACCAACAAGTCATCCTGCTGTCGGGCCTGCTGGGCGGCCTGGGAATGCTGGTGCTCTATACGCTGGTCAATCCATTGACCATGTGGCTGACCTTCGCTACCTTTGTCGGCTATGCAGTTATCTACACCATTATTCTGAAGCCGCTCACACCGCAAAATATTGTCATTGGCGGGCTTTCGGGCGCCATGCCCCCAGCCCTGGGTTGGGCGACCATTGCCAACTCGGTCCCGGCCGAGGCCTGGATACTGGTGCTGATCATCTTCATCTGGACGCCGCCGCATTTCTGGGCCCTGGCCTTGTACCGCAACGCCGACTATGCCAAGTCCGGCCTGCCTATGCTGCCCGTCACCCATGGCAAGCAGTTCACCCGCCTGCATATCCTGCTGTACAGCTTCGTATTGTTCGCCGCCACGCTGCTGCCTTATGTCGTACGCATGAGCGGCGTGGTCTATTTGGTCGCTGCCGTTATACTAAGCGGGATGTTCATCTGGTATGCATGGCGCTTGTATAAGGCCTATTCCGACGAACTATCACGCAAGCTGTTCCGTTTTTCCATTTTATATTTAGCGTTGCTATTTGGCGCATTACTTGTTGACCACTGGGTTGCGCTAATCTGATTTCTCACTGGGTGTTGCATGTCTGGTTTTTCAAGTAAGCGCCGTATTCTACTGACCGCCTCGGCCGCGGTTACGCTATCTGCTTTACTGGCCGCATGCGGCAAAGAAGAGGTTATTTTCCAAGGTTCTGACATCAGCGGCACTAAGTTAGGCCGTGATCTGGAAATGATCGACGGAAATAGCCAGGTGCGCCACCTGGACGATTACAAGGGTAAAGTCGTATTGGTATTCTTCGGCTTTACGCAGTGCCCCGATGTGTGTCCTACTGCCATGGCGGAACTGTCCCAAACCATGGAATTGCTGGGCGACGACGCCTCGAAAGTACAGGTTCTGATGATAAGCGTAGACCCCGCGCGCGATACGCCTGAAATCCTGTCGGCGTATGTCTCCGCGTTCAACCCAAGCTTCGTAGGCCTTACCGGCACACCCGAACAGCTCAGCAAAACTGCCAAATCGTTCAAGGCCTACTATGCCAAGTCACCGGGCGGCTCCGCCGACCAATACGGCATGGATCACGCCTCGTCGTTTTACCTTCTGGATCAGCAAGGCGAAGCACGGGTGCTAATCAGCGGTAACGCCAGCGCCCAGGACATCGCCAAAGATATCAAGCTGTTGCTATAGCCGCCTATATCCGGCTTTAGGTGGTTTTTGGGCTTAGATCCGGCAGGGGTTCGTGCTGGCGCTCGCCAGACTGGAATTCCTGCCATACCTCCAGCGCCCGCAGGCGCTGCTTGACCACCGCATCGATTTTTTCCCGCAATATAGGGTCGCCTGTGCGCAGGGCTTCGAAATCCCCTTCCATCAGCATCAGCAGGCGGCTATAGCCCAACGAGGTCACTTTGGCCTCGAACTCGGTGCCCGCAACCAGCGCCATTTCCCCGAAAATTTCACCGGTGCCCAGTTCAACAGTGGTGCCATCCGGTAAATGTATGGTGACCGCGCCGGACGCCACAAAATACATGACGCGGCTACGCCCTATTTGCATCTGGATTTCCTGGTCGGGAACAGCCAGGCGGGGCTTGAGGACTTTGCTGATTGCTTTGAGCGCCGCTGGCGAAGCCCCTTGGAACATTGGCACCCGCTGAATCAGGTCGCTGGCGCTGATGGCAATATCCAGCGCCGGACGCTTTTCGATATGGCTCCAGCGAAGTTCTATCTGCTTAATCAGATCCGAATACATTTCACCGGTGATCAAGAACTGCGAAAGCATGTCGCGATAGCGCTGGCGCTCCAGGGCCCTCGCCATGCGCGCCAGATAGGATTCCTGCAGCCAATGCGCGAACAGCGGATACTGCAGGCTCATGGCCTGCAAAGCGCTCTCCATAAGCACCAGGCGACGCCTATGGGCCTGTATGATCGTGGCCGTTGCCTCGGGCCCCAGCAACGGCTGTATTTCCTTTTCGGCAAAATGAATCAGATGCTGGGCAACCGAGCGCTTGCTCATCAAATTCGTAAACCGCTTGGCCAGCTCGCGTCCCAGCCAGCCCTGGAAACCGAACAAATAATGCAACCGCAAAGACAGGCGAAACGTCTTCGAATAGCGCAAATCGGCGGCAATGGCAGACTCGAAGCCATCCAGCCCGCCCGAGCGCACGGCATCGCTCATGTGCTCGGCTCGCGCCAGTAGCGATTCAGCGGTGCGCCAGTCGACCAATTGTGCCTTGAGCGTATCGAAAAACATTTCCTCTTCGCGTGCTGCCACCATGGCCAGGCCCATGGACACCTTCTGACCCTGCGATAACTGATTGACCTCCCCGCCATCGACACTGGCCTGTGTGGCATCAAATACCGCGTGTACGCGCGCCCTAACGTCATCCCCGATATGCTCGTTCTTGGCAATTTCGTCGGTCTTGCCGCGGAGTTCTTCCAGCGCGACCACCAAGGCCTGGTTGCGCAACGTCCTGTCAAACGGTGAAAGCTCGTTCAGGCCCAAGCGACGTATCAGCGGCCGCAGACTAATGCCGTTAATAAATAAAGTCATCAGGACAAAGCCGGTGGTCGCCACGGCAATGAATTGGCGCGCCTCGTAAGGCACATTGTGTTGTTCCGTTACCGCCAGTGCCAGCGCCAGCGACACAGCGCCACGCAATCCGCCCCACCACATCACTACGCGATAGCTGCGGCTTACCTTGGTGCCAAAACGCGTCAAGCCCAATATAGGCAGCACGCCAAACACCATCAACGCCCGCGCCAACAGCGTTACCGCGAACACCAGCAGGATCAGCAAGACCTGCATCCAGGTAATTTCTGCCATCATGCGCGGAATCAACATGGCGGCAAACACGAAAATCAGCGAGTTAGCCCAGAACCCGAACTGCGCCCAGGAAGCCGACAACTGTTCGAAAGTCGCGGGCGACATCCGGGTGCGCCCCGTCGACCCCACCACCAATCCGGCAATGACGGTCGCCACGACGCCGGAGACGCCAAGATAGTGCTCGGAAATATAAAAGGTGAGATACGCCAGTGCTACGGTCAGGGTAATTTCAGCGGTGGGCCACCCCCGCAGCCAGATAAAGACGCCGGTGGCCATACGGCCCATTAGAAATCCCACAATACCGCCGCCCACGAAACTGAGCAGAAAGCTGTAGAACACCTGCCCTACGGAAAGCACACCGCCGCCATACAAGACAGTCAGCAATACCGAATACAAGGCAATCGAGGCCGCGTCATTGAAGAGCGATTCACCTTCGACGAGCGTGGTCAGGCGCTTGGGCGCGCCCACTTCACGAAAAATACCCACCACTGCGATAGGGTCCGTCGTGGCAACAATGGCCCCCAACATCAGGCAAACCACCAGCCCATAGCCGGATACCGCACTGATAGAAAACCCCACGGCCACCGTGCAAACCACTACGGCCACAATCGCCATCATCAGTATCGGCCCGATATCCTCCATCAGGCGGCGTACGTTCAATGCGAGCGATGTTTCGAAAAGCAGCACCGGAAGAAAGACAAACAGGAAGGTTTCCGAGGAAACCTCGAAATTCTGCAGCGAATCCAGGAAGTCGGACATGACCATCGGCGCCCAGCTATGGACGTGAATGATCAGACCAAGGACGAAGCCGACAATGGCGAGCAACACCGAATAGGGCAGACGCAAGCGGCCGGCGATTGCCGGCATGAAAGACACCAGGGCCAGGAGACCGGCCAAGCCAAATACGATGTGTCCAATTTGCATAGTGCTGACTTCCCTTGCTTCACCTTTGTGCTCTGCAAGGATATCGCTTTTTGATCGGCTTTTTGGCGCCAACGGATTTTTTTTGCAAATCGGGAAGACAAAAAAAACGGGACACCTGGAGGTGTCCCATAAACATCCGCTTCAAAAGGGAGGGGAAGAGGAGAAGCCGAAGCGGACGATAGTTCAATGGCTCGCGCATCGCATGGCAAACACATCGATCTATACATGGTTAGTGCCGCTTGCGAGCCAGAAGTTCAGGTTTTACATTAAAAAGGTGTAAAAAAATGTGACCTGGCTTGGACTTAGCTGGCCAAGACCGTTCGCAGCTTCTTGAAGGCAGCGGATTCGATCTGGCGAATGCGTTCGGCCGACACGCCGAATTCGGCAGCGAGTTCATGCAATGTGGCGCCACCTTCGTCTTGCAGCCAGCGTGCCTGCACAATGCGGCGTGAACGCGGTTCCAGGCTTTCAATGGCGTCGGTCAGGCCCGACCCCTGCAGGGAATCCAGCGCGCGGCGCTCGAGTATGCGGGATGGCTCTTGATGGCCTTCATCAGAGAGATAAGAAATGGGAGCGTAGCTTTCGTCGTCGTCGCCGGGGGCTTCAAGCGCCATTTCCCTGCCCGACATGCGGACTTCCATTTCACTGACATCTTCGGGGCGCACGTTAAGTTCGCGCGCGATCTCGTTGACCTGTTCTGGATCGAGCGTTTGCCCATCGGGGCGCATACGGCGCAAATTGAAGAACAACTTGCGCTGCGCTTTGGTGGTGGCAACTTTGACCATACGCCAGTTACGCACGATATATTCGTGGATTTCAGCCTTGATCCAGTGAACGGCAAATGACACCAGCCGTACGCCGCGTTCGGGGTCGAAGCGTTTGACCGCTTTCATGAGCCCCACATTGCCTTCCTGAATAAGATCGGCATGAGCCAACCCATAACCGAGATATTGGCGGGCAATCGAAACGACCAAACGCAAATGCGAGGTAATAAGCTGGCGGGCAGCGTCCAGGTCCGATTCATCGCGCAGCCGTTTACCCAATGCCAGTTCCTGCTCGTGCGTGAGCATGGGCAAACGATTGACAGCACTGATGTAGGCCTCGATCGTGCCTAATGCACCAGGATTGGAAATAGCCATAGCCAATTGACCATTGGTTAAAGCCAGGGATTGCGAACTAGGAGTCATCGGATAAACAGCCCTCGTAAAAATGGTGTTTGCTTATATTAGCACTCCGACGCCAGGAGTGCTAATGCCTGAGCGTGACGAAGTGCATTTACATCAATAAGAGGCTGATTTCAGCAAAAAGTTCATGATTTCAGCCTGTTTTTACCTATTTTTTGCAAATCCAGCAGATCGCGCACCCCCCAAACAGCCAGCCCGTTTACACTACTATGCTTGAGCGGCAAAGGCGCCTGCATCAGCCTGCCCTACACCCCTTTTTTCATTCTCGGAGAATCTTGTCCATGTTGATCAAAACGCTTGCAATAACCACGACGCTGCTTGCTGCGCTTGGCGCTGCTCCCGTATTGGCTCAAGTCAAGATCGGTGTGGTGACCTCGGCAAGCGGCCCCACCGCCATGGTCGGCATCCCGCAAAAGAATACCGTTCCTTTGTTGCCGAAGAAAATAGGCGATATGACGGTAGACTACATATCGCTGGACGACACCAGCGACCCCACCCAGTCAGTCACCATTTTCAAGAAGCTGATTACTGAAGAAAAAGTCGACGCCATCATCGGGCCTACCGGCTCACCCAATGCCATGGCGGTTATCCAGTTTATTGCCGAATCCGGCACACCGATGCTGTCGCCCGTCGGCACTGCCTCCGTCATTCTGCCCATGACACCCGAAAAAAAATGGGTTTTCAAAACCACGCAGAATGACGATCTTATTGCCAAGGCCTTGGTCCAGCATATGGTTGGCGCAGGCGTGAAAACCGCGGGTTTCATCGGCTTTAACGATGCCTACGGGGAAAACTGGCTTAAGGTTTTTAGCGACCTGGCTGCGCAAAACAATATCAAGCTCGTCGCGGTTGAACGCTACGTACGTTCCGATAGCTCGGTAACTGGCCAGGCGCTGAAAGTTCTCGCCGCCAAGCCCGACGCCGTATTGATCGCCGGCACAGGTACCGCTGCCGTGCTGCCGCAAGCCACACTGGCCAAACAAGGCTACAAAGGCCAGTTCTACCAAACCCATGGCGCGGCCTTGCCTGCCTTCCTTAAGCTGGGCGGCAAGGATGTCGAAGGCACGATTCTGGCGGCAGGGCTGATGCTGGTGCTGCCGGAAATCGCCGACAGCAATCCTTCCAAGGCCATCGCGCAAGACTACATCACCCGCTACACGGAACTGCATGGCAGCGCGCCGGCTACCTTCGGGGCTAATGTGTTTGATGCTGGCCTGCTGCTTGAACAAGCCATCCCCGTAGCGGCCAAGTCAGCCAAGCCAGGCACACCTGAATTCCGTAGCGCCCTGCGCGATGCCCTAGAAAAAACGCACGAATTGGTAGGCACGCAAGGCGTCTACAACATGACCCCGGAAGACCATAGCGGCTTCGACGACCGCGGCCGAGAAATGATTACCGTCAAAGACGGTCAGTGGCGCTTGTTGAAGTAATCCTGCCTGCCGTCATGGCAATGCCAAGCCCTGAAGCTTGGCTACCTGGCGGTACGCGTGGCCAGCCAACGCGATATCTTCCAGGCCGACCCCTACCGATTTGTAGATGAAAATATCATCTTCCGATTCCCGGCCTAGGCTGGTTCCGGCCAACACGTGTGCAACCTCGATCACTTTCTCGTCCGCCAACGCTACGGGATCGGCAAGGATTAAATCGCCCGCTTCTTCTAGCGACTGTTGACGCCATTCGATAACAATGGCTTTCGCCTTCGCAATGGCGTCGTCATCCAGCTCGCGCGTGGTCGGCAAGCTTGACCCGATGGCCGCAACAAACGTACCTGGACGCAATAGCTCGCCGGAAAAAAGCGGTGTTGTAGAGCGCGAAGCCGTAACCAGAATATCGGAATTGGCCGCAGTGTCGTCTGCCGCGGCTATTCGGACATCCGCTCCCGATGCCTCAGCCAGTCGACTGGCAATATCGGCGGGCGCATACGGATCGCAAACCAGAATCTGCTTCAGCCCGAATTCACGTGTCAGTTGAATGGCATGCTCGAACCCCTGGACGCCCGCTCCAAACAACCCCATAGTTGTTGCCGAACGACGCGCCAGTTTCTTTGCAAGCAACACTGTACATGCGGCGGTTCGTATGCGTGTCAAAGCGGCGGCATCGAACGTTGCCAAGGGACGCCCATCTTTCGCAGAGAACAACAAGATCACGAAAGAGAACTGACCATTTATCGTTGTGTAGACTTTAGCCCCTGCGACCTCCTGGCCAGGGATAACCGCGCCCAGCGTAGAAAGCTTCACGCCATCCGCCTCGGTTCGAATACGTTTCTGCATCGAGGCACGGCCATCGGCATAGCCGAGGAAAGCCGCGAGCAGCACTTCCTGCGCGTCGGGCGCGGTCACGACTGCATTCACCATCTCATCAGAGATATGCAACATAAAGGAGCTTCCTTACTGAATTACCACGAAACTTTGATGTTTCCCGTCACAAACGTCTGGCAGGCCATGCGATAGCCGTTTTCAAAATCTTCGGGCTTCAGGTGCTTACGCTCTTTGGGCTTGATCTTGTCCGTGTTTTCAATGCCCTCATCGATATGACACTTGCAAGTTCCGCAGAGGCCGCCTCCGCATTTGAAAGGGATACCGCCTTTTTCCTTGATCGACACGCGCAGTAGGTTACTGTTTTCGGGAGCAGCAGCGACCAGGCCACCGTTGTTGATAAAGGTAATTTCAACCATGGTTAATTATTCCTGTAGCGCGTTCGTTATCGCAGCGCACCAGCGCCGCATCTTGGCCGCCGTATGCCGCCAGATGTTCTAGTTCGGCTCGCGCCTGCTCAATCGTGTCGAATTTTTCCAGGAATTTGGAAGGTACGTTGTTGACGATGTAGGGTGGATCGTCCTCTGTAATGCGGACCCGAGTTTCGTTATCCAACTGGGCTAGCTGGTAGACGGCTTTGATTTTTCCGTAGAAGCGGTACTCGTACGACTCGATAACTTTCGCCTCGGGCCCGACTTCGCTATGATATTTGCCTGGCTTGCTTACTAGAATTACATACATAAACAAGCCTCGTTAATTGGCGGCGGGTGCAAGCACCGGCGCGACATCTTGTGTCAATTCAATGTCATGGGTTAACCACAGCTGGCACACCAGCCTGTATCCCTGTTCGACGCGCTCGCCCAACTGCTTCTTTTCTTTCCAGTTGACGGGCGGCAGGTGCTCCGCACCGGAAATAATCCGGCAAGCGCATGTGGCACATTTACCCATGCCGCACTGATATTTCAGGTTGGGATAGGGAAACTGTTTGATGCCGGCACGCACAACCAGATTAGTGTTGTCTTTAACAACTTCGGTATATGTCTGGCCGGCTTTGTGGAAAACAACTGTAGGCATTTTGTAAGCTCACCGCAAAATTCTAAAAACAAGAGCGCAAAGGCTTGCGTACCCTAGCGATGCCAAGCGATAAATGACGAGAATCTCGTCAACAATCTATCGCAGACCCAATTTAGAATATTGTATACCGTTTATAGATTGAAATCTCTAAGGGAAAGCACCCACAGAGCAGCGATCAGGGTGCCAGCGCTAAAGCAGCATGCATGCTGCTGCCATGGCAACGCTCGGGAGCACCTCGCTGATAAACAAATATGATTTATATCAAGGCATTAAAAGTAGTGCGGCAGCACAATGGCAGCCTGTGTATTCAATCTACTAAACAGGGCAAAAACAGCCCATATTGGCGCATCGCAACCTAAAATGGTATACTTAAACCATTACGCAATAGGTATAAACCATGGAAAACGAATTAAATTACTACAGCAACACCCCAGTTGGCCAACAGTTGCTTGTCCATTTCAAAGGTCGTGCAGCATTGCGGCGCAGCATCCCACTGTTTCCGTTCTCGTTCAAAGGGCTATTCGGGAAAAAGGCCGCAGCCGGCAAAAACGACCAAAACGCGGAACGCCATGATTCGGCGTGCCACGCAGTCTGATCAAAAAAGTTAGGTATACAGCGTATTAAGCGACTAAAGCCACTGGCTTCTGAAACGTGAAGCTGTCGGAATACATATAGTCCAGGCTTGCACCGCGCCCCGAAAAAAGGGATTTCGCCTCTGTAATCATGTCTGGCGAACCGCACAAATAAACTGCATGCTCGGATAAGTCATCAAAGTCTTCGACTACAGCATGCTGTACATGGCCCCGGCGCCCTTCCCAAGCGGCATCCGCACGTGACAGCACGGGCACAAAATTGAATTCGTACAGCCTTTCACGCCAAGATTCGATTTCCTGGCACAAATACAGATCGGCTTCGGTACGCATGCCCCAGTAAAGGGACACCGGTGGACAATCGTCGTTATCCAGCAACGACTCAAGGATGGCTTTGATAGGTGCAAGGCCTGTGCCAGTTGCCACCATAACTAACGGTCGCCAATCATCCTCGTGATAGCAGAACGTTCCCAGCGGGATCTCCAGACTCAACGGCATCTGCGGCTGCATCGCAGCCAGTAATTCGCCGGTAAAGTAACCGCCTTCGATACGACGTATATGGAAGTCCAGCATATTGTCCGGCAAACTTGCCGACGCCATGGAAAAGCTGCGCGTGCTCCCGTCCTGAAGCAAAATATTCATATACTGGCCGGGCCTGTAGTCCAGGGGCGTCTGCTCGGATAATTGCAGCGTCAGATGGGCAATATCGGCCGTCAGCGGTACGATGCTTTTCACCTTGGCATCGACAACAACAGCAGGGGCAAACTCCATGCCTTTGGCTGCCGCGCTGATTACAACATCAGTGTTTGGGCGAGCCTGGCATGCCAGTGCGTAGCCTTCCGCATGCTCTTCCTCGGTAAGCGCCATGGGGAACTCGTCATAGCGAACTGACCCCTCCAGCAGCTTTATACGACAAGTGCCGCATCCCCCAAACTGGCATTCATGCGCCATATTGACGTTGGCGCGTATGGCCGCCTCGAGAATGGACTCATCATCGCCCACTTCGAAGGCATCATCGGTTTCCGCAATACAAACGTGATATGACATGATTTTCGCTCCTGCTGCATACCAGCAAAATCGCGCGCTGGTATGCAAAGAAAAAACTTACTTCTTGATATCGGCCTGGACCAATACTTTCATACCCTTGTCCGCCAGCGCATCGGCCAAAGCCTGCAGCCCGGCCAGGCCTGCCTTGGTGTCCTGCTCGCCATTGCCGCCGCTCAGGCCTATGCCGCCTATGACCTCGTCGTTGACCACAATCGGGAACCCCCCCACAAAAGCGGCAAATCGGCCTTCAAAGCTGAGCTGAATACCAAAGGCCTCGTTCCCAGGCAAAGCCGGCCCATTAGGGGGGGTGGTGAACAAATGGGTCGAACGTTTGTGTCCCGCAGCGGTAAATGCTTTATTCCAGGCGATTTGCGGCCCGGTGATACGTGCGCCGTTCATACGTTCCAGAATGATGGGAAAACCGCCTTCATCCACAACACATATCGTTTCTAGCACGCCGATTTCCTTGGATTTGGCAACGGCCGCGTCCACCATCAAACGCGCTTCCTCTACTTCCAAACGTACAATATTTTTCATTGCCAACCTCATCTTGAATTCAAAAAACGCGGGCTACAGCGCACCGCTGATCAGTCTTAGCCCGCTCTGTAAACGGTCTTGGTCTGTGTATAAAACTCTAGTCCCACGCGCCCGGACTCCCTGAACGTTGAAGTACTGGAGCGCTTCAGGCCGCCAAACGGTGCATTGATCAAGTTCCCTGTCGTCGTCCGGTTGATCTTTACCGTGCCGGACTGGATATCATTGGCAAAGCGATGGGCATATACCGCATTGTTCGTGGCAATCGCCGCCGAAAGGCCATATTCAGTGTCATTGGCTTTTGCAATGGCATCTTCATAATCAGCCACTTCGATAATGGCAATGACCGGCCCGAAAATCTCTTCCCGGGCAATACGCATGTCTTGTGTGACGTCAGTGAAAACTGCCGGACTGACGTAATAACCGTGATCGAACTCTTCGCCCGTCAAGCGGTCTCCGCCAATTAAGTGCTTGGCTTCAGCCTTGCCCACTGCTATATAGGACAAGACATTATCAAGCTGAGCGGATGTCGCCAACGGGCCAAGATCGAAGCCTGGCTTCAAGCCATTACCGACCTTCAATGCCTGAACTTTGGCAACGAGTTTGTCTGTGAAAGCCTGTTTGACTGGCGATTCGACCAATATGCGGCTGGTGCCGGTGCAGGCCTGGCCGCTCAGCGAAAAGCCACCCTTGATGGCCAGGTCGACCGCCTTGTCCAGATCAGCATCGGCCAGGACAATCAGCGGGTTCTTGCCGCCCAACTCCATTTGAGTCCGGGTAGTCATGCTGACGGAGCGATGTATGAATTCCCCAGCCGCGGTCGATCCGGTAAACGATACTGCTCGAATCGCGGATGATTCGGTAATGGTCTTGCCTACGGCCGATGCACGACCGGTAATGAAGTTCAATACACCCGGCGGGATACCGGCTTCGACAAAGGCCTCAGCCAGACGATATCCGCTGAGCGGCGCATCGGTGGACGGCTTGAAAACCACGGTATTACCCATGATTAAGGCCGGCGCTATTTTTCGGGACGGGAT
This sequence comes from Pollutimonas bauzanensis, assembly GCF_040393045.1. Classification (GTDB taxonomy): domain Bacteria; phylum Pseudomonadota; class Gammaproteobacteria; order Burkholderiales; family Burkholderiaceae_B; genus Pollutimonas; species Pollutimonas bauzanensis_A. Next base: position 9,899 of record NZ_JBEBUX010000004.1, on the reverse strand, counting down.
GGAAATAGGGAAATTCCACGGTGAAATCACCGTCACCACGCCCAGCGGTTCACGCTGGGTGTATACAACCATGTCGGGATCGTCTTGCGGAAAGGTCTCGCCGGTAAATGTCTGCCCTTCTACCGCGTAGAAGCGTATGGTTTGCGCTGAACGCAGGACTTCATCGCGGCTAAGGCTCAATGCCTTGCCTTCTTCGCGGGTCAGCTCTTCTGCGATTTGATCCGCATGCGCCTGCAAGTAGTCAGCGGCAGCCAATAATATCTTGGCCCGCTTGGATACCGGTGTGTTTTTCCAACCCTGGAAGGCGTCCTCGGCCGCTTTCACTGCCAAGGCGGCGTCATCAGCATTGGAGTCTTGAAAGTTTCCGACGATATCGCGCGTATCGGCCGGGCTGGCGTTCTGGTAGGTTTTTCCAGTAATACTGGCAATCCACTTGCCATCAATGTAGTTCTGAAACACGTGGTTTGTTAAGTCTTGCACTGTCAGGCTTCCTTCAATACGGGCAACAACGTGCCAGCAAGATGATCGCAAAAGCGGCCATCTTGCCGGTAAGTCCTGGAATCAAGCAGCAAGCTCAAGCTCTTCCAGTGCGATTTCCTGCTGCACGTAGTCGGTGTATAGCGCGGTTGTGTACAACAAGCGCATTTCGGCGCCGATCCGGCATATCTTCAAGCAACGCTGCTGCAGGTCGACAGTGTTGGCGTGCTCTAGAACGATTTGATAGCCGCGCTCGCCGTGGATCTCGTCGGAAACGATGTGCAAATCGAAGAATTCGACCTCTTCATCGTTAAAACCGTACTTGTCGCGCAAAGTCGGGGTCTGTTTGCGATAAATCGAAGGCACCTGGGACTCTAGCCCAACTACAAGCCCGGCCACAGCGACGATGGGATCTTCACGCATGGCAACGGCATAACACCATGATTGCAAGGCGCGCGTCGTGGGCGACATGTTGTCCGGATTGACAACCCGTTCGCGCGTGGTGCCGCAGGCTTCGGCAAAGCGAACCAGCAGATCGGTATGGCGATCGCCACCGATTTCTTCTTCGTACATATTGGCAAGAAGAAAATCTTTGGCTTCCGTGTATTGATCGGGAGTCCGTGCGTAAACGTAGGCCAGGTAATCAGCAAATGGCCCTACGTAGTGATAATGGTTTTCCGCCCAGCGCGCCAGGTGTTCGCGACTGAGCTTACCGCTGGCCCAGGCAATGCTAAAGGGTGATGCATTGGCGCTTTTCCCTTTAATGGCAGTTTCCAGTGCCGTGCGAAATTCGTCTCGGTTCATTAATTCAGCCATGATCTGTCCTTATTGAAGAGCACGCTTGCGTGCATGACACCGCGTCTGGCGGTATGGAGTTCTATCAAGTTCTTATACTGCATATTGTATACCGTTTGAATGGTCATAATACTAGGGAAAACCCTTTTCAGCGTTCAGCCACCTAAGGAAACACCGTCTTTCCGAGGATCGGCAGCACCGTGCAAGAGGCCATCCTTGTCGCGCAGCACTGCATGCGCACCGCCAAAATCGCTGCGTCCGCCCAGCTCGCCTGCGGTTGTAGCGGGTAGCTTGTAGCCAGCCTCTCTTAGAAAAGTTTCAATAGCGATTGGCATACCCTTTTCGATTGCCAAGGTATTGCCAGCTTCAAGGCGCCATCGCGGCGCATCTATTGCGGACTGCAAGGTCTGGCCCCAGGCCAGCACTCGGCTAAGAATCTGTATCTGGCCCTGCGGCTGCATCAGCCCGCCCACTACTCCCATGCTTAAGTAAAACTTGCCATCCCGAGTGGATGTACCGGGCACAACGGTGTGATAAGGCCTTTTCCCTGGAGCAACGCCATTGATATGCCCGGGCGACGAAAATCCGAAACCCCGGTTCTGCAATACAAAGCCGGCCCCCGGCACGGCAATGCCCGACCCAAACCGTTTAAAAATACTGGACATGAGCGTAATGGCCAGACCGTCTGCATCGACAACGACGGTGCAGACAGTATTTCCTGCTGGGTCGGATACTGTTTTGCTGGCATAGCGCATGGCGCTCTCGGTTGCTTCGACCATCTTAAAAAAACCCGCAGGTTCATTAGGGTCCGGGCTTAGCTCACCCAACTCATCCAGCGCGTGCAAGACCGCAACGCCATGTGTGTTCGGCGGACATTGGTACACCCGGGTATTGCAAAATACTGTCGAGACTGGCTCACAATAGTTGCCGCTGTGCTTTTCAAAATCAGTCACATCCAGCACTCCCCCCATAGCTTGCACGGCTTTGGCCGCGGCACCAGCCACGGCGCCGCCGTAAAAACCTTTATAGCCTTCGTGGGCAATACCACGCAGCACCGAGGCGAGTGCGGGGTTAAGAAAACGCTCTCCGGACGCTGGGCTGTTTCCCGCTTTATATAGTGCAGCGCAGTTCGGGTCCTGCTTTAAGACGCCATCGAAAAGCGCCCACTCCCTGGCCGCTACCGGCGCTACAGCGAACCCATCCTGCGCAAGTGCTATAGCCGAATCAAACAACCGGGCCCAATCCATACGGCCGTAGCGAACATGCAAGTCATGCCAACCCCGCACCACGCCAGGCGTTGTCACAGACAATGGGTGACGCTCGGGAATCCTGCCGTTCGTAAAGCCCTCAACCAAGTCAGGCGTTAACGCAGCCGGTGACCTACCGGTTCCGTTATAGCTGTGAACATTGCCGTCGGGCTGCACCACCATCGCGAGAAGGTCGCCGCCTATGCTGGTTGCCATTGGCTCCACGACACCCAATACAGCATCAGCCGCAATGGCGGCGTCGACCGCACTGCCGCCCTTATTCAATATCATTTGCGCCGCCTGCGCCGCCAACGGATTCCCCGTGGCGACCATACTTTTGCTGCCGACCGCACTTTTATTTAATTCCACCATGGGCTTGACCGCTTTTCCTTATGCGCCGTATCGGGCAGCATCAACCGAATATCAGCACCGCGCATATCGTGGAGACGAAAAGCGCTACCAGCACGGGCATCATCAGCGCTCGCACCAGATCCAGGATGTGGACACGAGCAAAACCAGCCACGGCGATCAGGGACGACCAAGCGATCAACGTGCCGCCGCCCGTCCATATCGCACCCATCTGGCCTACGGCGGCCAACGTTGCCGCGTCCATGCCCACGACCGGGCCCAAAGCGCCAGACAAGGTTCCGGTTAAAGGCAAGCCCGAAAAGCCAGACCCATCAATGCCAGAAATCATGCCTACCAAGAGCACGCCAAAAGCCACCATGAAATGGTTATCGGGAATAAGGTGCTGTCCAGCAACGATCAGCTCGAACAACAAGCCAGGCGCCTCGGCCAGCGGTACGCCTAAAATTTGTGCTGTTGCCTCGTTGGCGCCAAGGAAGAAGAAGCCGGCGATCGGCAGTACCGATCCCATAGCGCGAAATGCAAAAACAAAACCATCGGTCATGTGCTCGGGACAGGCATCCAGCATTTTGCGCGGCCCCTCTGCCGCAAGCGTAGCGAGCATCATCAACACAAAGGCCACGCCACCGACTAGGCCAGCCGCGTCTCCGCCCCGCAAGGCAGGCAGGCTAGGAAACAGGCCTGGCAGCACCATAATGAAAATGACGCCCAGAAAAGCCAGAGGCGTAACAACGGCGAATAATTTCGACCATTTAATACGCTTTTGTTCACGCAACGCCTTATCCGCAGCAGCGATGGCTGCGGCTTCGTCGGCATCGTCGCCGTATCCCAGGCCACGCACCATTTCCGCTTTATCGAAACTGCCGGAATGCTCGATGGCCTCCAATGAGGAGTCAGCAGCCCTGGCTTGCCATGCATCCAGCAAGGCCGAATCAGGCTTCTTGAACCCCTTTCGCATGACCATATAGGTGATGCCCAGCGCAACGAAGCCCGTGATTAGAGAAAGCACCATAGCACGATCCGCCACAGCGGCAACGCTAACCGCCGCCCCCGCCGCCTTGGCACTGATACCTGGCGCAACGCCGATAACATAGTCGGAAGACAGAGCCATGCCCTGACCGGCAATCGCGATTACCATCGCCCCCGTTAACGGAGGAAGACCAGCGGCAATGGCTGCCGGCAGCAATATCGCGGAAACCAGCGGCACGGCTGGCGTGGGCCAGAAGAATAATGAAATCGTATAGGTCGACAACGCTATCACGATAAAGGAGATAGGCCCGCCCGTCATGACTTTGCGAAAGGGTTCGACCATCCGCACATCGGCCTGAATCACCTTCAGCGAATTCAATAGCGCCGTCATGAAGGTAATAACCAAAAATATATTGAACAATTCTTTCGCGGCAACAAAACTGGCCGAGAAAATACCGATAAACCCGCTGATGGGACTGCCCGTGATAGCAGTAACCACTAAAAAAGTGCCAATAACTGATGGCACCACCACATTAGCGCGCAGGATCATGGTCGCAATAATGACAACTACGCTTAACAAGTATATCCAGTGGGATATATTCAAGACGGCATCTGACGGCATTGGGCCTCTCTTTGGCGGTGCAGGATAATTGACATTGTCGATACAAGTGAAAACTGTATACTGTATATTATCTTCCGACAAGCTATTATCCAGCAAGATGGTTTTCCCTTAGTTACCGAGAGCGTCTGTCAGCTTACATAAGCACCTGTACCCGCCATTGACTTCAGCCCATGCCCATATTTGATCTGCTTCCTTTTTCCAACCCCATGCTGTACGGCCTGATGGCGTTGCTTATTGGTGGGTCCGCGTTCATGCAAGGGGTGGGAGGCGTAGGCTTCACTATGTTCGCTGCGCCGATTGCAGCCATATTCTGCCCGGACTTGGTGCCTGGCCCGCTGCTTACGCTAGGCGGCTTCATCACGCTGCTGACTGCGTTGCGCGAACATCGCGCTATTGCTTGGCCTTCGGTGGGGTCCGCTCTTGCTGGGCGCGCCATAGGAACCGTCATAGCCGTGTTCGCCATGGCGCATCTGGCCCAGAAACCATTGAACATGCTGTTCGCCGCCCTTATCTTAATGGCGGTCATTCTAAGCGCAGCTGGTCTGCGGATTGCCAGCACACGCACCAATGTAAGCGTTGCCGGCGTGGTCTCAGGTATTATGGGCACGCTCACTTCGGTTGGTGCTCCTCCACTGGCCATCGCCTTGCAACACAGCTCGCCACCCAGCTTGCGCGCTACGATAGGGGTAGTGCTGTGTTGCGGATCAATGTTTTCCCTGCTCGTACTATCTTTGACCGGCTACTACGGGTGGCATGAGTTCCTGCTTAGTGTCACATTAGTGCCATTCATGCTTCTTGGCTTTTCGCTCTCAGGACGCATCAGGCAACGAATCAGCCCGGCCCGCATACGGCAGGTGCTGCTCGTGTTCTGCGCGCTCAGCGCAGTGGGCCTGATCGTAAAAACCATGTAGTCTAGTGCCTCAGGGCGGTGAATAACGGATATAAGGATCATTTATAATGGAGGCCCCTACGTTCAACTTTGCGCTCGGCATAATGAAACCGTCTTCCACTACCGTTGAACCTGGCATTGCTCCAAGCGATATCGCTGCGCAAAAAATCGGGAATCAACATTCCCCCTTGTTTGCAGTCATTCGCGACAAACTGCGCGAACGCATACTTAGCGGCGAATTCCGGCCTGGCGACCGCTTGGTGGAAGGCAAGTTATCAACTGAAATGGCCGTCTCCCGCATTCCCGTGCGCGAGGCGCTGCGTGCGCTTGCCGCCGAAGGCCTGGTTACGATAGAACCGCGGCGCGGCGCTTCAGTAGCCATACTTTCCGACGAGATCGCTTACGACATGGTCGAAGTCCGCGCCGCGCTCGAAGGCCTGAACGCCAAGCTGGCCGCGCAACGGCGCGACAACAAAACAATAGAACGCTTGCAAGGCATACTCGACGAAGGCGTGGACGCCATTAACACGGAAAGCATAGACAAGTTCCGCTACCTGAACTCGCAATTTCATGAAACGCTCGCCATTATTGCGGGCAATGTCGTTCTGACCGAACTTATGCGGTCGTTGCGAGACCGTACCGCGCTATTGTTTGCGCCCAGTAACATGCGCAGGGCAAAACAAAACTGGGAAGAACACGCGCAAATCCTTAATGCCGTCATTGCCGGCAACGCCGATCTTGCCGGGTTGCTGGCTACCCAGCACGTTCACAATGCTGCCAAAGCTTATACCGAAGCTCGCCCCACCCCTACAACCGGCAAGGCCTAAGGCTCTTTAAACCCCTCGTCTCGCTTCATTTTGCTCCGCCGACTGGCTCATACAGCGGCGGGGTTTTCTGCCGTCCAAGGCCTTCCATTATGCAAATAGTCTAGGGATAACCCCCGGTTTGTGCCCGGCAGTATTCATGCTATTTTTGATGCAAATCAAATTTAGAATACTGTATACAAAAAAGGGTTTCCTGCGGTATTTCCACGTAAGACCAAACAAGGAGAAAAATATGCCCGGCCTATCCCTACGATTACTGATAGCCTTACTGCCAGCACTGTCCGCAACTACTGCCAGCGCAGTAGAAACACCTACTAAGGTGCGTTATGAAGAAGTGGTTCGCTCGGTGCTTTACATGCCCATGTATGTTGCGCTGAATCAGGGATACTTTAAGGAAGCAGGTCTTGACGTCAATCTGAAAACTTCCCAGGGCACCGACAAAGGTATGGCCGCATTGCTTTCTGGCAGTGCAGATATTGTATTGATCGGCCCGGAAGCGTCGGTATATGTCGCCAATAGCGAGTCCCCGGTCAAACCCAAAGTATTTGCAGGGCTTACAGCCACTGATGGCTTTCTTCTGCTGTCGCGCGAGCCGATTAAGGAATTCGACTGGAATATGCTCAAGGGCAAAAGCATCATGTCCTTCCGGCCAGGCTCCAATCCAGACGTCTTCCTGGAAAATGCACTAAGAAAACACAATCTGAACCCCAAGGCCGACGTCAAGATGATCAGCAATATTGGCGCAGCGGCACGGGCTGGCGCCTGGATGTCGGGCCAGGCTGACTACGCCATCTTTCTTGAACCCGAAGCCAGCAACCTGGAGAAAAGCGGCCAGGGACAGGTAGTTGCATCAATAGGCCGCGAAATAGGGCAAGTCGATTTCACATCATTTACCGCAACGGATGCGTACCTGAAGAAGAATCCCAAGGTGGCGCAAGCCTGGACCAACGCCATACTCAAGGCGCAAACCTATGTGCAAAACGCGCCTCCTGCTACGTTAGCCGAACACATCAGCGCGTATTTTCCCGGCATTTCCGAGGCGGAGCTGGTTACCACCATCAATCGTTATCGCCAATACGACCTGTGGAAGAAAACCCCAGTCGTAGAAGAAGCCGCCATGGAAAAGCTTCAGGATATGCTGATCGCCAGCGGTCTTCTTGAAAAAGACAAACGCGTAAAGTATGAACTGATCGTCGATGCCACTTTCGCAAACGAGGCTAAATAATGATGCTGAAAAACGCCACGGAACCAGCCTTTCGCGCCTCGCACGCGACAACAGGCGCCGCCCGTATCGAGATCGACGACGTATCGCTGCGCTATTTCACAAAACAAGGGGAAACTCAGGCTTTGGCTGGTATCTCGCTGACTATCGAACCCGGCGAGTTCGTCAGTATTATCGGCCAGTCAGGCTGTGGGAAAAGCACCCTGCTATCCATCATCGCCGGCATCCTGGAACCGTCGGGCGGCGTAGTCAGGGTGGGGGGCAAGCCAGTCACCGCACCTTCGCAGCGTATCGGCTATATGCTGCAGCAAGACTATTTGTACGAATGGCGCACCATTCTGGATAATGCCCTATTGGGTGCCGAGATCCAGAAGAGAAACATGAAAGAAGCCCGGGAACGCGCCATCCACCTGCTGGAAAAGTGCGGCATGGGTAATTTTCTACACCATTACCCGCGCGCCCTCTCGGGCGGCATGCGCCAACGCGTAGCGCTGGCTAGAACGCTGGCGACCAACCCCGATGTCGTCCTGCTCGATGAACCCTTTTCGGCGCTGGACTCGCAAACTCGCCTGGCCATCGCCGACGAGGTGGTCGACGTGCTGCGCAGCGAAGGAAAATCAGTGGTATTGGTCACCCATGACATTGGCGAAGCCATTGCCATGACAGACAGGGTTATCGTGTTGTCACGACGACCAGGTCGTATCAAGTCACAACACCTGATGCAGTTTCCCAGCCACGCGAATGGGCGCCCTACCCCATTCGAAGCGCGGTCCCTCCCCGAGTTCAACACTTATTTCAGTACCCTCTGGGATGAGCTTGATGTACACGTCGAAGGCTAACTCAGGAACTACACCATGGCACTCAATCCAACAGTCACAACATTAAACAAAACCGCCAGGCCAAGCACAGCACCCGAGACACCCAGCCCTGCCTATGCCGCCTACCTGAAGCGCGAAAGCCGCAGGCAAACCATGATCATGGCCAGCCGCGTATTTCTACTGGTCGCATTCCTGGCCATATGGGAATTCATGGCCAAGACACATATCGTCAACCCCATGCTCACTAGCTACCCCAGCGCTGTATGGCCGACCTTTCTGGATCTGCTCCAAAATGGCGATCTGCTATGGCATACCTGGGCTACGTTCAAGGCGACCATTATTGGCTTTGTCATCAGTATGGTGGTCGGCATAGCGCTAGCCGCGGCATTATGGTGGTCGGATTTCTTGTACAAAGTCCTTGACCCGTTCCTGGTCATTAGCAACGCTATGCCGAAAATTGCCTTCGTGCCTATCTTCTACATCTGGCTAGGCTCGGAATATTCTGTTTATGGCATGGCCGTAGCCATCTCCGTGTTCATTACCATCATGGTTGCCTACGAAGGGTTCCGCGGCATTGATCCCAACAAAATCAAACTGGCGCTCACCCTGGGCGCAACGCGGGCACAAGTCTTGACCATGGTTGTACTGCCCGGCAGCGTTCCCACCTTGCTGGCTGCCCTGAAGATGAACATAGGCCTGGCCTTGGTCGGGGTAATCGTAGGCGAGTTCCAGTCCTCAAGCGAAGGCCTGGGCTTTCTGATCATCAATGGCAGTCAAATCTTCAAGCTCAATATCGTCATGACAGCCATCGTTGTTCTGGCCATGATCTCCGGCTTGATGTATTTGGTCGTTGCTCGCCTAGAGGCAGCCACCTCGCGTCGGTATTCTTAAGGAACAGAAACATGGATTTCCCTCAGTGGGTCGTTGATCGCGTTGTGGCGCGACAAGGGCAATTGCATCCCTATCCCGAATTCGATGCCGGCAAAACTGCGTTCGTCATCATAGACTTGCAAAACTACTACACACAGCCTGGTTTCCAGGGCGAATGCGCGCCCGCGCGCGCAACCTTTCCCGCCGTCAACAAACTGGCTTCGGCTTTGCGCCAGGCAGGCGGCCATGTTATCTGGGTGCAAACCTGTTCTGATGGCGCTGACACATTCTGGTCGCACCATCATCGCCATATGCTCACGCCCGAGCGCAGCGCGCGGCGCCTGCTTGAACTTAGCGCCAACCATCAGGGCTACGCCTTCCCCCCGCAACTTGATATTGACCCGACTGATCAGCGCGTCGTCAAGCGTTGTTACAGCGCCTTGGCGCCAGGATCATCATCTCTGCATGACACCTTGCAGGCAAGCGGTGTGACCACGGTGCTGATAGGCGGAACGGTAACCAATGTCTGTTGCGAATCGACCGCACGCGATGCCATGATGATGGACTACGCCACCGTGATGGTGGACGATGCTTTGTCGGCTGTCACGCCCGATGAGCATAACAATTCGTTGATTAACTGGATGCTTTTCTTCGGTGATGTCCTAGACACGGATGACGTCATTGCTCGGCTGCGATCCGCTTCCGAAAACGCCGTCAATAATCGGGCCGTTGCCGTTGCGGAATAATCACACGCAAGCCAGGCTCTCCGCGTTCTTCCTTTGCACCGACTCGGGGATAGG
>NZ_JBEBUX010000003.1:0-70379 GCF_040393045.1 Pollutimonas bauzanensis | reverse complement strand
TTGAATGCTTGCTGATAGGCATGCAATGGGCTGTCGCCTATGGCTACGCCGCAAGGGTTCGCATGCTTGACGATGACGCAAGCGGTGCTGTCAAAACTGCGCACGCATTCCCAGGCTGCGTCGGCATCGGCGATATTGTTATAGGACAGTTCCTTGCCCTGCAATTGCTGGTAACTGCCAAGCAGACCGGCGCCTACAGGCTGGTCTACGTAGAACGCAGCAGACTGGTGTGGATTTTCGCCATAACGCAAGGTTTGTTCTTGTTGCATTTGCACGGTCAGTGTGCGCGGCCATTGGCTGCGTTCTGGCGCCTGGTCCTGAGCGGGCTCTGCAACCGTCAGGCTGCTTAGGTAGGCCGCGATGGCGCCGTCGTAGGCAGCCGTATGGGCATAGGTTTTTGTGGCTAGTTCCAGGCGCAAGCCATACGAGGGGTGGCCATGCGGGCCGTCCATGTCGGCCAGCACACGCTCGTAGTCGGCGGGATCGATGACGACCGTCACCCCACCCTCGGGTGTGCCATGGTTCTTGGCGGCGGCGCGCAGCATTGCAGGGCCGCCGATATCGATGTTTTCAACGGCATCGGCAAAAGTGCACCCCGATTTGGCAACGGTTTCGCGAAATGGATACAGGTTGACGACCAGCATATCGATACGGTCTATGCCGTGCTCTTCCAGCGTTTTTAAATGCTCTGCGCTATCCCGGCGCGCCAGCAGCCCCCCGTGTATCTTGGGGTGCAAGGTCTTGACCCTGCCATCAAGAATTTCGGGCGAACCTGTATGGGCGGCGACCTCGGTGACAGCCAGGCCGGCTTGTGTCAATAATTTGGCCGTGCCTCCAGTGGATAGCAGCCGCACACCGCGCTGAGCCAATGCCTGGGCAAATTCAACAATACCGGCTTTGTCGGAAACCGAGAGAAGAGCAGTCTGGATTTTCATAGGATAAAAGTCTAGGGTTAAACGTAAATTAGGGTTGCAGGTTATGAGCGAGCAGTTTCTTGCGTAGCGTGCTGCGCGTAATACCCAGCATTTCGGCTGCCTTGGACTGATTGCCATTGGACTTTTCAAGAGCGACTTGCAGGACAGGACGCTCGACGCAGCTGACGACCATGGCAAGCATGTCGCGAGGTTCGGACTCGCCCAGATCCATAAAGTAGCGTTCGAGCCGGTCGCGCACGGACTGCTCTAGGGGGTTTGTTTTACTCATGATCCTTGGTGACGTTTTTCTAATGACAGGTTTAGGTTTTATGCCGTTGCTGCCTGAGCCATAATCGGCTCGTTTGGTGGGTGACGGTCAAACCATTGCTCCAGGGCAAGGGTTTGATCGCGAGTAGTGCTTATCTGGTTAATACCTGGCAGTAATTCGTCGACATCGGGCATATCGGCCAGATACCAGCCAATATGCTTGCGCGCCGAACGCACGCCTGTATATTCCCCGTAAAACTGATAGTGATCTTCTAGGTGATCCAGCAGGCAGTCGCGCAGCTCGCCATAGGTAGGCGGCGGTAAATAGTTGCCCGTCGCCAGGTAATGACTGACTTCCCTGAATATCCATGGCCTGCCTTGGGCGGCACGCCCAATCATAACGGCATCGGCACCCGTATACTCTAGTACGTACTTAGCTTTTTCGGGACTATCGATATCCCCATTGGCAATTACCGGAATTGTCAGTGCCTGTTTTACAGCCCGTATCGTATCGTACTCTGCCTCGCCCTGATACAGGTCACAGCGCGTACGCCCGTGAAGCGTAAGGGCCGCAATGCCGGAGTCTTGCGCAAGCCGGCCAATTTTAACGGCATTGCGCGACTCCCGGTCCCATCCCGTGCGGGTTTTCAGTGTTACCGGCACGCCCAATGGGTTGCATGCTTTGACGACGCTTTCAAGTATCCGCGCTACGCGCTCTTCGTCGCGCAACAGCGCTGAACCTGACGCGACATTGCAGACTTTCTTTACCGGACATCCCATGTTGATGTCGATAATGCGGGCGCCTTTTCCGATATTGAATATTGCCGCTTCCGCCATCATGTCGGGGTCAGAGCCGGCAATTTGCACGGCAATGGGATCGATTTCGCCCGCATGGTCCAGCCGCCTTGATGTCTTCACGCTATTCCACAACCGAGGGTTGCTGGCGGCCATTTCGGACACGGCGTAGCCCGCGCCGAGCATTTTGCACAGTTTGCGGTAGGGGCGGTCGGTTACGCCGGCCATGGGGGCGACGAAAACCGGATTGGGAAGAGACCAGGAGCCTATGAACATCAGGGGATTTTAACCCCCGATCGGATTTCTGGTCTTGATCTCTTTAGGTACGCAGGCCTTGCAGCAGTTGGCGGGCCAATGTGTTGCGCAGCGGCGGCAACAAATCCAGGCTTAATAAGGCTGCACCGCAGGCATGCTCCACCAGGGGATTCCCGGTCGAGAAGATACGGGGCAAGAAGTCGGTGATTCCGGCAGTAAGCCAGCGGTCGGGGCGGCGGTTGCGGGCGAATTGCTCTAGTTGGTGCGACGGGTCCGTGCCTGGTTTGGCCAGCCACTGTGCTAGCGCCTGGCCTAATTGTGCGGCATCGCGTAAGCCCAGGTTCAGCCCTTGGCCGGCCACGGGATGCAAGGTTTGGGCCGCGTTGCCGATGGCTATTGTGCGCGCATTGATCAGCGATGGCCCGGCATGCAGCGATAGCGGAAATACATGTCGTTTTCCCATGCTTTGAAAGCGCCCCAGCCGATCTCCAAAAGTGTGGTGCAGCGTAGCCTCAAAATTCGGATCATCCATCGTGCTGAGCGTTGCTGCCTGTGCTGGCGAACAGCACCACACTATGCCGTATAGATCGCTGCCTTCCGGATGGGGCAATAGCGCCAGCGGCCCTTGAGAGGTGAAACGTTCGAATGCCCAGCCCTGCCGGGGGCGGGACGCACGCATAGTCGCCAACACGGCATGTTGTTGGTACTCGCGGCGCACTCCTTGCGGCCTGACCCCGTCCGACTGAACGGCAAGCACGCTATGGATGCGACGGTCGCCAAGATTGAGCTCGACCTGTCCAGGCACAACTTGCATTGTTGGGGCTGCTTCGATCAGCGTTACACCGCTGCCGGCGAGTGCGTGGTGCAGGCTGGTCAGCAGGGCGTCGTACGCCACGACACTGCCCAGGCGCGGAACACCCAGTTCGGCATGGTCGATCAGGGCGCGTCCAAGCCTGCCGCGTTGCGACACGTGCACGACATTTATGTCTGCAGAATCACGGGGCCAGGCGTTCAGTTGCTCCAGCAATATACGGCTGCCATGGTTCAGCGCCAGCGTGCGCGGGTCTGCCATCTCGGCTTCCTGGTTGCTGGCGGCGGTTTGCGCCGCGATAATCCGCCGGCCGACGAGCGCGATGCGTTCGGGGTGGGGCGTCTTGCTGGCCAGGATCAGGGCCAACGCACTGCCGGCCGGGCCGGCTCCGCTGATGGCGATGTCGTATGTGGGGGTGTCCATGCGTATTTCCTGCTCAACTACAATGTTGGATCAACCGAGGTTCTATATGAAGCAATTTACCACCCCTGTCCGTCATCGAAGCAAAGTGGCCGCCGCATGGCTGGCCTGCCTGCTGGGCGTTTTCGGTGCTCACTGGTGGTATATCGGGCGCCGCGGCGCATGGATGGTTACGGCATTTTCGGTATTAATGCTGGGGTTGGCGCAGCTTTATCCTGTGTGGTGGGATAACCCGGCCTTCCTGTTGCTTATCGTGCCTATTAGCGATGGCTTTATCGAAGCGCTGATTTTTGCGCTCAAGCCCGATGAAAAATTCGACGCCAAATATAACCCGGGCTCTGCCATCGTTACGCGCACGGGCTGGAACGCGGTTATTGCCGCCATCTTCACCACGTTCGTGGGCGGCATCATTACCATGTTCGGTATCGCCTTGATCGTCGTGCATGTCTATACCGCCATGGGCTGGCTTGACGGTTACGTCATCTAATAGCCTGGACAGGTAATCTGGTAGAATGCCGCTTCTTTCCGTCATCGGGGAGTAGCCAGCTCTGGTCTGCACCAGAGGGCTTGCGTCAACATACTTGGTGAACCATCGCCATGGCGCAAGCGGTTGCGGCAGCATGTCTGCTTAGTAATCCGGCGAGACCTTTGGCCATTATGCGTTGCCTTTTGCCGGGCACGACGCACTAATGCGCCTTGGTTTTCGCTTGCCCGGCCTGGTTACTATGTTGCTCACCCTGTTTCTCTTCTTTGCTTCGGCCGTCGCCATTTATCTTGCCTGCGAATTTTTCGTCAACGGCGTGGAATGGGTTGGTTGCCGCCTACAGCTCGGCGCTACCGCTGTCGGAACCGTGCTGGCAGCCTTTGGTACGGCCTTGCCGGAAAGCGCTGTCACTTTCGTTGCCGTCGTGTTTGGCAATACCCCCGAACAAAAGGAAATTGGCGTTGGCGCGGCGCTGGGCGGTCCTTTGGTGCTGGCTACGCTGGCATATGCGGTGGTGGGTTTCATGCTGTGGCGCAAGTCGCGCCGAGGGTTGCCCTGTAGTATCTTGGCCGATCAGAAGAAGCTGGCTCGTGATCAAGCCTGGTTCATGGTTATTTTTGCTGTGAAAATTGGGCTGGGCTTGCTGGTTTTTGTTTGGAAGCCCTGGCTGGCTTTGCTTTTCCTGGCTGTCTACGGGCTTTATGTCAAACGCGAGCTCGGTGCGGACGAGGGTTCCATGATCATGGAAGAACTGGAGCCGTTAAAAATACGCCCCTCCGACCCCAGTATGTTCTGGGCGGCCTCGCAAACAATTCTGGCGCTGCTCGCGATAGCTTTCGCGTCCCATATATTCGTGCGCCAGATCGAAGCTATAGGCACTTGGGTAGGGCTGGCTCCGCATATTGCCGCGTTGTTGCTGGCGCCTGTCGCAACAGAGCTGCCCGAAATACTCAATGCCTTTATATGGGTTCGACAAGGTAAGGAAAAACTGGCGCTGGCCAATATTTCCGGCGCCATGATGATACAGGCCACCATTCCCAGCGCCATGGCAATTGCCATGACCCCATGGCTGCTGGATACACCGTTGCTGGTGGCCGGCGGGTTGACGATGTTGTCGATCGGTACGCTGTGGCTGCTGTTTCGGCGCAACGCCATGCGACTTCCCGTTCTCGCGGGCGTTAGCGGGTTTTATGTTGTTTTCGCGGTGTTTGTGGGCTTTTACTTCGTGCGCTAAGGCTTGTCTGCTCGGCGCCAAGACGATATAATGCGGAGTGTTCAATTTATAGGAGCTGTGCGGTGAATTCCGACCCCGGCGATAGTAGCAGCCGATCTTGCATCGGCTATCCAGTCCCCAGGCGCGTCTAGGCAAGCAGCTTACACCCAGCATAGCTTTAGCCCACGCCCTGGTTTTCAAGGGCGTGGCAGTTTCCAGAGTGCATATCGCATTCAAACTCCCGTCATTCTTCAATAACTGCCCTGCTGCTTCGGCCGCGGGCAGTGCTTGTGTGCCGTCTTGCCGATGCACACGGGCAATAGGGGGGATTATGCGTTTATTCAACTTGTTTCTACGCCGGGCAGGCGTCCAGTCCGTACCGGTGCGCGCGGTTAACCCGGTATCGCGGCTTACCGTGGTATGTCCTCCAGACGTATTAGCCAAGGTGCGCAAGCAAATATATCTGGATTTTGAGGCGGCTGGCCTTAGCGTCGCCCACCTGCGGGTAGACCGCCCGCAACGGCAGGGCATGGCAAGCGCTTGCGTAACGGTAAATTGCCCGCCGGAACTGCGTCCTGTCCTCATGTCCCAGGCGCGGCAGCTCAGTGCCTATCCGGGCGTGCATAAAGTCCAGTGGGGCGATCGGCGTCATATTGCTTTAAACTAGTAGGGTTTACGCTTACCGGATTTTTACCCATGAATGTTATCGACTGGCTCACGCCCTGGGAGTTATCTCCGACATTAGTCTTGGCATTTATCGTGGGTGGTTGGCTATTCGTGCGCGGAACTCGCGTGCATCGCGTCAGTGGTGCGCGCCAGGCTTTTTTCTGGATAGGTATGGCGCTGCTGTACCTGTCCATGCATACGCGCATCGACTACTACGCTGAACGCATGTTCTTCATACATCGATTGCAGCATCTGGTATTGCATCACCTGGGGCCTTTGCTGATTATGGGCGCCTATCCCGGGCAGGTGTTGCGGGCAGGCCTGCCCATGTCCTGGCGGCTGCGCCTGCGCGACTTTCGCCAGAGCAAGCCTGGCCGTATTCTGGTTGCCGTTCTCACCAATAAAATATTGGTGCCGCTGTTGTTCGTGGTGCTGGTGCTGGGCTTCCTGATACCGTCTGTTCAGTTTTATTCCATGCTGGATTGGCGGCTGTATCGTTTCATGAACTGGTCAGTCGTCATCAGCGGTTTCATGTACTGGAATCTCATTCTCGATCGGCGTCCAAGTCCGCCGGCAGTGCTGTCGCCCGGGGGGCGTATTATTTCTCCGGTTATCACGATGGTGCCGCAAATGGTGGTGGGCGCCATCATTACGTTTACCGAATACGATCTTTATCCCATCTTCGATTTATGCGGCAGGGCCATCCCCGGCATGACAGCTGTCATGGATCAGGCTATTGGCGGGCTTACCATGTGGGTTCTGGCTGGCTTTGTCGAGGTCTTTGGTTTATTGTTTGCATTGGCAACGCTTATGCGCCTGTCCGCCAAAAATCGATTACCCAATAAGCAGGACGCCATGCGCGCCCGGCAGTCGGTGGTGGCGCCTGTATCCTGATCTTGTTTTCGCGAACACATGAATGGCTGTTTCACGTCTGACATTTCAAACTACTTGCAGCGTCAAGCTTCTCTGCGCTAGCCTGATTTCGGTGCTGTGCTTGTCCGCGCCAGCCCATGCGCAGCCCGTGGGCTTGCCCAGTATGGGGTCGGCGTCATCGGCAGAACTTTCCCCATCACTTGAACGCACGCTTGGCGACGCCATCATGGAGCAAGGCCGGCGCGATCCTACCTATATCGCCGACCCCGACGTGAGCCAATACTTGACTGACATGGGGCGCAAGCTGGCCGCCCAGGCCCCAGTCAGCGTGGGGCAGCCTATTACCATTTTTGGTGTGCGGGACTCTCAAATCAACGCCTTTGCGCTGCCCGGTGGTTATATCGGTATCAACAGCGGTTTGGTGGTAACGGCGCAAAGCGAGTCCGAGCTTGCGTCGGTGGTTGCCCACGAAATCGGCCACGTCGCCCAGCGACATATTGCCCGGGGCATGACGCAGCGGTCGCAAAATAGTGGCGTCATGATGGCGGCATTGGCGGCTTCCTTGTTGGCGGCTTTGATGGGCAGCGGTGATCTGGCCATGGGGGTGGCCGCTTTTGGGCAGGCGGCGGCGGTCGACAGGCAACTGGGGTTTTCCAGGCAGGCAGAACAGGAAGCGGATCGTGCCGGTTTCGAAATGATGCGCCGTGCCGGCTTCGACCCGCGCGGCATGGTAAGGATGTTCAACCAATTGACCAACGCTTCCCGCCTGAACGAAGGCACGGGCGGTGGCGATTACGCCAGCACCCACCCTCTGTCGATCCAGCGCATGGCCGATATCGAGAATCGTGTCAGCGAAACCCCGGCCGTGCAGCCTAAAGGTAACGATGCTTTCTGGTACATACGCGCCAAGTTGCGAGTCATACAGGCGCGCGATAGCCGATCCCAACGCAATGCTATTGAAAAGTTCCAGCTTGATACCCAGAGAGCAACAGGGGCGGAGCAGTCTGCCGCCTGGTACGGGCTGGCTTATGCCGCTCTTCAACGAAAAGACCTTGCCCAGGCCGAGCAGGCCTTGCGTAATGCCCAGGCGAACGGCAACAACTCATCCGAGGTTGCCGGCTTGGCGGTGTCTCTTGCGTTGCAGCAAGGCGATAATGCTCGGGCACTAAGTTCGGCACAGGCCGCCTGGGGCCGTTGGCCCGATAGTCAAGGCATAGCGCTGGCCATGGTCGAGGCTTTACAGAAAACCGGTCAAGATGCAGAGGCGGTGTCGTTTCTTCAACAGAGAACCAAGCAATGGCCTGATGTGCCGCGTCTGTATCAGTTACAGGCACAAAGCCAGGAACGCCTGGGGCAAAAGGCGGCTGCCCGGCGCACGATGGCGACTTACTACGAATTGACGGGCGCTTTGCCCACGGCGGTGGAACAATTGCAGCAGGCCCGTGGCATGACCAAGGACTTCTATCTGCAGTCTGAGCTTGATGTACAAATACGTACGCTAAAAGAACGCCTCAAGGCCGACCGCGAATTGCTGGAACGTTTCAAGTCGTAGGTGCTTTCGGTTACCATAAGATTTCTATGGTCGTCACCAAAAGTGGCTTCCGTGCGAATTACTCGTATTCGAAGTCGTCGCTTACATTAAAGGAGTCGTGTATGTTCAAGAATAAAATAAAATCGGTCTTGGCTGGTCTGACACTAGCGTTGGTATTGCCGGCTGTTCAGGCAGCACCCCAGGACAAAGAACTGATTATCGCTACCGATACGGCCTTCGTGCCATTCGAGTTCAAGCAAGACGGTAAATACACGGGTTTCGATATCGAGCTATGGGAAGCCATTGCCAAGGAAGCCGGGCTCAAGTACACCCTGCGCCCCATGGACTTCAACGGTATTATTCCTGGGCTGCAAACGCGTAATATCGATGCAGCGCTGGCCGGCATCACCATTCGCGACGACCGCAAGAAGGTTATAGATTTTTCCGATCCTTATTATGAAAGCGGCCTGGCTATCTTGGTCGGCAATGACAATACCAGTATCAAAACGGCCAAAGATCTCGAAGGCAAGACTGTGGCAGTCAAGATTGGCACGGCGACCGTCGACTACCTGAAAGCGAATGTTCCGAACGCCAAGCTCAAGCTGTTCCCGAATATCGACAATGCCTTCCTTGAGCTGGCCACTGGCCGGGTTGATGCGGTAGTGCACGATACGCCCAATCTGCAGTATTTCGCCAAGACTAGCGGCCAAGGCCGTGTCAAAGTCGTGGGCTCCCTGAAAAGCGGCGATTTCTACGGCATTGGCTTCCCCAAGGACAGCGAATTGGTTCCTGTCGTGAATAAAGCCCTGAAGGCAATTCAGGCAAATGGCCAATACGACGCGCTTTATCAAAAGTGGTTCGGCCAGAAAGCAGATCAAGTCAACTGATCTTTATATTGGCTCATGACGGCGATCAGGTGTAAGCACTCGGTCGCCGTTTTTCGTTTTACGGCGGGAAGCTAACACCGCTTCGTCGCCAATTTTCGAGGCAATCAACGTGACATTTGAATGGTCTGCCATTTGGGATGCATTGCCCAGCCTTCTCGAAGGCGCAATAATGACAATACAGATCACCTTGCTGGGTTTGATCGGCGGCACCATCATTGGCTTTATGTCCGGTGTCGTTACCACTTACGTAAAGGTGCTGGTTACCTGGAAAACGTCGGCCATCGCCGTCGTTTCCGTGGTCGCAATTTCTGTTCTGATAAAGCTTGCGTCGTGGATAGGGGTTAACTACCTTTCCGGTGTACCTGATTGGGCCTGGTTTGCGCTGCAGGCAGCAATCGTATTGGCGGTATTGTGGCGTTTCGCCGCTTATATACCTGTAGCGCTTTCATTTCTGGCGCAGTTATATATCTTGGTAATACGTGGCACGCCTATCGTAGTTCAGGTCATGTTCATTTATTTTGCGCTGCCTTTGATTTTCGGCTGGCGCATCGATGCCTTACTGGCGGCTATTTTTACGCTGGTCATTAACTCGGGGGCTTATATCGCCGAAATCGTGCGCGGTGCATTGTTGTCGGTGCCCAAGGGGCTGAAAGAGGCAGGTCAAGCCATGGGCCTGCCTTTTTACAAGATATTGGCTTATATCATCGGGCCTGTTGCACTACGCCGCATGATTCCGGCTATGGGTAACCAGTGCATTATCAGTTTGAAGGATTCGTCGCTATTCATTGTTATTGGCGTGGCCGAACTGACCCGGCAAGGGCAGGAAATTATCGCCAGTAATTTTCGCTCGGTCGAGATCTGGGGTGCGGTTGCCGTTATCTACCTTATCCTGACCGGGATTATTGCGCTGACCCTGAAGTTTATCGAACACAGGACGCAAATCGTATGAGTATCGTCGAGTTTAAAAACGTCGTTAAGAAGTTCGGCCCCAGCACCGTGCTCAATGGTATAGACCTTACTATCGAAGAAGGTGAAGTCGTCGTGGTGGTAGGGCCGTCGGGGTCGGGGAAATCCACATTTTTACGCTGTATCAATGTCCTGGAAACTATCCAAAGCGGCGACATCATCGTTAACGGCCTTAGTGTGCGCGGTAGCGATGCGCAAGTGCGCGAACTGCGTCGGGAAGCCGGCATGGTGTTCCAGCAGTTCAATTTGTTTCCCCAGCTTACCGCCCTGGAAAACGTGATGTTCGGCCCCGTGCACACGCGAGGGTGCACGCGCAAGCAAGCCAGGGAAGAAGCCATCGTTTTGCTGGGGAAGGTTGGGCTGGCGGAAAAAGTGGATCATTATCCGGGTGAACTTTCGGGTGGACAGCAACAGCGTGTCGCCATTGCCCGTGCACTGGCGATCCGCCCTAAGTTAATGCTGTTCGACGAGCCCACTTCGGCGCTTGATCCCGAGCTGCGTCATGAGGTGTTGAAAGTGATGCAAGATGTGGCCGAAGGCGGCATGACCATGGTCGTGGTCACGCACGAAATGGAATTCGCCCGCAAGGTGGGCAGCCGCCTGATATTCATTGATGGTGGAAAAATTGCTGAAGATGGGCCTCCCAGCGAACTACTCGTCAATCCGCCCAGCCAGCGTTTGAAGGATTTCTTGCAGCACGTTAAGTAAGGCCCATAGCGCGGCCGCCGGCCGCGCTACCTTAGCGCGCTGCGACGCGCAGGGTGCGTGTGGCGCTAAGCTTTTTCGAGCCTTGCTGCGTTATTTTGATCGTAACCTGACGTGCGGTGAAGCCTTCTGGCAACGGGAGCGCGCCACGTGCGTGGGTATATTGTTCCAGTTCGATGTTGAAGGGCGCAAGGTCGATATTGGCGTTTTTTCCATTCGGGTAACGCCCGGCAACGACGAGTTCGACTTCACCGATGAATTTATCGGTTTTGCCTTTGTCCTGCATTACCAGTATCTGGTACGCCAACTGCCCGGCGTCGTTGCTGAACGAGGCTGCGCGAATGCCAGGCGATGTTCCGCGTGGGTCTGGCGGCATCGCGTCGGCGAAAAGCTGAAGGTCCGCAGTGAGTTTCCCGACTTGTGCTGTGACTTGTTTCAGCTGGGAAGCCTGCTTTTCCACGGTGGTGCGGGCAACTTTCAGCTCATTCCCTTGCTGGTTAAGCTGCGATTGCAGGCGCTGCTTATCCATATTGCTGCTGTTCAAGTCATAGTGCAACTGTTCCGATTGTTCGACTGTAAGCCGCGTCGGCCCATAGCTTTTCTGCAGAAACAGCAAGCCTCCCGCGCCCAGTACTATCCCCGTCAGCATTAAGACCAGCCATCGGGGTATGCGTCGTGCGCGGCGGCTATTGCCGTAGGCCGTTGGCTGGAAGACGCGGCGGTTAGACTTTCCGAACATGGGCATTTATTTCCTGTATTGCAGGGCAAGGGGAATCAGGCGGATCCATTGCCGAAAAACCCTAAAGCATAAACGGTATTTATGACTTGTTGCGGGGCTTGATGGGCTTGGTTTCGAATTGGCAAATTTCGATACATAGAATTAATCTGCTTTTCAAGTGTAGCGTGCGCCAGCTGCATACGCTAGCAGCGCAGCGCCTTATCCAGTTGGCCGAGGCGATCGGGGGTACCAACATCTATCCATTGCCCCGGGTGGTGCATACCGAATACGTGCTGCGCAGCCATGGCTTGCCGAAGCAGGGGAGCCAGCGGGGCCGCCTGCTGTTCGCCAATATCTTTGAACAGGTCTGGACGGTATATGCCTATTCCGGCAAAGGTAAACGTTGCTGCGCCAGCACCTGCATTTTTGTCGGCGACCAGCCCTGAAGCATGCAAGCGGAAATCCCCGTCGGGATGCTGGGGCGGGTTATCGACCAGCAGCAGCCAGGCTTGGGCATCTTCACTAAGGCCAGCTGCGACCAGTTCGGCCTGGGCCGGATCCCAATCGCACCAGACGTCGCCGTTGATTACGAGAAACGGCTGATCCTGGAAAAAAGGCAGGGCTTGTGCAATGCCGCCAGCGGTTTCCAGCGCTGTAGACTCGGGCGAATAGGAAATGCGCGCTCCGTAGCGGCTTCCGTCGCCAAGCGTTTGCTGTATCTGGTCGCCCAACCATGAAGTGTTGATGACCAGATCGCTAATGCCTGCACGTGCCAGGCGTTCTATATGCCATACGATCAGGGGTTTGCCGCCCACTTGCAACAAGGGCTTGGGGGTATGGTCGGTTAACGGGCGCATGCGTTCGCCGCGTCCCGCTGCAAGAATCATTGCGCGCATTAAAAGGTGTATCCGCTGACGACCTGGCGGTTTTCCAGTTTGTCCAGCAGCCTTAGCAATGGCCGGAAAACGTGATAGCGACCCGCTACTTGACGCACATAGGTATTGACCCGTGGCATGTGGTCCAGGTAGTGGTGCTTGTTGTCACGGTATGAAAGCCTGGCGAACACGCCCAGAATGCGAAGATTGCGTTGCAGACCCATCCATTCATAGGCGCGATGGAAGTCGGAAAAATCGGCAGGTACGGCGAGCCCCGCTGTGCGAGCGGCTTCCCAGTACCGTATAGCCCAGTCCAGTTGCTGCGGTTCTTCCCAGGTCGTGCGGGCATCCATGACCAGCGAGGCAATGTCATAGCTTAGGGGGCCGGCCAGCGCATCCTGGTAGTCGATAATGCCAGGATTGTGCCCCGCTTCGCCCAGCATCAGATTTGGGGAATGGAAGTCCCTGTGCACCAGCACGCTTGGCTGCTTTACATTGTCGGTGATGAGGGCGGAAAAAGCTTCTTGCAGGACGACTTGTTCCGCTTCGGTCAGGACAGCGTTGCAATGTCGTTGCGCATACCATTCAGGGAAGACGGCCAGCTCTTGAGACAGGCGATCAGCGTCGTAGGCGGGCAAACCGGTAGTCTGGGCTTGCTGCATTCGTACCAGTGCGGTAATTGCATCGCGATACATTTTTTGCAGGCGGGTATCATCCAGACCGGCCTGTATGGCTTGATAATAGGTCTGCTCGCCCAGATCGGACAGTAGTAGAAAGCCTTGTTCCAGATTCTGCGCCAAGATGGCGGGCACATCCAGCCCTGCTTGTGCAAGCAGGCCTGTTACGTGGATGAACGGGCGGCAATCTTCCTGTTCGGGCGGCGCATCCATGACGATAGCCGTGCCCGACGGCGTCTGAAGGCGGTAATAACGCCGAAAACTGGCATCGCTGGATGCGGGTTTTAATGAGTCTATGTCCAGTTCGAGGCTGCCGGCAACGCCCTGCAGCCAGTTCTTTAGTGTCGGTAGACGGGATTCAGCGCTGGAGTTCAAGGTTTTTTTCCATGATGAGGTGTGGGAGCATAACAATTAGCCGGCTTGCGAACCATGTGCACGCCAGCTTCTCTATAATACCGGGTCGCCAATCATTACGGGTCGGCAGTTGTGCCAAAATATAGTCAGTTTTCTTCGGGGGCAAAATACTCGTGCGTTTGGTTTGGTGGACAATTCTTTTAGCGATCGCTGGCGTGTCGGCGGCGCAGGCACAGCAGCCTGGCGTCGATACCGACACAGGCACGGGTTCCGCCAAGCCGCAGTTACGGGTCGCCCCCAACTTGCAGCTGCATAGAAATGTAGAAGATGACGACATCACTTCGTTCATGGTGGGCGACAAGATGGAGTCCGATGCCGACGGGCTGGTTAAGCTGACAGGCAAGGCTGAAGTGCGCCGTATCGACTCGGTGGTCAAGGGCGATTACATCGACTACCAGCGGTCTACGGGGCAGGTGAGGGTGCGCGGCAATGGACTTATCATGCGCGATGCCAGTATCGTGACTGGCCCCGAACTCAATTACAACATCAATAGCGAAACCGGCGAAGTCAACGATCCGAATTTTTGGCTGGGCGCGACGGGCGGCGGCGGCAAGGCCACGCGCGCCGATATCCTTAGCCGCGACCACATGAGGCTGACCGACGTCACCTATTCCGGTTGCCCGTGCCCTGATCCTGCCTGGTATATCAAGTCATCCCGGGTTGACCTGCATTACGAAGATAACGAGGGTATTGCGCGCAATGGCGTGTTGTACTTCAAAAAAGTCCCTATTCTGTATTCGCCTTATCTGACGTTTCCTATCCGCAAAGAACGCAAGTCAGGCTTTTTGATCCCGACCTATGGCACATCCAGTTCCGGCGGCATCGAGGTATCGACACCGTATTATTTCAATCTCGCACCCAATTACGACGCGACGCTGATCCCGCGCTACATGGCCAAGCGCGGAGCGCAGCTGGGCGCTGAATTCCGTTATTTGGGCAGCGGCTATACCGGGCAGGTGTTTGGTACTTACTTGAACAATGATAAAGTAGCCGACAAGAACCGCTGGTATTATTCCTGGCAGCATCGCCAGAGGTTGGGCGGGGGGCTGAGCGCCTCGTTCGACGTGCGGCGGGTATCCGATGACGATTATTTTCGCGACTTTTCATCATTGGGCCTGAACGAGGCGACGAATACGTATTTGCCAAGCAGCGCCGGCCTTAATTGGAGCGGCTACAAATATTTCAATGCATCGCTGTATGCCTACACCTATCAAACGCTGCAAGACAGCACGGCCAACTATCTGAGACCACAGTACAACAAGCTTCCCGAACTGTACGTGCGTGGCGCGCGTTATAACTGGGGCGGGTTCGATGTTCAATCCGACAACTACGCCACGCGGTTCGAGATGCCGTTTTATTCGGGCGATATCGACAAGTTCAGCGCTTTCAAAGACACGCGGATTGCCCCCAATGGAACACGGTTTTCTTCTTATACCACCGTGGCCTATCCTATCGTTCGTGCCGGCTGGTATGTAACGCCCAAGGTTGGCGTGCACATGAGCCAGTACAATACCGACTGGTATCCGGCCCGTCTGTATCCGGGCTACCCCAAAACCGAGTCACGAGTGCTGCCCATCATGTCGATCGATTCCGGCATGACTTTCGAGCGCAAGGCGAGCCTGTTCGGCAATGACTCCATCCAGACGCTAGAGCCGCGGGTTTATTACCTGAATGTGCCATATCGCGATCAATCGCAGCTACCTGTGTATGACACCGGTATTGCTTCGTTCAATTTCGCTCAGGCCTTTGACGAGAACATATTCAGTGGCGGCTGGGATCGCATTGCTGAAGCCAATCAGGTGACGGTGGGCCTGACCACGCGCTGGCTTGACGCCGACAGCGGTTTCGAGCGCTTGTCACTGTCGGCTGCACAACGTATTTATTTCTCTGATCAGCGGGTAACGTTGGGTCGAGGCGGCAAGCCCCGCACTGACAAGAAATCCGATTACCTGATTGGCGCAAATGCTGCCCTTACCGATACCTTGAATGTGCGTTTTGATGCGCAGTTCAATCCCGAATCCAGAGATCGCAACCGCATGACGGCAGGTTTCCGTTGGGAACCCAAGCGCCTGGCCAGCTTGTCCACCTCCTATCGCTACGAGCGCGATCCGCGCGCTTACTCAGACCCAGGTTATGTCTATAACCCGCTTGATGACAAGACGCGTGAGCAGGTCAGTGTGGCAGGCCAGTGGCCATTGAGCAAACACGTCTACGCCCTTGGTCGTTACGACTATTCCTTGCAGGAAAAGCGCAGCACCCAGTCGATTTTCGGCTTGGAATACAAGGGCGATTGCTGCTGGGTCGGCCGGGTCGTGATGCAGCGTTATGCTGTATCAAAAGAACAAGTGAACACAGCGATGTTCTTCCAGCTGGAACTTTCTGGCCTGGGCTCGCTTGGCACCGACCCCATGAGATTGCTAAGTGACCGGATTTCAAGTTATCGGTCCATCACTCCACCAGTACCCGAAAAAACCACCTTCGAGAGGTATGAATAATGCGTAGTGTGCATGCTAAGCGCCAGCTTGTGTCCGTTTTGATTCCAATTCTGGGCATGGCATCGTCAGGCGCTGCGTTAGCTGCTAAACCAGCTGTCCAAACGGCCGAGCCTGCCTCCGTGCAAAAGTCTTCGCAGTTTGTCGATGGCATTGCCGCCGTCGTGAATCAGAAGGTCATTACCTTGCAGCAGGTCAATACCGAGGCGCGCCTGGCGCAGCAACAATTGCAACGCCAGAAGATTCCAGTGCCCGATCAATCCGTTTTGCAGAAACAGGTATTGCAGCGCATGATCATGGAGGAAATTGAACGTCAGGAGGCTGATCGCCTGGGTATTCATGTTTCCGACGCGCAGGCCGAACAGGCAGTCCGGACGGTGGCCCAGCGCAACAAGCTAAGTGTTGAGCGCTTGCGCCAGGAAGTCGAGAAGTCCGGCATAACCTGGGATGCCTACATGAAGAATCTGCACAAGGAGGTCCGTATGGACCTTCTGCGACAGCGTGCAGTTGATAGCACCGTCGTAATTTCAGATGCCGAAATCGATGCGTTCCTGAAGAATCAAAGTGGGCAAATGGCGGCAGGGCAGCAAGCGCCCTTAGGGCCGCAGTCGGAACAAGCGCCGGCGCAGCAAAGCGGTCCGCAAATATTGGGCCTGGCGCAGATTTTGGTCGCCGTTCCCGAAGGCGCGCCATCGGCGCGGGTCCAGGAATTGCGTAAAAAGGCTGAAGGGCTTTTGGCTCGTGTACGCGGGGGCGCCGATTTCGCCGGTGTGGCGGCGGCATCATCCGACGATCCTCAGGCGCTTAACGGCGGCGAGCTGGGCGTACGGCAGGCCAACGACTGGCCGGATCTGTTTTTGCAAGCGACCGAAAACCTCAAGGCTGGCGAAATCTCCGGCATCATCCAAAGCGGAAATGGCTTTCATATTCTCAAGGTCTTGACGCGCGGCCAGCCCAATAGAGGTCCGGCCACTGCTCCCGGGCAGGCCCAGGCCGCTGCACCTGCGAATCAGCCGATCCAGGAGCAAGGGCCTATGATGGTTACGCAAACCCATGCCCGCCATATTCTGATAAAAAGCTCCAAGGTCATGTCCGACACCAAGGCCGAGACTATTCTGAAGCAATTGCTTGAACGTCTCGCCAACGGTGAAAAGTTCGAAGATTTGGCCAAGCGCTATTCCGAAGACACTTCGGCACCGCTAGGCGGGGATCTGGGTTGGCTCACGCCGGGCGAGACCGTCCCCGCATTTGAACAGGCGATGAACGCGCTTGAACCCGGCCAAATCAGCCCGCCCGTCAAGTCGCAGTTTGGCTGGCACGTTATTCAGGTGATCGAGCGTCGCACCAAAAATATGGAGAACGAGTATAAGCGTATGCAGGCCCGGCAGATTCTGTTCCAGCGCCGTATAGAGCCCGCATTCGAGGATTGGCTCAGCCAGTTGCGCGGACAGGCTTATATCGATAATCGCCTTGACCCTCAATCAAACCGGAACCGTCGTTAATTATTTATGGTTCATCAAGCACGCAAGCGTTTCGGCCAGAACTTCCTGGTCGACCAAGGAATTATCGAATCCATCGTGCGAGGTATCGCGCCCCAACGCGGGGATACCGTCATTGAAATTGGTCCGGGCCTGTCGGCCCTGACCAAGCCGTTATTGCAGTCCTTGGATAGCTTGACTGTCGTCGAGATAGATCGGGATCTGGCAGGGCGTTTGCGTCACCAGTACCCGGTGGATCAGCTCACCGTCATCGAAGGCGATGCGTTGCAGGTGGATTTTTCCCAGTTCGGAACGGATCTGCGCATTGTCGGCAACCTGCCGTACAACATCTCCAGCCCCTTGTTGTTTCATCTGATCAACTATGCAGATCATGTGCTGGATCAGCATTTCATGCTGCAGCGAGAGGTCATTGATCGTATGGTGGCTGCGCCCGGATCCGGCGACTTTGGGCGCCTCTCGGTGATGCTGCAGTCTCGTTACCGTATGGACAAGCTGTTCGATGTCCCGCCCGAAGCATTCAACCCGCCGCCGCGCGTGGTGTCGGCAATAGTGCGTATGGTGCCTTTGCCGGAATCCCGCCCAAAGCCGAAAAGCCAGAATGCGTTTGAAAAACTGGTGGTCAGGGCGTTTACCCAGCGGCGCAAAATGCTGCGCCGCTCGCTAAATGACTGGTCCGGCCTGATCGATTGGGATGGCCTGGGTATAGTGCCTACGGCGCGCGCCGAGGAACTGTCGGTGGCGCAGTTTATGGCTTTGTCCGACTGTCTGTTAGCGGCGGGTGCCCTGAAAGACTGATCCGGTTTAGCCGAAAAACCAATAGCACACCGCAATGGATGCCAGCACGCCGGCGAAGTCGGCGAGCAAGGCGCAACCTACCGCATGGCGCGCGCGTTGTATGCCCACGGCACCAAAGTACACGGCAAGCACATAAAAGGTGGTTTCCGTGCTGCCTTGCACAGTAGCCGCCAGCAACGCTGGGAAGCTGTCTACGCCAAAGTGCTGCATGGTTTCGATCAGCATGCCGCGTGCGGCACTGCCTGAAAATGGTTTGACCAGGGCGGTAGGCAGGGCGTCGACAAAACGGCTATCCAGGCCGATTGCATGGACACACCACCTGATGACCTCGAGCAGGGCGTCTAACGCCCCGGAGGCCCGCAGTACGCCAACGGCGCACAACATGGCGACCAGATATGGCAGCAGGTTTTTCGAGATATCGAAACCTTCCTTGGCGCCTTCGATAAAGCATTCATAAACCGGCACTTTTTTTCTGGCGCCCGCCAATAGAAACACCATAATGATGCCGAACAGCGTGAGGTTGCCCATGAGCGACGACGTGGCGCTGATCGCGGCGGCGCTCAGGCTGCCAAGCAAGGCCATGAGGCTGCCCAGCGCCAGGGCAAGCCCCGCTCCCCATGCGAGGACGACGGGGTCATACAGTTTCAGTCTTTGCATAAAAGCGACGGACAGCAACCCGACCAGGGATGATGCGGTGGTGGCCAGCAGTATAGGCAGGAAAACCATGGTGGGGTCAGGCGCGCCCTGCTGGGCCCGGTACATGAAGATGGTGATGGGCAGCAGGGTTAGCGATGACGCATTCAAGACCAGGAACAGGATCTGCGCATTGGTGGCGGATTTGGGGTCGGGATTGAGCGTTTGCAGCTCGCGCATGGCGCGTAGCCCTATCGGAGTAGCGGCATTGTCCAGGCCTAGTCCGTTGGCGGCAAAGTTCAGCGTAATCAGACCCAGCGCGGGGTGGCCGGCTGGTACCCCTGGCATGAGCCGCCCAAATAGCGGCGCAAGCAGGCGGCTTAGCGTTTCTATCAGTCCTGCTGCTTCAGCAATGCGCAGAAATCCAAGCCAGAGCGTCAGAGTGCCAAATAGCAGGACCATCAGTTCTACAGATAGCTCGGCCATATTGAACAGGCTGAGGACCATGCGTGAGAAGATCTCGGTATCTTGCAGGGCCACCCATTGATATAACCCCGAGATCGAGGCGATGATAAAAAAGGCTAGCCAGAGGGTATTAAGCATGGAGTGGGCGATGTAATGGCAGAGCTGAATTGTCGTAGAGTATAAGGCGTAGGCTGGTCAGTCGGCGATTCTGTAAAATACCCCCCTTATTTCCCGTCTTTGGGCGGAATAGCACGCGGCATCATCGCCCAATAACAGGAATAGATAGAAACAATGAGCTTCGACCCCCTTGGATCCTTGTTGGCCGCCATCATCATGCTGCTTATCGGCACGATGGTTAATCGCAAAATTCCGTTACTGTCCCGCTACAACATTCCAGACCCGATTACCGGCGGAATGCTTTTTGCGGTGGCGGCCGCGTTGCTGCTGGCTATCGGCGACTTCAAGGTCTCGTTCGATCAGCCTATCAAGCCTGTTTTGCTTCTGATGTTCTTTAGCGGCGTGGGTCTGTGCGCCGATTTGCGAATGCTCAAGCGTGGTGGCAAGGCCCTTTTGATGTTTCTCGTGGTGCTGCTGCCGTTCATCGTGCTGCAAAATGTGGTGGGCGTGACGCTTGCAAAGTTGTTGGACCTGCACCCGATTTTCGGTTTGGTGGCCGGCTCAATAACGCTGGTCGGAGGCCACGGTACGGGCGCGGCCTATGCAGACCGCTTCGCAGAGGTGAACAACCTTCAGATGGTGATGGAACTGAGCATGACCGTCGCGACCATTGGGTTGATTGTGGGCGGTATTATTGGCGGCCCCATAGCGCAATACCTCATTAATCGTTACAAGCTGCGCTCGTCTGCCGAGCAGGCAGCGGAAACGCATGAGTTCGAAGCGCCGGCAGCCGCAATCAGTACCGTTTCCACTTTGGGTGCGCTGGCCGGCATATTTGCCGCCTTGATCGCCGGCCAATGGCTTGCCAACCGGTTCTCGGGAGGGGCTATTACCATTCCCGCATTTTTGTGGTGCATGATTATTGGTATTGCTATTCGCAACGTTTTGCCGTTTGCAGGATTCCGGTTCGACGACCGGGCGGCGGATCTTATCTCGAATGTCTGCTTGTCGCTGTTCCTGGTTATGACCATGATGACCTTGAACTTGATCGACGTTGCGCTATCTGCCGGCCCCTTCTTGGTGATCATCCTGGTGCAGGTCGTGTTCATCTTTTTCTATGTCGTGTTCGTTTGCTTCCGTTTCATGGGCAAGGATTACGAGGCCGCCGTTACCTCGGCCGCCTTTATTGGCTTCAATATGGGTTCGACCGCAACGGCAATGGCAAATATGCAGGCCATTACATCCAAGCATGGCCCGGCCCCCACCAGTAATTTGATTGCACCTTTAGCTGGAGCTTTCTTCGTGGACATCATGAACGCATTTGTTCTGACTGGCATGTTGGCCTTGCCTTTCATCGGAGGCTGGTAATGAGGGTCATTCTTGCTTGCCTAGTCATCAGCTTGCTTACCGCCTGCGGCGCCGGCCCCGATGAGGATAGTCTGCGCACGGGGGTCGCCGAACGAATCGCGCTGGCCTTGCCTGATGGCGTCGTCGAGATCGCCAGCCTGGAACGGATCGGTTCCCAGACGGATACCAAAGCGCCCGCTGGCGAAACACGGCGCATCGTGTATTTCGACACAGAGATCAAACTGTTGAAGGATATGGATTTCGGCGCCTGGAATGCGCCGGGTATTGCAGGCTTTATCTCGGCGCTCGGTGCGGGCCCAAAAGGGATAGAAGGTATCGTTTCAGGGGGCAATAAGGCGGGTGATCTGATTCGCGCTCACGGAACAGCAAGGTATCGGCTTGACGGCAAGGAGTGGGTCGCCGTTGTGCCTGCAGGGTACCAGCCACCCATCGCGCCGGTCGTGGCAACAGGTGCGCAACAGGGCACAGGGGCCATTCTGGCCGCTATCCGCAGGGTGGTAGATGCGTTTCCCCGGGACACGTCGCCAGCTCAGCATGCCGCTATTGAAGAAGAGCTTGCGGTTGCACAGTCGAGCATACGCGCGCGGCTGGCCCGCGTATCAGATGGTTATGCCATTGCAGCAGGTGCTGAGCATGGGCAATATTTGCGGGTGGCGCGGGCGCTCTTCAACGGCGCCGACTCTCGTGCTGTGCCACTGATTACGCGCGGAGGCGAAGAAAATCTACAGCTTTTGCGCGCGGGGAAGGTCTCGCTTGCCCTGGCTCAAGGTGATGCAGCGCTGGACGCCTACAACGGAACGGGTGCTTTCCAAGGGCAGGGGCCGCACATCGTGCTGCGTGCAATCGCCAGCCTGTATCCAGAGCCTATTCACGTGCTGGTCCGGGCCGACGGTAAGTTGACGTCGATAGCTGATTTGCGCGGTAAGCGGGTAGCGGTGGGGGAGGCCGGGTCGGCATCGCGTACGACAGCGTTGCGCGTGCTGCAGGCTCACGACCTTGGGATCGAGGACATCGTCGCTCAAGAGTTCAGTCTTAATACAGCGCTGCAGGCACTGCAAAAGCAAGAGACAGACGCGGTATTGCAGGTTATTGGAACGCCAGCCGATAGCGTGCGCGATTCATTGAAGGATATGCATTTGCGGCTGCTGCCTCTCTCCAGCGACGCGGTGTCCGCCTTGACGGATTTGAAAGCCGGTTATTTTCCGCACATGATCGCCAAAGGCACGTATGCCGGCCAGGAACAAGACGTTCAAAGCATAGCCACAGCAGCGCTGCTACTGACAGACACCGCTTTTTCGGATGCCGAGATCGCATCCCTGACACGCAGAATCTTTGAAAAGGGACAAGATTATTCAGCCCTTGGCAGCGCACAAGGTACACAGATCTCAGCCGCAACCAGCCGCCTGGGGCTTTCCGTACCCATGCATCCGGCTGCAGCGAAAGCATTGGAAGGGCTGTCCGCTACGCCCGAGCCATCTGAGCAGCGCAGCAGCACGACACAATGATCAAAATCAATAGGCAGGCCGGCTGGTCCGGCCGCTAATTACTTCGCGCTTGCAAGAAGCTTGTCAAAATCCTTGTCAAGCTTGGCCAGAGAGTCGTTGATCTTTGCCCGTTTTTCTTTGATCCAATTGTCCTGATCAGCAATTTTTTGGTTGGCGATTTTCAGCATGCGCTCCATTTCTGCTGGCTGCGGGCCGCCGACGGATGCGCGGTTCTTGATAATCGAGAGCGGGTCCAGAGTAGCGCGGAACTCCTGTTCGCTCATGGGGAGTTCGCCTGTATGGTGGGTGCCTTCGACGGTCTCGGCATAGATCCGCTTTGCGTCGGCGTATGGAAAGTCCAGCGGCTTGATATCTTTCTGCTTGGCATAATCAACGATGTTGGACGCAAAGTGGTGACCAATACGGAAAGGCAATTTGTATTTGCGCATCAATACATCGGCAAGTTCCTGTGATGCTGTCCAGTCGCTATTAAGCTCTTCCAGCGCACGCTCGGGGCTGATAACCATTGACTTAAGAACGGTGTCCCAGCCCTTAAGCGCTTTAATGCCGCTGTTGATGATTGCCTTGTTGTTTTTGACTTCCTTGGGGTCGCTCATGCCAGGAGTGATGTTGTGCGCTTGAAGGACGACTCCCATCGCCAGCGACACTGCGGTCGAGGCATCGCTGCGTGTCCTGTTGAGCAGACCTGGATTGCGCTTTTGCGGCATTGCACTGGAAACGTAGGTGTTGCCGCCGCCTTCCTGCAACAGTATCCATGGACGCGACTGGGCGTACTGTGTCATGACGTCCTGGATGAAGTTCCCCGTATGCAAAGCCGTGCTGGTCACGATAGCGCCCGCCTCGACAGGCTCGTCCATCGACGATATCTGGGAAGCATCGTAGGCGTTGTCAACGATTGCGTCGAACCCAAGGTAGTCCGCCATACGAGTGCGGTTCAGCGGCCAGCTCGTGCCGTTCAACACCGTTGTACCCATTGCGGATCGGTCGACCCGCACATAGGCTTCACGGATGCGTTGCGCGTCGCGATCAAGGCCTGCTGCATGGCCCAAAAGATAGTGGCCGTAGGTGTTGGGCTGAGCGGCTACACCGTTCGTGTAATTAGGGACGACGGTGCCGGCATGCTTTTCAGCCAGCTTGACCAGTGTGCTGGAAGTCTGGTTTAGCTGGTCGGCCAGGTTCAGAAGGTCGTCACGCAGGATGGCTGAGCGGTAGGTGGCATGCATGTCCTGGCTGGAGCGGCCCGCATGAAGCAGCGTTACGTCCTCGCCGGCGGCCTTGATCAACAGGGGTTCAAAGGTGATGACGGATGATGGGCGCTTGGCGCCCGGTTGGTTACCGTCGGCGATGACTTTTGAAATGCCAGCTGCGATATCGGGCGCCAGTGACTTGTCCAGCAAGCCTTCATCGGTGTTGATCACGGCAGTCGCTTTGTTCATTTCGCCCAGCCAGAAAAACTCGTCATGGACGGGCGTTTGTTGGGCGGCGCCCGGAACAGCATAAAGCGAAACAACAATGGCCAGCGCGCAAAAAGGAAGCTTCATGACGGTACTCCTTATTAGTAAAACTGCTAGTGGGTTTTCAGTCCCGATGCTTGCGGTGCCTGGTTTGACTTATTTTTTAATAAACCAAGGCGCAAAGGGTTGAGCATCCAGACCAGGCTTCACATACCAAACCTTGCGGGTCGCATCCCAGAGTGCGCCCATGGCTTTTACCGTATCTTTGTCTGCATAAGCAACCTTAAGATCGACACGGCCTGACTCGGCCGGCGTATCGTGGGTTTGATTCTTTTCGACAGACGTGTTGGCCCGCGAGCGGGACGATGCCAGCTGCATGCGCTTGATGAACGGGCTGCGTTTTG
Organism: Pollutimonas bauzanensis; assembly: GCF_040393045.1. GTDB lineage: Bacteria > Pseudomonadota > Gammaproteobacteria > Burkholderiales > Burkholderiaceae_B > Pollutimonas > Pollutimonas bauzanensis_A. The sequence continues at coordinate 46,176 of NZ_JBEBUX010000003.1, read as the reverse complement.
TATCTTCCGTAGGTGATATCAGCGTCAGGCGTGACTTGGCGCGCGTGGCGCCGACATAGAAAAGGTTTTCTTCCTCTTGTTTGTGGGGGTTCAAGATGCTGGGGAATTCCTCGCTTTCCAGGAACGGCATCACCACATGGTCGAATTCCTTCCCCTTGGAATTGGCTACGCACTCCAGCACAACGAAACCTTTACTTTTTCTGGTGGCGACGAAGGCGTCGGCCGCGCCTGTCCACTCAGAGAACTGGCGCAGATTCATGTCCGATTGTTTGGCTGCGGCAATAAAACCGTTCACCGATTTTGTGATCACCGCAGCATCATGAGGGTGGACGTAAATTCGTTTGGCAAGCGCTTCCAGATCCAGCTGCTGGCAAATGTCATGTAGCACAGCATGCGCCGGGGTGTCGGCATTGACCTCTTCCATATAAGCCACTGCGCCTGAAATGCGCACCTTGGCCAGATCTTGTTTATGGCGCTGAATATGACCGCTGAAAAACGTGCGAAGTAGGGTTGGGTCACTGACGATAAGTTCCTTGGCTTCATCCATCTCTTTGGGCGTAAGGGTCAGCTCCCCGAAAATGGCCAAGGCTTCTACGATGGCTTTCTGAATAGCTGCCGACTTGACCGACGCCAGATTATTCAGGGCAATGGCGACCATGCCGCGCAAAAATAGAATTTCTTCGCGCTGGGTGTAGCCTTGCATTCCATGGGTGCGGTATGCAATATCCGCACGCATCAATGCATTCTCGATCGCTACGGACTGATGCCGGTCGCGCAGGAGGATGGCGCAATCCTCCAGAGGACGCTTTTCGGCTTTCCATTTTTGTATGGCCTCCACTACACGCGCAGCGCAAGCATCAGGCTCGTCTTGCGGATAGTGCAATGGGATAATTTCCGTTATCAGCGACAAGCCCGACTCTACTGGTTTCTGCTTGAAGGCTTGCATGGCATAGGCCAAGTGGGGACCATGGCGGTAGGTCATGGTAAGCGGGTAACGGACTGCAGCAGGTTGCCGGTCAGCGAAACGATGCCGCAGGTAGCTGTCGTCGGCGCCAAGGCTGGAATGGATCACCTGATCCTTGTCGCCAGCGCCGACGAAATACAGATTGTCCTTGTCCAGCAACGCCTCGAGGATGCGGAACGAAGCCTCGTTCAGGTCATGCAGCTCGTCGCCGGCTACGAGCCTGTAGTCAGGGAGGACATTTTTACTTTCCGGAAACTCATGAAATTGCCGCGCGAGATCGTAGGTGGCATCGAATGGACCCCGAAAGCGCGCTTCGTCGAAGCTTCCAAGACGCAGGCGTTCGTACTCGAGCGTCCACAGGTAATCGGTCAGGGGTATGCCCAGGCGCTCGGCGGCGTCATCCGGGCCATTATCGTAGTCATTTTCATCGAGCGCCATCGTGGCTTTCAGCCGCAACTGATATTCCAGAAACTGGCTGATGGCAATGTTATGGGTGCGAATATCCAGATATTCCACAGTTTGACCGTACGTCAGGCCGACGCTTTCTATTGCGGCAAGCGCCTGCGTCCTGAGGTCATGCGCCGATTTCAGTTGCAATACATTGACTCCTTCTATCGCCTTGAGTGTTTCAAGAGAGAATTCATCAAATGTCCGTATGTGAATCCTGGCTGCCGTGGCTGAAGGAATGCCGATGTCAACCAGGCGTGTTTTCATCACGCTCTTGGCTTCGGGCGTAAAAACCAATGCCAGAATTTGCTCGGGCTGGAGGCCTCGCGCGATTGCCTCGCCGATTCTTAAGGCCAGGGTCGTGGTTTTAGCAGCCCCCGCATTCGCCTCGATCAGCGTCACCCTGTGCTGGGAAAGCTGAATGTTTTTTTGTTCTTGAGTGGGAATGAGCCTGTGCGGGACAAAGCGCACAGGATTTGGGGGGCTAATCATTAAGTGGTCTCCAGGACGCAAATCTTACCCTGTGGCGGAGCAGCCTTTGAGTTACCAATCGATACGGGCTTCTATCGCCGTCGCAGTTTACAGTAACGTATCGTTTTTGCGAGGCAGACACCAATGGCTATTCTTATTCTGGGTTTGGCGGTTTTTCTGGGCATGCATTCAATTCGCATTGTCGCCGACGACTGGCGCACGGCACAACGCAACCGCTATAGCGAACATGCGTGGAAAGCGGGCTATTCGATCGTATCGATCATCGGTTTTATATTGATTGTTGTCGGCTACGGAATGGCACGGCAAGAGCCCGTCATTTTGTGGGCGCCGCCAGTGGCCATGCGGCACATTGCAGCGCTATTGACGGCCATTTCATTTGTTCTGATCAGTGCGGCTTACGTCCCGCGCAATAGCATCAAGGCGGTTTTGCACCATCCCATGCTGCTGGGCGTGAAATTATGGGCTTTCGCCCACTTGCTGGCCAACGGCATGCTGGCGGATGTGATCCTGTTTGGCAGCTTTCTGATTTGGGCTGTGTTCTGTTTTCGGGCCGCCCGCCAACGCGACAAGGCGGCCATGACGCAATATCCAGCAGGCACAGCCATGGGCACGATTATCGCCGTCGTTGTCGGACTGGTTATATGGGCCTTGTTTGCGTTCTGGTTGCACGGCCTGTTGATCGGCGTGCGGCCATTCGCTTAATGGCCTGCTTAGTCTATTTCCGCACCCATATTGGGTGCACAATCCAGTTTTACCAAAGGAATTTGATATGAAAGTGTGCACGTTTCGTACTGTATCCACGGCTATTTTCATTGCCGCGTTATTACCTATTGGCGCAGCACACGCTCAATTGGGCGACTTGTTGAAAAAAGGAACTGAAAGCAGTTCGTCCGGCTCGCTGGGAAGCCTGGGCGATATCGGCGGCATGCTGTCGGGACAGTCTATTACCCCGGGCAGCACAGGCAACGTTGCCGGCGTGCTGGAGTTTTGCATGAAGAACAACTATCTTGGCGGCAATAGCGTGGCCTCAGTTAAAGATGGACTGTTAGGCAAGCTTTCCGGCGGATCCCCTTCATCCGATAGCGGATATACCAGCGGCGCGCAAGGCATATTGAATAGCGGTGACGGCAAGCAGATAGATCTGAGCGGCGGCGGGCTGAAAGAGCAAGTCACAAAACAGGTGTGCGACAAGGTGTTGTCGATGGGGAAATCCCTGCTGTAGACACTTGATAACCATACGCCACTTCCGCCCGGGCGATGAGCCGCAATTGCGGGCTATCTTTTTCTCGGCGGTCCATGAACTGGCTTGCCGGGACTATTCAACCGCGCAACTGGATGCCTGGGCGCCAGTGGCTTACGATATGCCTGCCTGGCAAGAGCGTATTCGCGCGATTCAGCCTTTTGTCGCCGAGATCAATGGTTGCCCTGTGGGGTATGCCGATTTGCAGACCTCAGGTTACATTGATCACTTCTTCGTCGCAGGCTCGCATGCGGGGCGCGGCGTGGGCCGGGCATTGATGGCGCATATTTTCCAGGAGGCGAGGCAGCGCGGTATTGCGTTGCTTTCAGCAGATGTCAGCCTGACCGCCGAACCCTTTTTCGCCAGCAACGGTTTTAGCGTGATCACCCGTCAACAAGTTTTAGTTCGTGGTGTTGCGTTGTCCAATGCGCTGATGGAAAAAAAACAGCAATTACTGACGTGATGTAGTGCTAGATAAGGATATACAGTGAACGATCTTTCAGTTTTCCCCGTTACCAAGAAGTGGCCGGCGCAGCATCCTGAGCGGTTACAGCTTTATTCGTTGCCCACCCCCAATGGCGTCAAGGCCTCGATCATGCTGGAAGAGACTGGGCTGCCTTACGAGGTGCATTTGGTCAGCTTCGACACTAATGACCAGATGACGCCAGAGTTTTTATCCATTAGCCCCAACAACAAGATTCCAGCCATCCTGGACCCCCAAGGCCCTGATGGCAAACCGCTATCGCTGTTTGAATCCGGTGCAATATTGATTTATTTGGCGGATAAGTCCAAGCAGTTCATACCGCAAGATCCCGCCGGCCGCTACGAGACTATTCAGTGGCTGATGTTTCAGATGGGCGGTATTGGCCCCATGTTCGGTCAACTCGGCTTCTTCAATAAATTCGCAGGGAAAGACTACGAAGACAAGCGTCCGCGCGACCGCTACGTTGCCGAGGCCAAGCGCTTGCTTGGCGTGCTCGATCGGCGTCTCGAAGGCCGCAGTTGGGTTATGGGCGACGCCTACACCATTGCCGACATCGCCATCTTTCCCTGGGTCCGCAACCTGATAGGCTTCTACGAAGCGGGTGAACTGGTGGGGATTGCTGATTTTCCCAACGTCACTCGTGTGCTCGATGCGTTTGTGGCGCGGCCAGCCGTGGCAAAAGGGCTGGATATCCCCAAGCGCAATTAGTCGTTTGGCAGTCAGCGCGGCTTCAAAACGCTATTTTTACTGAAGGTGCGCTGCGTTGTGCTTCACCGTGGTAGACGGCTTCGATGTTGTTGCCGTCAGGGTCAAGAACAAAGGCGGCATAGTAGCCCGGATGGTAATCGCGCAATCCCGGGGTTCCATTGTTTTTGCCCCCATTGGCCAGCGCCGCTGCGTGAAAAGCATTGACCATCGCTTTGTCCCGCGCCTGGAATGCCAGGTGATGGCGTCCTGTCAGTTCCCCGTGCGCGGCTTTGCTATCGGCAGAGGACACGAATAGTTCGTCGACCCAGAAGTACCCATCTCCTTCGCCGCCCATAGGGATTTTCAAAACGTCGAAGACGGCCTCGTAGAATTTCTGGCTGGCGGCAAGATCCCGTACGACCAACTGTATGTGATCGATCAGGCGGCCACGATGTAGTTCTTGGGTTTCCATGGAGCTCTCCTTTAGCGGTTGGCAACAACAAAAAGCCTGGGGAAGGGCAGCAGTACAGTGCCATCAGCTAACGCCGGGTACGCCTGTGCTATGGCTGCCTTATAACGTACAAGGAATGCATCCTGTTCGTCCTTGCTCAACTGTGCAAGATAAGGCTGCAGCGCAGATCCCTTAAACCATTCGACCACTGCCGCGGCGCCGCCCTTCATCGGGTGGTAGTAGGTTGTTCGCCATACATCGACATGGGTACAGAGGGGGTGAAGCAACTCGTAGTACCAATTGGCGTTATGCCTAGCCGGCAGGATGGTTCCAGCCAGCTTCCCCGCCCATGGGCCATTCTCGGCAACCTTGCGCAATAGCTTGTGGGCCGGTTCTTCCAGATTGTCGGGAGTTTGCACGGCCAAGCAGCCACCGGGCGCGAGTTGGCCTAGCAGACGGGGGTACAGGGATGCGTGATCAGGAAGCCATTGCAGTGATGCGTTTGCCAATATCACATCGAATTGTGCCGCCGGATTCCAGGTTTGAATATCGGATTGCTCGAAATCAAGTTCGGGCAGGCGCTTTTTTGCAGTTGCAACCATGTCGCCAGCGCTGTCCATGCCGGTGACTGTAGCGCCGGGAAATCGTTGAGCCAAAACTTCTGTGGAGTTACCCGGGCCGCAGCCTAGATCAACAGCGGTGCGAGCATTTTGTAGTGGTATGGCCGCGACCAGGTCGCGCACTGGCCGCGTTCGTTCATTTTCGAAAATTGAGTATTGTTTTGCAGACCAGGTCATTGTGTTTACCGTTGTGGGTTGGGGCGTTTCGAGAACGCATACTAAACAGAATAGAATTAAAGCTGGTTTGCGTAAATACGCAATGGAGGTCGGGGGCAATGGATACTTATAATTTGCAACGCTTCATTGATGCACAAGACAAGGTCTTTCATCAAGCCTGCGCGGAACTTCGCTCTGGTAAAAAGCGCAGTCATTGGATGTGGTTCATTTTTCCGCAAATTGAAGGTTTAGGCCATAGCGACATGGCGCGTACCTTTGCTATTTCTTCGCTAGCAGAGGCCAAGGCGTATTTGGATCATCCGATACTTGGCGAAAGGCTGCGGGAATGCACCCGGCTGGTGAGTACCGTGCAGGGGCGGTCCATCGGGCAGATTTTCGGCTATCCCGACGATATGAAATTCCATTCTTCAATGACATTGTTTTCGTGCGCAGATACTGATGATCAGGTGTTTAGCGGTACGCTGCGAAAATATTTTAATAGCGAATTGGATGCCTTAACGCTGAAGTGTCTGGGGTTGTCGGGCTAAATGCCGCCTAGCAGATCGTTCTGGTTAAGTATGGTGTAGGCGATTTCGGGATGGGTTTCCAGGCAGCGACGAATGGCTGCGGGAATGGTTTGTTGCGTTTTGCTGCATAGCCCTGGTCGCGCGACAAGCCGGATGTTAAAGCCGCGCATGGTGCGTACTTCGTTAATGCCAGGGGTGATTTCCAGAATGATGCCTAGTTGGGCGTAAATTCGTTCCTGGATATGCAGCAGATCGGCGTAGCTGGAAATACTTTCAATACGCGCTATCAGCTTTTTTTCTTCGTGCTTGGTCAGCCACAGTATGCGGGTATCGCCGCCAGACCCATTCAGCAGGCCGTCTCGATCGCACGTACAGGCGCCGGCAGGGCAGGGTTCTCGGATGGGGATGGCGGGCGATGGCGACATAGAGCTCATACTGCAAGTGGGTTATCGTAAGACAAGAGCCATCTTACCGCTATCTTCGTCAGCTTGCGAAAATTTGGAATTCAGTTGATTTGACGACGGGGCGCACCACTCGACTTTCACGCTGCATCTCTACCAGTCCGTAACGAGCCATGGTTTTCAACGTGCGGGATAGATTGCTGGGTTTACGGCCGGTGATCTCAGCCAAATTGGCAATGGACGCTGGTTGTCGTGACTGGATGACTCGCAGGAGGGCACGGTTGTCATCACTTAATACTTCGGCGAGTGATCGCATCGAGGTAAACCACACCTTAGGCTCGTTAGCTTTGGGCTTATAGTCGCCTTTCGCAATCGCCAGTAAGCGTTGCCGAATTTTTTCCTGAGACAAAATTCCAATAGTTATTGTCATTGTTGTTTGTTCCTATCTAGAGTCAGCGCACGATCAACTTCCAAGAAAAAATCGGCCAATAAGTCATAGCGCTTCTAAACTCATTTCCTGATCAATAATGTTGCCGTCCATTTCTAACAGGGTATCAAGGCCAAGATTACAAGGTTTCATATATCATATCATCAGATGATAGGTTTTGGTATAGGCCTTAGTATCCCTGGGCCAGCATTAAGCGGCAATTGAGACGCGGACGGTTTTGTCCGTGGCGTGAAGGGTTCAAGCGCCATCAGCAATAGGGGCAGACCAACACAGCACCCTATCTTTCAGTGGATAATGGCATCTACAAGATAAACACATCACGCTGCAAGAGGGAACATCATGAATTGGAGAGCCTGGCGTCGTCAGTGGTTGACTGAGCCCTTGTATCGCATGGCGCGCGAGACCATGCCCAGCCTGTCGCTTACGGAACAGCAGGCCATCGAAGCAGGCGACGTCTGGTGGGACGCGCAACTTTTTTCCGGCAATCCTGACTGGAAAACGCTGGTCAACGTCAAGCCGGTTGCGCTGACTCCCGATGAACGCGCCTTCATGGATGGCCCTGTCGCCCAGGTGTGCCGCATGCTCAACGACTGGCAAATCACCTGGCAGCATGGCGATCTACCCGACGAAGTCTGGGCCTTCCTCAAGCAGCACGGCTTTTTCGGCATGATCATCCCTAAGGAATACGGCGGTCTGGGCTTCTCGCCCTACGCGCATTCTGAAGTCGTTCGGCAAATATCGGTGCGCTCCGTTACCGCCGCCGTTACCGTCATGGTTCCTAATTCTCTGGGGCCCGGCGAACTGCTCATGCAATTCGGTACGCAAGAGCAGCGTCAGTACTGGCTGCCGCGGCTTGCCCGAGGCGAAGAGATCCCGTGCTTCGGCCTGACCAGCCCCGAGGCGGGTTCCGACGCCGCGGCCATGACTGACTCTGGGGTGGTTTGCCGTCGCGATATCGACGGCGTAGACACCTTGGGCATTCTGTTGAATTGGCGTAAGCGCTATATCACCCTTAGTCCGGTCGCCACGGTACTGGGCCTGGCCTTTAAGCTATCCGATCCTGACGGTCTTATCGGCGACACGCCGGAGCTGGGTATTTCCGTTGCCCTGGTGCCTACCAGCTTGCCCGGTGTCGTGACGGGACGGCGCCATCTTCCTGCGATGCAGGCCTTCCAGAATGGTCCTACCGAAGGCAACGATGTATTTGTTCCCATTGATGCCTTGATAGGGGGCGTGGCACAGGCGGGGCAGGGTTGGCAGATGCTGATGAGCGCATTGGCTGCGGGCCGCGGCATTTCCTTGCCGTCCTTGTCGGCTGCCGCCTGCACGTTTGCCGCCCATACCTCAGGGGCCTATGCCCGTGTCCGTACGCAGTTCGGCATACCTATAGGCAAGTTCGAAGGGGTGCAGGAAAAACTGGGGCGCTTGGCCGGCAATGCCTACCTGGTCGAAGCCGCACGACGCTTTACTTGTGCAGGCCTGCAATTGGGGTACAAGCCATCAGTGGTGTCGGCCATCATGAAACTGCACGCGACAGAGCGCATGCGGCAATCGGTCAACGACGCCATGGACATCCACGCAGGCAAGGCGGTCATTGATGGGCCAGCCAATTATTTGGGCAATCTTTATCGGGCTTTGCCGGTGGCTATTACGGTAGAAGGCGCCAATATTCTTACGCGCAGTCTTATCGTATTCGGTCAGGGGGCTATCCGCGCTCATCCCTACTTGATGAAAGAAGTGGTGGCTCTGGGCAATAGCGACCAGTTGGCCGGCGAAGACGCGTTTGATGCTGTCATCTGGAAACATCTGGCGCATAGCCTGAAAAATGCGCTTCGAGCCACGGGCACGGCGTGGACAGCAGGCCGTTTTGTCGCCGCGCCTAAAGGAAGCAGGGCAGCGGCGCCTTACTATCGCAGCCTGAACCGCTACGCAGCGGCGTTCGCGCTAGTTTCCGAAGTTGCTTTGCTGACATTAGGCGGGTCGCTCAAACGCAAGGAAATGCTGTCGGCCCGATTGGGCGACGTGCTTGCCGAATTGTATTTGCTGTCCGCCGTGCTCAAGCGCTGGCAGGATGAAGGCCAGCACGAATCCGACCTGCCTCTGGTTGCATGGTGTGCCCAACAAGGGTTCGCCACTATCGAGAAGCGTCTGGACGATGTCTTGCTAAACCTGCCTATGCGTAGCGCGGGTTGGGTCTTGCGCGCTTTGCTGCTGCCGCCCGGTATGCGGGCCACGCCGCCATCGGATAAGGCTACAGCGCTGTGTGCCAATTTGCTGCTTGAGCCGTCTGATACCCGCGACAGGTTGGTTGGCGCGGTCTGGGAAGGCCACGATAGCCCCAGCGTAGAGCAACTGGAACGCGCTTTTGAACTTGTGGTTGAAATCCAGCCCTTGCTTGACCGCATCAAGCATGCCGGCCTGCGGGATTGGCGGCTGGCGCATGCCAGCGGCGCAATCACGGATGCTCAGGCAAACTCCCTGGAGGCCGCCGAAAAGGCCGTGGCTGCAGTCATCGACGTGGATGATTTCGCGCCCGGCGAATTCGAGCGGCAACCGGTTTAGTCAGCCCGTTCTTTGCGCTGTATCAGCTCGATCTTGTAGCCGTCCGGGTCTTCCACAAAGGCGATGACGGTCTGGCCGTGTTTCATGGGGCCGGCTTCGCGCGTAACGTTGCCGCCTTTTTCCTTGATCCGGGCACAGGCATCGTAAGCGTCTTCGACTTCCAGGGCGATATGGCCGTAGCCATTGCCCAAGTCATAAGCGGGTGTATCCCAATTGTGGGTCAGCTCGATGACGGCACCTTCGCTTTCGTCTTGGTAGCCGACAAAGGCCAGGGTAAATTTGCCATCGGGGTAATCTTTACGGCGCAGCAATTTCATGCCCAGAACGTCGGTGTAAAACATCAGCGATCGGTCCAGGTTGCCTACGCGCAGCATAGTATGTAGTAATCGCACAAAATTCTCCTTGGCGGTTATTTGGGGTAAGACGATTAAATCAACGGCAACGAAGCGGGATCGTGCTGCTTAAGGGCGTTGCGCGATTTTTCGAAGCCGGGCAATATCCGTTCGACTTCGCGCCAGAAATCCTTGCTGTGATTCATTTCCCGCAAATGGGCGATCTCGTGGGCGATGACGTAATCGATAATGTGATGTTCAAAGTGTATCAGTCGCCAGTTAAGCATGATGTTTCCATCGCTACTGCATGATCCCCAGCGCGTTGCCGCGGATGAAAGCCGCCAGCGACGGATCGTCAATTGGCTGGCATCCAGAAAATGCTGCAGCCGTTCGCCGAACCAGATCTTTGCCTGCTGCTGCAGCCAGGAATGCACACTATCGCGCACGCGGTTGCGATCGGCGTCGGCTGGCAACGCAAGGCTAAGCATGTCGCCATCGTCGGGCGCGAAGGGGCTACCCTGGAATATCGGCGATTTCTGCATGCTGTCCAGGTTCAGGACGATGCGCTTTCCCAGGTAGGGGATGGTGCCCCCGTTTTGCCATAGCGTGTCTGCGGTAGCCAGGTGCTGTTGTCGCGTCTGCCTGATCAGCAGTTTGCCGAGTATCCATGGCGCTTTTTCAATGACGGTGGCGTCTATCTGGCCCAGCGTGACCCAATTGGGCGCCGTAATCTGTAACCCGTCATCGTTGATGGTCAGGCCTATGCTTTTGCGTCGTGAGCGTTGCAGTACATAACCGATGGTTTGTTGAGGCGTCTTCACCTCGCGCCAGCGGGCATTCAGCGGCAAAGCCGGAGGGCGGGTCGTAACGATGTTTTCGTGGCTGGCGACAGGCTCTGGCGCAGGCTGCGGTTCAGGTTGTAGCGCGAAGGCCGAGGCCAGCGTATCGGAAAACAAGGAGAGTTGCTTAGTCAAGCCCATATCGTTCTGGATTCAGTACCCTCATTTCGGATTCGATCCACTCCTGTACCTTCTTGTTGACCGTGTCTGCATCCAGGCCGGCCGTTTCAATAAGCGGGCCTATTGAAACCGTAATAAGCCCGGGCTTCTTAATAAAGGCATTGCGTGGCCAGCATTCGCCCGCATTATGGGCGACAGGGATGATGGGGGTATTGGTGCGCGTGGCCAACAATGCCCCGCCCAATTTATATCGTCCGGTTTTGCCGGGCAACATGCGAGTGCCTTCGGGAAACAGTATAGGCCAGCGACCTTCGTTGATGCGTTGCTGGCCGATTTTCACGACTTGCTCGAAGGCGTCGCGCCCTTTGGCGCGGTCTATGGGGATCATGCGCAGCAATGCCAGGCCCCAGCCGAAGAAAGGAATGCGATGCAGCTCGCGTTTGTACACAAAGCACATGTCGCGTGGCATATGCGCAATGATGAACATGGTTTCCCAGGCTGACTGGTGCTTGGACAGCATGACGGCCGGGCCATCGGGCAGGTTTTCGGCCCCTTTGATTTCCCAGCGGATACCCAGTATTACTTTGGCGCCCCAGATTCCCAGCCGGGGCCAGCCGGTGGTGACTTTATAGCGCCAGTGCAAAGGCAGCGGCGCGCACAAAAGGCTGGCGATGGCATAAGGAACAACGGTAATGAACAGAAAAATCTGATAGAGCGTCGCGCGAAGTAGAGCCATGTTTATTCCTCGGAAAGCCACGCGTCGACGACGGCGGCCAGATTGTCCCTGATTTGAGTGCCTGCCGGGATCTCGCCGTTATCTCGTGTTTTTTGCCCGTTGCCGGTCAGTACCAGCCACGGCGAGCAGCCGGCGTCGACAGCCGCCTGCAGGTCTCGCAGGGAGTCGCCAACGGCCGGCACATGTTTCAGATCGATGTCATAACGGTGGGCTATGTCGAGAAACATGCCAGTCCGGGGTTTGCGGCATTCGCAACCGTCGTCAGGTCCGTGGGGACAAACAAAGATGGCATCGATGCTGCCGCCGACCTGCGCGACTTCGCGGCGCAGCTTGGCATGGATGGCGTTGAGCGTATCCATGCTGAACAGGCCGCGGGCGACGCCCGATTGGTTGCTGGCAATGACCACGCGCCAATTGGCGCGGGAAAGGCGCGCGATGGCCTCCAGACTGCCGGGCAGGGCTATCCATTCGTCAGGGTTTTTGATGAAATCTGCGCTATCTTGATTGATAACGCCATCGCGGTCGAGAATGGCTACTTTCACTGGGCTAACCTGGAAATATCGGCCACCTGGTTCATGACCTGATGGAGGTCTGCCAACAAGGCCAGTCGGTTGGCGCGTATGGCCGGATCGTCGGCCATGACCATGATGTCGTTGAAAAAGGCATCAACGGCATCTTTGGATTGTGCCATGGTCGCCAGGTTACCCGTGAAATCGCCCTGGGCCAGTTGCGCCTGCGCCTGGGGCTTGAGCGTATTGATGGCCTGGGCCAATGCCTGTTCGGCTGGCTCTTGAAGTTTTCCTGGGTCGACAGCGCCGTGTTCAGTATCGGCCTTTTTAAGCAGATTGGTAATACGCTTGTTGGCTGCTGCCAGGCTTTCGGCTTCGGGGCGCTGTGCAAAGCTGGCGCATGCCTGTATGCGGGCATGTACTTGGTGCAGCGCAGGCTCGAGCGCCAGCACAGCGTCGACCACATTGCGGTCGAAGTCGCTGTTTAATTGGTTGCGGTAGCGTTCGTAAATAAATGCTTGAACCTCGGCGCCGCAGGTTGAACTGAGGACGCCGGGGGCGAAGGTGGTTGCCGCAAAGGCAAGCAGTTCGGGCAGGCGCAGGCTGGCGCTGTCGTTGATGGCCAAGTAGCCGCCCGCTTGCAATTGCTCGAAGGCGCTGATCATGCCCAGCGCGGCACGGCGCAACCCGTATGGGTCGCGTTCGCCCGTTGGCACCAGGCCTATTCCCCAGATGCCCAGCAGTGTTTCGACGCGCTCGGCAATGAACAATACGGTCGAGGTCAGGGTATCGGCATTGACGGGCGTATCCAGGCGGATACGGTATTGCTCTTTTAGGGCCAGGACGATATCGTCGGGCTCGCCGTCTGCTTTGGCGTAGTAAGCGCCCATAATGCCTTGCAGCTCGGGGAACTCGCCGACCATGAGGGAACCGAGGTCGGCCTTGGCCAGCAACGCGGCACGATCGGCATGTTCGGTATTCGCCTGCAGCTGGCCTGCCAGATAGCGCGCTATCTGACGCACGCGTTCCACGCGCTCCAGTTGCGAGCCCAGTTTGTTGTGATAAACGCTGGTGGCCAGGCCGGCTACCCGATCGGCCAGCCGCGTTTTGCGGTCAGTCTGGAAAAAGAATTGCGCATCCGCCAGGCGCGGGCGCACGACGCGCTGGTTGCCTTCGATGATATGGACGGGATTATCGACGTGCATATTGCTGACGATCAGGAAGCGGCTAGTGAGCTTGCCAGTTGCCGGCTCGAAAAGCGGGAAGTATTTTTGATTCAGACGCATGGTCAGAATCAGGCATTCGGGGGGCACCTGCAGGAATTGCGCTTCGAACTCGCCGACGTATACAGTGGGATGTTCTACCAGCGCGGTGACCTCGTCAAGCAACGCGTCTACTTCGGGACCGGCGCCTATCGTGGCGCCCAGGGCTTGCGCCTGGCTTTGCAGTTGCTGGCTGATCAGTTCCTTGCGCGCGGTAAACGACGCAATCACTTTACCTTCGTCATGCAATTGCTTTTCGTAGGTGTCGGGCGAAGCGATGGTAATCGCCTGGGGGGCCATGAAGCGATGGCCCAGTGTGGTGCGCCCGGATGTCAAGCCCAAGGCCTGTATCTTGATGATGTCGTTGCCCCAGAGTGCAATCAGTTCATGCGCGGGGCGTACGAATTTGACGCTGCTGACGCCGTCGGCCAACTGGTAGCGCATGACCTTGGGTATGGGCAAGTGGGTAATGGCGTAGTCCAGCGCTTGCTGCAAGGCGTCGGCAAGCATTGCGCCTGCGGCTATGCCTTTGGCGTACAGATAATCTTGCTTGCCGTCGGACTCGGTGATCAGGTCGGCGGCTGACAGGTGCTCCAGGCCTTTGCTGGCCAGTTTCTTTGCCAAGGCGGGGCTGATGCTGCCTGTTTCGCTTAGGCCAATCTTGGCCGGCATCAGTTTTTCGGTATAGCTTAAGTCGGGCGCCTGAGGCAGTACGGCGCTTAGCAGGACAGCCAGGCGGCGCGGCGTGGAAAAGTCCGTGATGCCGCAATCGTCGGCCAGCAAATGGTGCTGATCCAGTGTTTTGCGTATGCCTTCGGCAAAGGCCAGGCCCAATTTCTGTAGTGCTTTGGGCGGGAGTTCTTCAGTGCGCAGTTCTATCAGCAAGGGCTGTGTCGATGCGGCGGTGGCTGTGGTCATTATGCAGCCTCCGTGCCGTTGCGGTTGACTAGCATGGGAAATCCAAGTTTTTCGCGTGAATCAAAATAAGCCTGGGCGACGGCGCGCGACAGGTTGCGGATGCGGCCAATATAGCTGGCTCGTTCGGTAACGCTGATGGCGCCGCGGGCGTCCAGCATATTGAAGGTGTGCGCAGCTTTAAGTGTCGCCTCGTAGGCGGGCAATGCCAGCGGGACTTCGATAAGGCGCTGTGCTTCGGCTTCGTAATCGTTGAAGTGGGCCAGCAGCATGGGGATGGACGCATGCTCGAAGTTATAAGTGGATTGTTCCACTTCGTTCTGGTGGAAGACATCGCGATACAGCACTTTCTGCCCATGCGCGCCTTCGGTCCAGACCAGGTCGTATACGCTTTCGACCCCTTGAAGATACATGGCCAGGCGTTCCAGGCCATAAGTGATCTCGCCTGTGGTCGGGCTGCAGTCAAGGCCGCCGACTTGCTGGAAGTAGGTGAACTGGGTGACTTCCATGCCGTTAAGCCAGACTTCCCAGCCCAGGCCCCATGCGCCCAGCGTGGGGTTTTCCCAGTCGTCTTCGACGAAGCGGATGTCGTGTTCCTGGGGGTTGATGCCCAGCGCGACCAGCGAACCGATATACAAGTCCATGATGTCGGTGGGGGCGGGTTTGAGTACTACCTGGTATTGGTAGTAGTGTTGCAGCCGATTGGGGTTTTCGCCGTAGCGGCCGTCGTTGGGGCGGCGCGAAGGCTGTACATATGCCGCGCGCCATGGCTCAGGCCCGATGGACCGCAAGAAGGTTGCCGTATGCGAAGTGCCCGCGCCGACTTCCATATCGTAGGGTTGCAATAGTGCGCAGCCCTGCTTATCCCAGTATTGCTGGAGCGTTAAAATGATTTGCTGAAATGTGAGCATGAGCGAAAGCCAGTAAAGCGAAAAGCCGCAAAATTTTTCAATTTTAACTGGTTCCGCGCCAAAGAAGGCAGCCCAGTAATTGGGGCTCTGGTAATTGGTCGTATGATATTGCGTTATCGACTGTCTTTAACAGGCGCTTGCTGGCGCCGCGGCTTTTTGGGAATTGATTTATGTCTGATTTGGTAAAAGTGGAAATCATCGATCGCGTACAGATCATTACGGTCAATAGGCCCGAGGCGCGCAATGCCATCAACTATGAAACCGCGCATGAACTGGCCAAGGCGTTCGATCAGCTTGACGCCAACGATGACGTGGTAATTGGGATTCTTACCGGGGCCAATAACACCTTTTCTTCCGGTATGGACTTGAAAGCATTTGCGCATAATGGCCAGCGCCCTTTGGTCGAAGGCCGCGGCTTTGCCGGCCTTTGCGAACGGCCCCCCAGAAAGCCCTTGATCGCCGCGGTAGAAGGCTACGCTTTGGCGGGCGGTTGTGAAATGGCTTTGGCCTGCGACATGATCGTGGCGGCAAACAACTCCAGTTTCGGATTGCCGGAAGTCAAGCGCGGCATCGTGCCCGGTTCCGGCGGCATGGTTCGTTTACCCAGTCGCATCCCTTATCATATTGCCATGGAAGCGGTACTGACAGGCGAAATGCTGCCCGCTGAACGCGCGCATCAGTATGGTCTGGTCAATCGCCTGGTTGAGCCAGGCAAGGCACTTGAGGGCGCTCTGGCGTTGGCACGCGTCATAGCCGAAAACGGCCCTCTGGCTGTGCAAACCGCCAAAAAAATCGTGTCCGAATCCCGCGACTGGCGCCAGTCTGACATGTTCGATTTGCAGCGGCCTCGGGTCGCCCATATTTTCGTATCGGCCGACGCCAAAGAAGGCGCGACCGCTTTTGCCGAAAAGCGCAAGCCTGTGTGGACCGGGAAGTAAGCCTTTGCGCAACTGGCCAGTAACCTCGGCAGGTGTTACATGCTTGCCTTTTTTATGACTATATAAGCTCCATGACTACGACAATTAAAGAATCCGACCTGATCCAGTCCATCGCGGACGCCGTGCAGTTCATCAGTTATTACCATCCGGCTGATTACATCCAGCATCTGGCTCGCGCCTACGAACTGGAAGAAAGCCCAGCCGCCAAAGACGCAATTGCCCAGATACTGACCAACTCGCGCATGTGCGCCGAGGGCCATCGCCCGATTTGTCAGGATACCGGCGTCGTCAACGTATTCCTGAAAGTGGGCATGGATGTCCGCTTCGATACACAGCGCAGCATGCAAGATCTCTGCGACGAAGGGGTGCGCCAAGGGTACCTGAACCCCGACAATCCTTTGCGCGCATCCATCCTTGCCGACCCTTTGTTTACGCGCAAGAACACACGCGACAATACACCCTGTATTGTCAGTGTCGAGCTGGTCGCCGGCGCTAAAGTCGATGTGCAAGTGGCAGCCAAAGGCGGCGGCTCGGAAAATAAATCCAAATTTGCCATGCTTAATCCCAGCGATTCGCTGATCGATTGGGTTTTGAAGACGGTGCCGCAGATGGGCGCAGGATGGTGCCCGCCGGGCATGCTGGGTATTGGGGTCGGCGGAACAGCCGAGAAAGCCATGCTGATGGCCAAGCAGTCCCTGATGGAAGATATCGACATGTACGAGCTTTTGCAGCGCGGACCGCAAAACAAGCTCGAAGAACTGCGTATCGAGCTCTACCAAAAGGTGAATGCGCTGGGCATAGGCGCCCAGGGCCTGGGTGGTCTGACTACGGTGCTGGATGTCAAGATTCATACTTTCCCGACACACGCCGCCTCCAAGCCAGTAGCCATGATCCCCAACTGCGCGGCAACACGCCACGTGCATTTCGAACTCGACGGCTCTGGCCCAGCCCAACTGACGCCGCCAGCGCTTTCGGACTGGCCTGATGTCCATTGGGCCCCTGACTACAATAAATCGTTGCAGGTGGATCTGAACACTTTGACCAAAGCGCAAGTCGCCAGCTGGAAGCCAGGCCAGACCTTGCTGCTGTCAGGCAAAATGCTGACGGGCCGCGACGCCGCCCATAAACGTATTCAAGACATGCTGGCAAAGGGCGAGAAACTGCCCGTGGATTTCGCCAATCGGGTTATTTACTACGTAGGCCCGGTCGATCCTGTGGGCGACGAAGTCGTTGGTCCGGCAGGCCCTACTACCGCTACCCGCATGGACAGCTTTACCGACATGATGCTGGAACAGACTGGCCTGATCTCCATGATAGGCAAGGCCGAGCGCGGTCCGGTTGCCATCGAGTCCATACGCAAGCATGGTTCGGCGTACCTGATGGCTGTGGGCGGTTCGGCTTATCTGGTTTCCAAGGCGATACGCGGCGCCAAGGTTGTCGGTTTTGAAGATCTGGGCATGGAAGCCATCTACGAATTCGATGTCAAAGATATGCCGGTTACCGTGGCGGTGGACTCCACCGGTACATCGGTGCACGAAACCGGTCCCCGGGAATGGAAGGCGCGCATCGCCGAAATTCCTCTGATCCCAGTGTAATCAAGGGATGCCGGATTATGCTCGCCACGCGAGCGAATCCGGCCTGTTTAAGCCAAGTGAAGAGGGGCTTATCCAAAATCGAATTCACAAGCGCTGCATAAGCATGCAAGCTAGTGCTTTATCTGATTTAACGGAAAAAGAGCCTCATGACAGCCCCGAACCCCTCTGCCTGGATTGGCCGGACCGAAGAATGCAATGATTCGATCGACATTGGCCACATCGAGAAGGTCGCACTCAGCCTGGGTGCGGCAACGCCCCAGGTAGGCGACGCGCTGCCCTTGCTATGGCACTGGGCCCTGTTTGTGAAGGGTGTGCCTTACGACCAGATAGGCACAGACGGCCACCCGCAACGTGGTGGTTTTCTACCTGCGGCAGATAACCGTAACCGCATGTGGGCGGGCGGTCGCCTGGAGTTTCTGCAACCTTTACGCATCGGGACGCCAGGCAAACGGCTGTCGACTATCGCCGCCGTCAAGGAAAAAGAAGGCAGTACCGGCAAGTTGTTGTTCGTAACGGTAAAGCATGAATACACCCAGGACGGCGTATTATGCATCTCCGAAGAACAGGACATCGTCTACCGCGAGCCCAGCCCTCCCAAGCTAGAGGGTAGCGTGCCGGCGCCGCAAGCGCAGTGGTCCGAAAATATCGACCCAACGCCCGTCATGCTGTTTCGCTACTCGGCGGTAACCTTCAACGGCCACCGCATTCATTACGATGAGCCCTACGTAACGCAAGCCGAAGGCTATCCCGGTTTGGTGGTGCACGGCCCCATGATCGCGACCTTGCAATGCCAGGCATTCACCAATGCCCATCCCGACAAGGACGTTGTTTCCTTTTCTTACCGCGGTTTGAGGCCGCTGGTCGCGCCGCGCCCCTTCCAGGTGGCCGGCATGCTGACACAGGACAATACGGCCCAACTCTGGGCGGAACAAGACGGCACGCTTGCCCATCAAGCTGAATTAAGGTTCAAGGCATGAGCACTTCAACACAACCTACTATTGCAACCAGCAATCCCGCAGCGCCGCGGCCACTGGACGGTATTACCGTTGTGAGCCTGGAACACGCCATTGCCGCGCCATTTTGCACCCGCCAGCTTGCCGATATGGGCGCTCGCGTCATCAAGGTCGAGCGACCCGGCGTGGGGGATTTTGCCCGTGGCTACGATGAGCGGGTCAAGGGGATGGCGTCGCATTTTGTGTGGACTAATCGTTCCAAGGAAAGCCTGACGCTGGATCTTAAACGGCCAGAAGCGGCAGATATCCTGGGCGAATTGCTGGGGCAGGCCGATGTGCTGGTACAAAATCTGGCGCCTGGTGCGGCGGCCCGCCTGGGCTTGTCATTCGAAGCTTTGCACGAAAAGCACCCGAGCCTGATCGTCTGCGATATTTCTGGTTATGGCGAAGGCGGCTCATATCAGGATAAAAAAGCCTACGATCTGCTGATTCAAAGTGAAAGCGGATTTTTATCCGTTACTGGAACACCGGACAGTCGTGCCAAGGCGGGCTGTTCGATTTCCGACATTGCGGCAGGCATGTACGCCTATAGCAGCATTTTGTCGGCGCTATTGCTGCGCGGGCGTACAGGCCAAGGCAGCCGCATCGACGTATCCATGCTGGAAAGCATGGTCGAGTGGATGGGGTTCCCCATGTACTACGCGTTTGACGGCGCGCCTCCACCACAACGCGCAGGCGCTGCGCACGCCACCATCTATCCCTATGGCCCCTTCCCGGTGGGGGATGGCAGCGAAGTGATGCTGGGGCTGCAAAACGAACGCGAGTGGGCGGCATTCTGCAACATTGTCTTGAAACAGGCTGACGTGGCGGCCGATGGCCGGTTCAGCAACAACACCCAGCGCGTGGCCAACAAAGAGGCGCTGCGGGTATTGATTGTCACGACGTTTGCATCCTTGTCGCGTGCCCAGGTCATTGAGCGCCTGGAAGCCGCAAACATTGCCAATGCCAGCGTCAATACGATGCAGGACGTGTGGAATCATCCGCAGCTAGCCGAACGCCAGCGCTGGACCACTGTGGATAGTGCTGTCGGTCTACTGCCGGCGCTGATTCCGCCGGCAACGAGTTCGGCATTCGAGGCCCGCATGGACAAGATCCCCGCACTGGGCGAGAATTCCGCTTCTATTCTTGCCGGACTGGGTTATTCGCAAGATGAAATCCAGGGCTTGGCGCAACAAGGGGTTATTTAATGCAGCAACAAATCAGATCGGCATTGTTCGTGCCGGCGACCAGGCCAGAGCGATTTGCCAAGGCCTTGGCCGCTGGTGCCGATGCCGTCATTATCGATCTTGAAGATGCGGTTCAGCACGACCTTAAAGATCAGGCCCGGGAACATTTGCGTGAGTTTGCCAGCGCTAATCCGCAGTCTTCCTTTTTTGTGCGGACCAACGGCGCGACAACCTCCTGGTTCAATGCCGATCTGGCTTTATGCGCGGCGTATGACAACATTAAAGCCGTGTTGCTGCCCAAGGCCGAATCGGCACAGCAGCTTCAGCAGGTAACGGGGGCGGGTAAAGCCGTGCTGCCCATCGTGGAAAGCGCCAAGGGCGTACTGGCGCTGGATGAACTGGCGGCACAGCAGGGTGTTGCGCGGCTATCCTTTGGTAGTCTGGATCTCATGCTCGAATTAGGTGCGACTCCCGATACCGCTGGCGCGGCGTTGCTGCTTAACCAAATACGTTGCCAGATTCTGTTGCATAGCGCCGCTTGCGGGCTGGCGGCACCGCTGGATGGCGTCTACCCGAACTTTTCTGATCAAGACGGCTTGTCAGCACTGGCCCGGCAGGTACGAGACATGGGCTTTGGCGGGATGCTATGCATACATCCTGCGCAAATCGCCACAATACATGCAGCATTCGCGCCAACGGCCGCCGACACAGAGTGGGCGAAGCGCATTGTTGCGATGGCCGATTCCACCGGATCGCTGGCCTTCCAGATGGATGGAGAAATGGTGGATGCGCCCGTTATAGAGCGGGCAAGGCAGATTTTGCGGCAACAGCCCTGATCGCTGGTTCAGGGAATACGCGCCAGCGCCTGGTCAGAGCATGCCGCCAGCAAGGCGGCGACCGGGCCCTGCGCCAATATCAAGCCGGGCGACAGGTCCGACAGCGGCCGCAATACGAATGCACGTTCGTGCATGCGGGGATGGGGCACAATCAAATCGGGTTCCTGGATGTTCTGGTCGCCAAACAGCAGCAAGTCCAGATCCAGCGTGCGCGGGGCATTGCGATAAGGGCGCAGGCGCCCATGGCGCTGTTCGATATCCTGCAATGCAAGCAGCAACTGCCTGGCTGTCAGCACCGTATCAAATGAAGCAACGGCATTGATGTAATCAGGTCCGCTGGAGTCGATTGGCGCGCTGCGGTATAGCGGCGATAGTTCGAATTGCTCTGTGCCCGGCATTTGCGCCAGTTCGTCGGCAGCCTGCAGCAAAGCAACTTGTGCATCGCCCAGGTTCGCGCCCAGGCCAATATACGCCAGCGTCATGCTTGGGGTGTGCTGGCCGGAGCACGCCGTTTGGGGCTGCGGCGACGCCGCGTCGTGGTCGGTTTGCTGCGTGTCTTCGCCTGATAAGTTTCGATCAGTTCAGCTCGCGTAGAGTCATCGGCATTAGCCAAGTCCATCCACCATTGCGCTTGTACGCTATCCACTTCGCGCGCCTCGGCGCGCAATTGCAGGAAGTCAACGGCGGCACGAAAGCGCGGCTGCTCCAGCATGCGCCATATGGTCTTGGGGTTGGCGCGCTCGAAGCGGGCTTGCATGAACCAGATTTCGCGCATGTCAGCCTGAAAGCGGCGCTGTATGGCCAGTTTGCGGGTTTGCTCTTCCACGACTGAGTCGGCTGCTTGCATGAGTGCCTGAGCGGGGTGTTCGCCCCCGGCGCAGATTTCTTGCCAGCGCTTATTGACCAGTTTCCACAGCAGTGCGGCAAACAGGAAGCTTGGGCTAACGGTCTTGCCTGCCCGCACACGCGCGTCGGTACGCGCTAGCGCCAGTTCGACAAACTCTTCGCCGCCTTCTTGTTTGAAGATGATGTCGATCAGGGGCAGCAAGCCGCGGTCCAGGCCAACGGCCTGCAACTGGCGCACGCAGTCCATGGCATGCCCGCAGGTCAGTAGCTTGAGGATTTCGTCGAACAAGCGCGAGGACGGTACATTTTCGATAAGCGGCGCCATGCGCAAGATGGGTTCGCGCGAGGCTGGATCTATCGTGGCGCTGAGCTTGGCAGCGAAGCGCAGCGCGCGCAGCATGCGCACCGGGTCTTCGCGATAGCGTGTTTCGGGGTCGCCTATCATGCGCACCACGCGCTTTTTCAGATCTTGCACGCCGCGATGGTAGTCGATGACTTCTTCCGTGACGGGGTCGTAATACAGCGCGTTCAATGTGAAGTCGCGGCGCGCGGCGTCTTCCTCGTGCGTACCGAACAAGTTGTCGCGCAGAATGCGGCCATGTTCGTCGGTGTCTTGTTCGACCGATGCCGGGGCCCTGAATGTAGAGGTTTCAATTATTTCCTGGCCGAACACCACATGCACCAATTGAAAGCGCTTGCCGATGATACGGGCGCGCCGGAACAGCGCGCGAATTTGATTGGGCGTGGCGTTGGTGGCCACGTCGAAATCCTTGGGCTCCAGGCCTACGATAAGATCGCGCACAGCACCGCCCACGATGTAAGCGGCATAGCCTTCGTGCTGAAGCACTTCACACACTTTGATGGCGTGGCGCGAGACGTTGCGCCGGTCAATGCCATGCTTGTCTTGGGATAAGCGTTCAGGCCCGCGGCGCGGCGCGGAGAATAGACGACCTACAAAGTTTTTTATTGTTTCTTTAATCATGAATGTATTTTAAGACTTTGCGTCTTGCATGTCCTTGAAAAGATCAAGGATTTTCCAGTTCCGCTCTTGTGCGATCAGGCGCAGCGGCGGGCTGGGGTTAGTGGCAATAGGGTGCGTGACGACTTCCAGCAAAGGCAGGTCATTGGGCGAATCGCTATAGAAGAAAGAGCATTCGAAGTCGGTTCGTGCCAAGTCCATGCCCGCCAGCCATTCGTCGACACGTGTGATCTTGCCTGCCTGGAAGCTGGGCACGCCTTGAATACGCCCTGTATATCGTCCGTTCTGGGCTTCGGGAATGGTGGCGATCAGGTGCGGCACGCCAAATTCGCGGGCAATGGGCGCTGTAACGAATTCGTTGGTCGCGGTGACGATAGCGCACAGGTCGCCCTGATCGATATGATCCTGAACCAGGCGCTTGGCGATAGGAAGAATGGCCGGACGCACGACTTCAGCCATGAATATTTCGTGCCAATGGGCCAGCTCGGCCGCATCGGCCCGAGTCAGCAGGCCCAGCATGAATTCGGCGGATTGCTCGGCAGTAAGATTGCCGGCGTTATAGCGATGCATCAAGTCATCGTTGCGGCGTTGTGCTTCGGCCGGATCGCCGGCCCGCCCAGTGCGAGCCAGGAAATCGGCCCACTGATAATCGCTGTCCAGAGGAAGCAGCGTGTGATCCAGGTCGAACAGGGCAAGGCGTTTTACAGACATTGTTGGTATCAATTCATTTAGGTCTGGCTGGAAGCCAGAAAATCTTTTAATAAGGGCAAGGTAATGGCCCTGCGTTTCTCCAGGGAATAGCTATCCAGGGAATCAACCAGTTCGCTTAAACGACTCATGTCGCGTGCGTAGTGGGTAAGGATCCAGCTTATAACCTCGGGTGAAAGCTGCAAGCCGCGCTCGCCGGCTCGCGCCTTGAGGACTTCGGCCCTATCCTGGTCAGATAGCAGCTCCAGGCGAAACACCAGATCCCAGCCTAGTCGTGTGCGCAAGTCTTCGCGCAGCGGCATCGCCATCGGAGCCCGATCCCCCGCTAAAATCAGCGCGAAGCTGTGGCGGGTAGCCGCGACCTCGCGCCAGCGATTGTACAGGGCAAACAGGGCTGCCTGACCATCGGCGTCCAGAAGCTCTACATTATCGATCGCAATCAATCTGTGCTGAAGGTAATCGCCGGTGGCGATATCCTTCAAAATAGCCGGGCTATCGGTAGGCCCGTGATAAAGCCCATTGAGCCCGCTTGCCGTGGCCCGAAGCAAGTGCGTGCGGCCCGAGCCAGGCGGACCCCATAGGTAAATTGCGTGTCCGGTCTCCCAGTTGCGCAGGGCATCCAGCGCCTGTCCGTTCTCGCCGACAACGAAGTTGTCCAGCGACGGGGCAGAGGGCAGTAACAAATCCAGTATCAGTTGCTGTGTCATGTGTTGTCTAATAGGGGGCGCCGCGGCTTTTGCCCGGTCGCCGCATGCCAGGGGCGTGCATTTTCTGCGTTCATCGTAAAATCAACCCTGGTATTTAATTCAACATGCAATTCTTACACATCCCACGGCATTTCTCATGACAAACAAACATTCAGCTTCCTTGACTTATCGCGACGCAGGCGTCGATATCGACGCAGGCGATGCGCTTGTCGACCGTATCAAGCCGCTTGCAGCCAAAACCATGAGGGCCGGAGTTATGGCGGGTATTGGTGGATTCGGCGCCTTGTTCGAAGTACCCAAGCACCTGAAAGAACCCGTATTGGTATCGGGAACTGACGGCGTTGGCACCAAATTGCGGCTCGCCTTTGAATGGCAGCGTCATGATACCGTTGGTATCGACCTGGTGGCCATGAGCGTCAATGATATTTTGGTGCAAGGTGCCGAGCCGTTGTTTTTCCTGGATTATTTCGCTTGCGGCAAATTGTCGGTCGATACGGCAGCCAGCGTGGTCGGCGGCATAGCCAAGGGATGCGAACTTTCGGGTTGCGCCCTGATTGGCGGTGAAACCGCCGAAATGCCGGGCATGTATCCCGATGGCGAATACGATTTGGCCGGCTTTGCTGTTGGCGCCGTTGAAAAGTCGCGCATCATCGACGGCAAGTCCATCGTCCCGGGTGATGTCATTTTGGGGCTGGCCTCCAGCGGCGCGCATTCCAATGGTTTTTCGCTGCTGCGCAAGATTCTGACGCATGCCAATGCCAGGCCTGGCCAAGACCTGGGCGGCCGTCCGCTGGAAGACGTGGTCATGGAACCCACCCGCATCTATGTCAAGTCGGTGCTGGCGGCATTGGCAGCGCACGGCGCTTCCATTAAAGGCCTTGCTCATATTACGGGCGGCGGTTTGCTGGATAACGTGCCGCGCATCTTGCAGCCCAATTTGTCGGCAACGCTGCATCGCGACGCCTGGACCATGCCTGACCTGTTTTCCTGGCTGCAGCAAAACGGCGGTGTGGCCGATACGGAAATGCATCGGGTATTCAACTGCGGCATAGGCATGGTCATTGTTGTTCCTGCGGATCAGGCTGATGCCATCAAGGCGACGTTGGTCGCCCATGGTGAACAAGTCAGCGTTCTGGGCGAGATTACCGAACGCCAGGGCGCCGATGCGCCTCAGACTATCGTGGTGTAACCAAGGGTCGATCCGGCCAGAATTGCGCGATCTTGTCTACGGCCTGCCTGGCGGCATCAGGCGCCAGGCAATCGATAATATGGCGGTCGGGCTGGGAACGTAGCCAAGTCAGTTGCCGCTTGGCTAACTGGCGCGTGGCGGCGATGGCCTGCTCTATGGCCTGCCTTTTGTCCTGCTTGCCATCCAGGTAGTCCCAAAGCTGCCTATATCCCACGCAGCGCACGGAAGGCAGCCCGGTATGCAGGTCGGGGCGTTGATGCAGCGCTTGCACCTCCTGCAGCAGGCCTTGCTCCATCATTGCCTGATAGCGTTGCGCGATCCGGGCGTGTAGCGCCAACCGATCCGAAGGTTCCAGGCTGACGGTAATGAATTCCAGGCTATTGTCTTGCTTTGGGCGCGCATCGGCGAGCCAGGACGACATAGGCCGCCCGCTGACCCGATATATTTCAATGGCGCGTTGCAGGCGCTGGCTATCATTGGGCGCCAGGCGTGCCGCAGTGGCTGGATCGAATCCGGCAAGCTGCCGGTGCAATTCGGGCCATCCACTTTCTTGCGCTTCGCCATCTATTTGGGCCCGAATCACGGGATCCGCTGCAGGAAGTTCGTTTAGCCCTTCCCGCAAGGCTTTGTAATAAAGCATTGTGCCGCCGCACAATAGCGGAATGTTGCCACGGGCGGTGATCGCCTGGATCAACGCTGCAGCGTCCCGCTGGAACTCGGCGGCGGAGTAGCTTTCAGCCGGGTCGCGGATATCCAGCAAATGATGTGGCGCGATGGCTTGTTCGGCAGCGGACGGCTTGGCGGTTCCTATATCCATGCCGCGATAAATCGTAGCCGAATCGACGATAACGATTTCAATCGGCCAACGTTGTGCCAGCGCCAGCGTGGTGGCGCTTTTTCCGGCGGCAGTGGGGCCTGCCAGACAGATAACGGGTATTGTCATTGGCCGCGCATAAACATTTTATCCAGCTCGCTGACCTTCCATTGCACCCAGGTAGGGCGGCCGTGGTTGCACTGATCGGCTCTTTCAGTTTGTTCCATTTTACGTAGCAGGCCATTCATCTCGTCCAGTGTCAGCCGACGGTTGGCGCGGACCGAGCCGTGGCAGGCCATGGTGGACAAGAGTTCGTTGCGCTGTTCGGTAAGGCGTGGCGATGTGCCCACGCTGGCCAGGTCGCGCAGGACGCCGCGTGCAAGCGATTCGATATCGCCGTTTGCCAGCAGCGCGGGTACAGATCGGACGGCCACAGAGGCAGGGCCAGCGGCGCGTATGGATAGTCCCAGTTGGGTTAGCGTGTCGCCGTGCTCTTCAAGTAATGCGACTTCTTTTTCCGTGACGGCGAAAACCACCGGCACCAATAATTCCTGGCACGGCAGGCTTTGCGTGTCCATTGCCTTTTTAAGCTGTTCGTAGACGACACGTTCATGGGCGGCATGCATATCGACCAGAACCAGTCCGGCATGATTTTGGGCCAATATGTAGATGCCGTGCAGTTGCCCCAGTGCCATCCCTAAGGGAAATTCGTGTTCGTCCGACATAGGGTCAACTGGTTGGCCCTGCGTTGTGGTGGGCGGATCCAGCGGACGGTAGAACGACTGCCAGTTGGTCGCGGTGTCGGTGCCGTGGTCGCGTAAAGGAAAGGCACGTTGGTATTGGGCCGGACGGAAAAATGCGGAAGAAGGAGCTTGCCCATCGTTTGACGAGGCCAGCCCAAAGTCTGGGTTCGAGCCCCCCGTACCGCCTGGTTCGTAAGCGGTGTTGTATGGGGTCGATGAGTCTGGCTGCTGCGGCGGAGCAAAGCCCGACGCAGCGGGATCGGCAGATGTTGAGGCTGCTGATTGTCCGCCTGCGGCTGCAAGAATGTGGCCAAGCGCTTTAGAGACAAAGCGGTGGATGGCGCCGCTGTCGCGAAAGCGTACTTCGTGCTTGGCTGGGTGTACGTTGACGTCAACGCCAGCCGGGTCGACTTCCAGGAACAAAACGTAGGCGGGTTGCCGGTCGCCATGCAAGACGTCGGCGTAAGCGTGGCGTATGGCGTGGGCAACCGTGCGATCTTTTACATAGCGTCCGTTGACATAGAGGTATTGGCGGTCGGCGCGGCTGCGTGCGTAAGTCGGCCGGGTGACAATGCCGCGCAGGACGATCAGGCCATGCTCTTGCTCTACTTCCAGGCCTTGTTCGATGAACTCCGCACCCAGCACATCGCGTACGCGCTGGGCGATATCGGCGGCGCGCCAGTGGCGCTGAGCCTTATCATTATGAAACAGCCTGAATGCAATATTGGGCTGCGCCAATGCAATTCGTTCCATGGCATCAACGCAATGGCCGTACTCGGTTGGTTCAGCGCGTAGAAACTTGCGGCGGGCAGGCACTTCGTCGAACAACTGGCGCACATCAATGGTTGTGCCGATAGAGCCGGAAGCCGCAGTTGGTTCGTTTTGCGCCGATTCGACTTGCCAGGCATGGGCATCGTTGACGGTGCGCGACGTCAGGGTCAGCCGCGCTACCGATGCAACAGAAGCCAATGCTTCGCCTCGGAACCCCATGGAGTTGACCGATTCCAGTTCGTTCAGCGTAGCAATTTTACTGGTGGCATGGCGTGTTAGCGCCAGTCGTAATTCGGGTTTCGGGATGCCATGGCCATCGTCGCTGACCGCAATGCGGCGTATGCCGCCGCCATCCAGCCGCACCTCAATGGCTCGCGCGCCAGCATCAATGGCGTTCTCGAGCAATTCTTTCAGGACAGAGGCAGGGCGTTCGATCACTTCGCCGGCGGCGATCTGGCTGATCAATAGGTCGGGCAGGGGGGCGATAGAGCGACGTTCAGACATTCAGGCATTCCATTCGGCTTCGGGTTTGCATATTGATGATTTTAGCCCTTTGTGGAGGCCGTTCTTTTTTTGCGGGGATGAACGCGTTATATTGCAGTATCTTTTTTTTGGTAGTTGATATGCTTGATTTGTTGAACATGATTATCCACATAGACCAATATCTCGGGATATGGGTGACCCAGTATGGTGCATGGATATATCTTGTGCTGTTCCTGATTATTTTTGGTGAGACCGGGCTGGTCGTGCTGCCTTTCTTGCCGGGCGATTCCCTGTTATTCATTGCGGGCGCGTTTGGCGCTTCGGGTATGCTCGATCCCGTCTTGCTGGGTGGCTTATTGATCGTAGCCGCCGTATTGGGTAATACCGTGAACTATTCGGTAGGGCGCTATTTAGGTACGAAAGTGTTTACCCACAATTATCGTTTTCTGGATCGCAACGCGCTGCTGAAGACCCATGCTTTTTATGAAAAACATGGCGGGAAAACCATTGTCCTATCGCGCTTTCTGCCCATTTTTCGCACATTCGCCCCTTTCGTGGCGGGCGTCGGCAGTATGAATATCGTGCGTTTCCAGCTGTTCAATATCTCGGGCGCCGTATTGTGGGTGGGTAGTCTTGTAACCTTGGGCTACTTTTTCGGCAATGTTCCCATCATTAAAGAGCACCTGAACACCATTGTACTGATCGGCATCTGCGCTGCGGCAGTGCCAGTGGTTGTTGGCGCTTTGTGGAAAATATTCAAGAAGAAATCGCCCACCTCTTGAGGCGGGCGATGGGTCAGGTCCGGCGCGCCAGCGCGGGGCTGGCCGCGAAGTAATCGCCAATGCCGCTTAGCATGGCTTTCGCGATACGGTCCTGGTGCGCCGGGCTGCGCAACAGGCGCTCCTCTTCAGGGTTGCTGATGAAAGCGGTTTCCACCAGTATGGACGGGATGTCCGGGGCTTTCAGTACGGCAAAACCCGCCCGTTCCACACGGTTTTTATGCAGCTTATTGATTTTTCCGATCTCGCCCAGGATACGGCTGCCCACTTGCACTGAGTCATTGATCTGTGCCGCGGTGGAAAGGTCCAGCAATACTTGAGCCACCTGTTTGTTGTGCGACCCCAGGTTGACGCCGCCGATAAGGTCAGCGTCGTTTTCACGCTGGGCCATCCAGCGGGCCGCTGAACTGGTAGCGCCATTTTGCGATAACGCGAAAACCGAGGATCCCCTGGCGCTGGGCTTGATCCATGCGTCGGCGTGTATGGAAATAAACAAATCCGCCTTGACGCGGCGCGCCTTCTGTACGCGCACCCCCAGAGGCACGAAATAATCATTGTCCCGAGTCAGATAGGCCCGCATATTAGGCTGCGCGTCTATCAGTTTTTTCAGACGCCGGGCAATACTCAGCACAATGTCTTTTTCCTTAGTGCCGCTGCGTCCAACGGCGCCGGGGTCTTCGCCGCCATGGCCTGGGTCAAGGGCGACGAGTATGGGACGGGAACTATCGCGCGGCTGCGTAGCAATAGGTGGAGGCGCAGCGGGCGACCTGGGCTTTGTGGCTACAGGAGGCAGCTTTTGCCCTTCTACTGATGGAATGGGGGCCTGGGATGGCGAATTCTGGGCAAGGTCCTCTAGTACCTGAGCCAACGGGTCGGTTTCTTTGTTGTCCATGATGGCAAGCAAAGGGTCTTGCGCAACCTTGGGGTACAAGTCGAGCACCAGCCGGTATTTGTATTCGCCAATAGGCTTAAGGGTAAAGACCTGTGGCGCAATAGGCTGCTTCAAGTCCATAACCAGGCGAATGACATCGGGTCGGTTTTGCGCTACGCGTACCGATTCGATGTAGGGGTCATTGGGTTTGATCTTTGACACCAGGTCATTGATGGCCCGGCTCATGGTCAGCCCCTCGATATCTACCACAAGCCGGTCGGGGCCCTCAAGGGTGAAATGTTCAGCCTTCAGTTCGCTGTCCATTTCCAGGGTGACACGGGTGTATTCGTCGGCTGGCCAAGTTCGTACAGCCAGGATAGTACCCGCCATGGCCAGGCGCGGAACAACAGGAAGAAGGAATAACGTGCTCGCGGTTGCTATGAGCCGGCGCCGGGAGAGTCCTGTGGGGGAAGGGCGAGTGTCGTCAGCCATAATTTTCCTTTGTTGCTATGGGCCGTTAAGCTGGCATGCCGCCCATGTTCTGCGTATTCAAGATTGATATCGAGATCTGGAGGAGGTAATAAAGCCCCCGCTTGCTCCGGCCATTCGATTAAAACTATTGCTTCTTTTTGCAGTATATCTCGAAATCCTGCGTCGACCCATTCTCGGGAGTCGCTAAATCTATAGAAATCAAGATGATAGAAGTTTAAGTTAGAAAGATTATAGCTTTCCATCAGCGCATAGCTAGGACTTTTTATTTTTCCGGTAATTCCAGCTGCCCGTAACAGCGCCCGAGCGAAGCTGGTTTTGCCGGCTCCTAGCTCACCGCGCAGGTGTATTCTTCCGCCTCGTTGCGTTGCGTCGACGGCCGGGTGGGTGCCGCAAAGCATTGGGGCAAGCTGGGCTGCCAGCGCGATCGTGGCCTGTTCATCGGGTAAGTACAGCGCTTTTGTACTGAATTGGATGTTTTCTTGAGTCATATGCGTTAGCTATGGATTAGCCCCTATCATTAGCCAGAACGGAATAGTTAGAGCCGACAGCAAGGTGCCCAGCGACATCGTAACAGCCACCATCTGCCCATTGCCGCCCATTCTTGCCGCCAATACGTAGGCTGAAGAGGCTGTCGGAAGGGCACTAAATAACAACAGTATTTGCCGTTCGACCACAGAAAGCTCCAATGCCCAGCCAATGGCAATGGCCGCCACCGGCGTCAACAGCAAGCGTACGGCGAGCATCCATGTCATTAGCCTGGCAGCACCTTTTCCGCCATTGAGCGAAAGCGTCGCTCCTACACACATCAAACCGATGGCAATCGCGCAAGCGCCAAGGCGGCCCAGCACGGTATCTACCGGCTTGGGGATAGGCACGCCCAAAATATTGCACAACAAAGCAAGGATTGTGGCGATGATGAACGGATTTCGGAGGATTTCCTTGAATATCTTTCCACCGTTCTGGCGGGCCAGGGCGTGGACGGCGGCCACATTGGAGATCGGTACTGCAAAACCCACAATCACAGCCATGATGGTCTGGCCGCTTGCACCTGCCAGCCCGCCAGCCAGCGATAAGCCCATAAAAGTATTGAAACGATAGGCGCATTGAGCGACAGACGCATGGGCAATCGGATCAGGCCGTAGCGTTGGTACCGCCAGCCACGCCATGGCGACACCGAACGCCATGACGGCCATGGTCGCCTGCAGCAGGGTATAAGTGCCTGACAGGCTCAACGGTGTTTGCGTGATCGAATGGAACAGCAGCGCGGGGAAAAGTACAAAATAAACTAACTGCTCGGCGCCCCGGAAGAACTCGCTGGAAAATTTCAGCTTATGGAATAGCGCCCAACCCAAAGCGATAAGCAGGAAATCGGGGAGAACAAGTTGAATGATGGACATGAGGCTTTGGCTGGTATTACAGGGCGGGCCGCTATTTTAGACGTAAGCTTATTTCAGTCGAAAAAGGCCTTTATATTTGCCCTAATCAGCAAAGTTAATGCTGATGGAAGATGCTACTCTGTCGGCCAGCAAAGTGGCTTTGGACTGTTGAACAGAGGCCCTTTTTTGTATGAAATTCCCGGAGAGACGACAGATGGTTGCACTTAATAAGAAATTTTCCGTACTGGCCATCGCTGTGGGTCTGGCGTCCGTATTTGGCGGCGCCACAGCTTATGCTGCTGATTATCCGTCCCAGCCGATACGCGTATTGGTGCCTTTCGCACCAGGCGGTTCAACGGATATCGTGGCACGTATTGTCAGCCAGCGCATGGCCCAAGAGCTTGGCCAGCCCATGGTTGTAGAGAACAAAGCAGGGGCCGGCGGGGCGATTGGCGCTGCCGAGGCAGCACGTGCAAAGCCCGATGGCTACAACTTATCGATTGCGACGGTGTCCACACTGGCTGTTAACCCTGCTTGCCGTCCGACGGACCTGCCGTATGACCCGTTGACTGACTTTGTGCCTGTGACCAATTTTGCCAATGTTCCCAACGTCATCGAAGTCAACCCCAAGTTTCCTGCGAAGGACTTCAAAACGTTCGTAGAAGTGCTTAAGGCCAATCCGGGCAAGTATTCTTATGGCAGCTCGGGCACTTGCTCGATCAACCACTTGTTTGGCGAGGCTTTTAAATTAGCGACAGGTACAGATATTGTTCATGTTCCCTATAAGGGATCCGGTCCGGCCGTGGTTGATACCGTCGGCGGGCAGGTTGAGGTCTTGTTCGACAATATCCCTTCCTCCATGTCTCAGATCCAGGCAGGCAACCTGCGTGCGTTGGCTGTTGCAGCACCACAGCGGATGGGCTCTCTCAAAGATGTCGCTACGCTGGCTGAACTCGGTTACCCACAATTGAACCAGCCGGCTTGGTATGGTTTGCTGGCGCCAAAGGGAACACCGCCTGAAATCGTCAACAAGTTGCGCGACGCCGCGGTGGTGGCATTGAAAGATCCCAAGGTTATCGCGGCTTTGGAAAAGCAGGGTGCTGCGCCGTCTGGTAATACACCGGAAGAATTCGCCAAGGAAATCAAAGAGCAATATGACTGGGCCAAAGGCGTAGTGGCGCAGAAAAACTTCAAGTTCGAATAATCCTTCTGGTACTTGGTAACGCATAATACGTATAAGACAACAGTAACTAAATGCTGTTATTCTGCTAGTGACATGCATAAGCCTAGCCTAAAATAAAGGCCTGGTTATTCAAATAAAATGTTTTCACGGAGAGACTTCTTATGGTCCCATTTCGAAATAAATTCGCCGCGTTAGCCCTGGTTGCTGGTGTTGCTTCGGTGTTCGGCGCCGCGAATGCAGCCGAATATCCTACCCAACCTGTTCGGGTCATCGTTCCTTTTGCGCCTGGCGGTTCAACCGATATCGTTGCTCGCATCGTGACGCAACGCATGGGCCAGGAATTGGGCCAAACGTTCGTCGTCGAGAACAAAGGCGGCGCAGGCGGTGCTATCGGCGCAGCCGAAGCAGCGCGTGCCAAACCCGACGGCTACACCTTGTCGATCGCTACAGTATCCACGCTAGCTGTGTTGCCAGCTTGCCGTCCCACCGATTTACCCTACGATGCGTTGACGGACTTCGTTCCAGTCACCAACTTTGCCAACGTGCCTAACGTTATCGAAGTCAATCCCAAGTTCCCTGCCAAAAACTTCAAGGAATTTGTGAAGGTGCTTAAAGACAATCCGGGCAAGTATTCCAACGGTAGTTCGGGCACTTGCTCGGTGCTGCACTTGTTTGGCGAAGCCTTCAAGCTCGCGACTGGCACCGATACGGTTCACGTGCCCTACAAAGGTTCGGGTCCCGCAGTGACGGATGCTGTTGGCGGTCAAATCGAAATCATGTTCGACAACTTGCCTTCCTCCATGGCCCAAATTCAGGCTGGTAACCTACGTGCAA
Organism: Pollutimonas bauzanensis; assembly: GCF_040393045.1. Classification (GTDB taxonomy): domain Bacteria; phylum Pseudomonadota; class Gammaproteobacteria; order Burkholderiales; family Burkholderiaceae_B; genus Pollutimonas; species Pollutimonas bauzanensis_A. The sequence goes on along the minus strand of NZ_JBEBUX010000003.1, from coordinate 12,750 downwards.
TGGCTGTGGCATGGCCAGAGCGCCTTCCTAGCCTGAAAGACGTTCCTACATTGGCAGAAGAGGGCTATCCTCAGCTTAACCAGCCAGCCTGGTATGGTCTGCTTGCTCCTAAAGGCACTCCACCCGAAATCGTTAAAAAGTTGCGTGACGCGGCAGTGGTGGCTTTGAAAGACCCCAAGGTTATCGAAGCTCTTGAAAAGCAAGGCGCTGCACCTTCCGGCAACACGCCAGAAGAGTTCGGCAAGGAAATCAAAGAGCAATTCGATTGGGCTAAAGATGTTGTCGCCAAAGGCAACATCAAGCTTGAATAGTCGACTTATTGCCGTTTAAAAAAAAGCCGGGGCGTGCGCCTCGGCTTTTTTCTCTCCGGACTGCCTTATAATCCGGTTTCGGTTTTGCGTCTCCATAGTTAAATGGATATAACTTTCCCCTCCTAAGGGAAGATTGCAGGTTCGATTCCTGCTGGAGACGCCAGCTATTTCTGTACAGTGCAAGCTTTTTTTATTGAAGCAATTGCCGTTGCATCGACCTTAGCCTTTGGCTAATCCCACAGTCACCGGTTTTGCGTCCAGCAAGCCAGTCAGCGCTGACGCTGGCACGCCAATCAAATACCCACGCCGTCCGCCGTTCAGGTAGACAACCGGATATTCTAAAAGAGCGGCCTCCACCCATACCGGCATTTTCTTGCGTGTTGCAAAAGGCGATGTGCCGCCTACCAGATAGCCGGAATGTTTTTGCGCCGTATCGGGCGTGCAGGGGGCGACTTTTTTTGCGCCGATCTGACGAGCCAGATTCTTGGTGGAAACTTCGCAGTCGCCGTGCATGACGACAATCAGGGGCCGAGCATTCTCGTCTTCCATGATCAGTGTCTTGGCGACTTGGTGCAAGTCCAGGCCCAGTTGTTTTGCGGCTTCGGTGGCGCCGCCATGGTCTACATAATCGTAGGGATGCTCGCTATAGGCTATTTTGTTTTTCTTCAGAAACTGCGTTGCCGGTGTTTCTGATACGTGTTTGTCTTTTGCCATGATGAGATGTGTTTAACAAATAGGGTGGGGCTGTCGTTGCACTCAAGCGCGCGGGTGATGCTTGGCATGTAGGGCTTTGAGCCTTTCGCGCGCCACATGAGTATATATCTGCGTAGTGGAAATGTCGGCGTGACCCAGCAGCATCTGCACCACGCGCAGGTCGGCGCCATGATTCAGCAAATGCGTGGCAAAAGCGTGCCGTACGACATGGGGTGAAAGCGGCGTATGGATGTCGGCCTGAACGGCGTGCTTCTTTACAATGAGCCAGAATGATTGGCGTGTCATGGCTGCGGCGCGTGCAGTAACGAATAATGCATCGCAGCGGCGCGGTCCCAGCAGTTCGGGGCGCGCCTGTTTCAAGTACAGGTCTATCCAGTGTTGGGCTTCCGCGCCCAGCGGCACCAGTCGGTCTTTTCCGCCTTTGCCCATGTTGACGCGGACCACGCCTTCCGTAAGGCTGACATCCAATACGTTCAGGTTGATCAATTCGGTGACACGTAGGCCGGTGGCGTATAAGGTTTCGAGCATGGCACGGTCGCGCAAGCCCAGGGTGCTTCGCTCGTCTGGCGCGTGCATCAAGGCGTCTACCTGGTCTTCCGATAAGGTCTTGGGAAAACGTGCAGCCTGCTTTGCGGCGCGCAAGGTCAGGCAAGGGTCTTTGGCAACCAGCCCGTGGCGCATGGCCCAGAGGTAGAAACGTCTTAGCGCAGCCAGGCGGCGATTGGCGGTCGTGGCTTTACTGGTTGGGTGGCGGGCAACAAACCAATCCTGGATATCGGCAGCATCGGCTTGTTCCAGCCCTTTGGCTTTTTTCTCGTGCAGCCATCGTGCAAAAGCACCGAGGTCGCGCCGATATGCCGACAGCGTGTTTGCCGCCAGGCCGTCTTCCAGCCACATTGCGTCGATAAAAGTATCAATGGAAGCGGGGGGTAGAAATACCAAGGTTGTCGTGACCGTAGATGCTAAGTAAATAGAGTGGCAAGGCGTCCGTATGGGTTGCGCTTGGCTGGCCACCATCATCTTATCCTATCCATCCGGTCTGGCCATGAATTTGACTATCGTTATGTAGGTATATATATTACGAGATTGTGCAGCATGTAAACCTTATATTCGATAGCAAACAGGGGCAGGAATGAAAATCAAACGGTTTGTCGCAACGGCGCTTTTCGCGATGCTGGGATGGAACGCATCTGCGTCAGCGGAAGATATCGTGGTGTCTGCCGCGGCCAGTCTGACTAACGCATTTACCGAACTGGCGGTAAAGTTCCAGCAAACGCATCCAGATACCAAGGTATTGATGAGCTTCGCCGCGTCTGATGTGCTGGTGCAGCAAATCGTGAACGGCGCCCCGACGGATATCTTTGCCTCGGCTGATCAAAAAGCAATGGACAAGGCCGTCGAAGCCAAGGTTATTGATGTCGCGTCACGCAAGGATTTTGTCCGTAACGAAGTCGTTTTTATCGTACCCGCTGATAATCCGCTGAAGATTCAATCGCTGGCCGACCTGAAGTCCGATAGCGTCAAGCGCGTTGCGTTCGGCAACCCGGCGACTGTGCCGGTAGGCCGCTACACGAAGGCGACGCTCGAACACTCAGGCGACTGGGATGCGGTCAAGCAACGTGAAGTGCTGGGCCAAAACGTGCGGCAGGTTCTGGACTATGTCGCGCGGGGCGAGGTCGATGCAGGCTTCGTTTTTGCCACCGATGCGGCCATCATGCCGGAAAAGGTCAAGGTCATCGAAAAGCTGCCTTCTCCTGAGCCGGTGCTGTATCCCATTGCTTTGGTCCAGCGCAAAGGGCGGCATGCCCAGGCGGCAGACTTCCTGGCGTATATTCACTCGCCCGAGGGGCAAGCCGTATTGGCTAAATTTGGCTTTGCCAAGCCGTAAGCAGTGCATGCATGAACAGTTTTAGCATTCCGTTATTGCTTTCCTTGAAGGTGGCCGGCTGGGCCGCCTTTTTTGCAGCGATCCTGGGGATTGCCACTGCCTACGGCTTGTCCCGTTGGCGCTCGCGCTGGTGCGACTTGGTTGATTCCATCTTGACGCTGCCCATGGTGCTGCCTCCCACCGTCATTGGCTATTACCTCTTGGTGCTGTTGGGGCGTCGCGGCTGGCTTGGGCAATATCTTGAACAATGGGGCATCCAGCTTGTCTTCACTTGGCAAGGCGCTGTAATCGCCGCCACGGTGGTAGCGTTTCCGATGGTGCTAAAGGCTGCGCGTGCCGCTTTCGAAGGCGTTGATCATACGCTGGAAGATGCCGCCAAGGTCTTGGGAATCAGCAATGCCGGGGTGTTCTTCAGGGTTACGTTGCCTCTGGCGTTGCGTGGCGTTGTAGCGGGGATATTGCTTGCCTTTGCCCGGGCTTTGGGCGAATTTGGCGCTACCCTGATGATCGCCGGCAGCATACCCGGGCGTACACAAACCTTATCGATTTCCATCTACGAAGCAGTCCAGGCTGGCAATGACGACTTGGCGCTGATGCTCGTGTTGATAACCTCTTTGACCTGTGTTGCCGTGCTGTGGATCGCGACACAGCTAATGCCTGACAGATCGCGTATGTCGGGCTCAGGAAGCCGTCTCTTATGATCCAGATACACATAAAAAGGCAGGTGTTTTCCGGCAATCGGGAATTTGTGCTGGACATTGCCATTGCAACGTCGTCATCTCGCATTGCGTTGTTCGGGCCGTCGGGTTCAGGCAAAACGCTGACCGTCCAGGCCATTGCCGGTTTGTTGCGCCCGGATAGCGGTCATATCGATATCGGTGGATCAACGTTATATAACTCAAGCCGTGACATATTTCTTGTGCCTCAGGACAGGAAGCTGGCTTACCTGCAACAAGACTATGGCTTGTTTCCCCACTTGACCGTGGCGCAGAATATTGGTTTTGGCTTGAAAAAGGGCTGGCTTAATTTGCGGCGCCACGTCTTGCCCGAAGCCGCACGGCGCTGGATCGATGCTTTCGAACTGGACGCTATCTTGCATAGCTATCCTGCTGAAATATCAGGGGGGCAAAAACAACGCGTTGCACTGGCCAGGGCCTTGGCCGTAGAGCCCCGGCTGTTGGTGCTGGACGAACCCTTGGCTGCGCTGGATGCGGATCTGCGGACAAAAATGCGTGCCGAGCTGGCTGCGCTGCAAGCCCGACTGGAAATCCCCACCATTCTGATTACCCATGATCCCGCTGATGTGGTGGCATTGGCTGACGAGGTCTACAAAATCGAAAATGGCAAGATAGTTGGCAACTGCCATCCGGAACAATTGGCGCTGAATCAGTCGAGGACGCCGAGCATAACGCTGGAAGCCTTGAAAATCGCATAGGCCGCTTGTTCTTCTTTCAGACCCATGGAGTCAAGGCTTTCAAGGCTGACCATCGCCGCGATGACTTGCCCTGACTCCAGTTCTATGCAGACTTCGGCATTGACCGCCCCGGGAACAATTCGGCTGATGCGGCCCGGCAACTGGTTGCGCGCCGAAAGTTTAAGGTCGCCGCCCGGCGCTCCGACGATAACTGATGACGCCTTAATAAACGCCAAGGCCCGCTTGCCGGGATGAAGCCCCAGGTTTTGCACGCTTTCACTGGTGATGGTGGCGATAACCTGTATCCCATCGCCTATGGTCAGCGTGACCTCGTCGTTGACAGCGCCAGGCTTGATGTGGTCGACAATGCCAAGCAATTTGTTGCGCGCCGAGGTTTGGATCATCATGTGTTGGATAAGCTCCAGGTTCTGTGCTGACTGCGTACTGGCCTTGGCCAGCTGGGCCATAAAACGTTCGTGCTCTTGGTTTAGGGCATGGTAAAGCTGTATGAGTTCACGAGCCCTTTCTGTCAATGTCGCGCCGCCGCCACGATGGCCGCCCGTCGATCGCAGTACCAATGGTTCGCCCGCCAGATTGTTCATGGTGTCCACGGCGTCCCACGCTGCCTTGTAGCTGAGGCCGATTTTTTTCGCGGCGGCGCTGATAGAGCCTTCCTGGCCGATAGCATGCAACAACGCCATGCGTCTTTGGCTGCCCCAGTTCTGTTGCCCGGAACGAAACGAAATCGAACCGCTAAGTTCTACCGGAAGGATGGGGGGAGGACTGTTTTGTGTGGGCATAATATAAGTGTAAGTCATAGTCGTTAGAATGAGGTTCTTGTCGATTTGCCCGCGACTGTTGCAAGCACCTGGAACTATGATTGATACCTTCGCCTCCGTCTCCCTGGATGACCTTGCCGGCCTGAATCCGGATGACGCCTTGATCCTGACGGTCAATAACCGGCATGCTCGCCGTATTCTGGCTGAGTTGTCGGCCAGCTTAAGCGATACGCGGCGTGTCATGGCGGTGCCCGATATCGTGCCCTTGTCGGGTTGGCTGGCGCGAATCGCCGATCAATTGTCGTTTGTTCCCGAGGCACAGCTGGCGTCGCATACCGTTGATGCATTCGGCTCGCAGTTTCTGTGGCAGAGGGTCATTGCGGACGCAGAGTCTGATCACGTCTTGCTGGATGTTTCCCAGGCCGCCAGGCTAGCGGCACAAGCCGACCAGCTATTGGATGAGTGGCGCATCAACGTGATTCCAGAAGTGGAAACCACTGATTACCAGCGCTTCATGGTCTGGCGCAGGGATTATCGGATGATGCTGGCCGAAATGGATCTTGAAGACAGCAATCTTGCCTACGAACGTATTCATAGCGCCATCCGTGATGGTTTGCTGGTCCTGCCTTTTGCCAATCTGGTGCTCGCCGGGTTTAACGAGATTTCACCGCGTTTGTCCAGTTTGCTGGACGCGCTGCAGGAACAAGGTATTGAGGTGTTGTCCCTGGAAGCCGGAGCGCGAGCGGAGAGCCATGCGCGACGCGTGATTGCTCCCGACCCGGATGCGGAGTGGCGCATGGCGGCGCAGTGGGCCGCTGGAAAATTACAACAGCATCCGGAGGGGCGCTTTGCGATTGTGGCGGCGCGGCTGGAAGCCGACGTCGTCCTGGCGCATCGTAGCTTGCGCGCGGCACTCGGAACCGATGCGCAAGGCCGGCAGGTTCCCTACAACATTGCCGTGGCGCGGCCGTTGTCGGAATGGCCGCTCGTTCGCGCGGCGCTCGCCTGGTTGCGCATCTTGGCGCTGTTTGCGCAAAGAAAATATTGTGCGCCCGCAGACCTGGGCCAGGCATTGCTGGCAGGAGGATGCGCAGGCGGCATACCAGAAGCGTCAGGACGGGCGGCCATAGACGCGCTTTGGCGCAAGCAGGCCAAAGTCACGGTGTCGCTCGCCGAGTTTCGTGGATTGCTTGAACAGCACGCGCCACGCCTGGCTGTCGCATGGGGCCACTGCGAGCAAGCGTGGTCGCCTGAATCGGGCACGGCCGATATGCACATTTGGACGACGCGTTTCCGGTCGTGGTTGCAGGCGTTGGGTTTTCCTGGTCAGGCAGGACTCGACAGCCATGCTTATCAAGTCGTGGAAGCATTCGATGGCTTGGTTGACAGGTTGGCCAGGCAGGCTCCGGTCGTGGGGGTGGTGGGCTTCTCGGCTGCGGTTGGCATGTTAAGCCGGCTGGCGCGCGAAACGCCATTCCAGCCGCAGCGCGATCCTTCCGCCAAGCTGGATGTGCTCGGTTTCCTTGAGTCGGAAGGCGGGCGCTGGGACGGTATATGGGTGCTGGGGCTTACCGATGACGTGCTTCCTGCCGTCCCCAAACCCAACCCTTTCATTCCGTTGGCGGCCTTGCGCCAGGCGAACGCTCCGCGGGCGACTCCTGAACGCGAATTGAATTGGGCGCGATCCATGTACGACGCCTTGCTCGCCTGCGCGCCCGAAGTCCTGCTTAGTCATGCGCAACACCAAGGCGAAACCGAGTTGCGGCCCAGCCCATGTATTTCGGCGCTAAGCGTCGTCGATATGTCCGTTTTAGCTCCTGCCCCAGAGCCGGATGGCTGCGAGTTGGAGTACGTGTTTGATGAGCGGGGGCCGGCATTGCAGGCAGGCGTGAAGACGCGTGGAGGCATTGGTGTTATCGATACGCAGGCTCGCAATCCTTTGTGGGCTTTTGTGAAGTATCGATTGGGCGCCAGTCAGTTGGTTGATTATGCCGATATCTCCGACCAGAATGCGCGTGGCATCTTTTTGCATAAAGCCATTGAGTTGGTGTGGCGGTTGTTGCACGACCAGCAAGGTTTGCGCGACCTGGAGTCCAGCGGCGGTTTGGAAGGCTTGCTGGAACAAGTCGTGGAGCAGGCGGCTGACGAATGTCTGCAAGACTACGGTGGGGTGCTGCGGTCGTTGGAAACGGCGCGTGCCAAGAAAGTATTGCAGGACTGGCTGGCACTGGAACTGACCCGCGAGGCATTTCGTGTTCGCGATGTCGAGCAGGAATATCAGTGGTCTCACGGTCCGCTAGATCTGAAGCTGCGCCTGGATCGCATTGATGAATTGCATGATGGCCGCCTGGCTGTCATCGACTACAAAGCGGGCGATAGCGACATTGACCCGCGTTCTGACTGGATGCGTACGCGGCCGGTGGGCTTGCAGTTGCCCTTTTATGCCGCCGTGCTGGCCGGTGAAGACCAGGCCGTGGCCGCGCTGGTCCTCGCCAGGCTGCATGCCAGGGAAACCAAGGTAAAAGGGCTGGTTGATGGCGACTACGGCTTGGATGGCTTGTCGACGCTGCAGGCATGGCCTGCATTTGCCGGTTATAGCTGGAATGGGCTGATGGCCGAGTGGCGTCGCACTATTGAAAGCCTGGCTGACGAGTATGCCGCGGGTGCTGCCCGCAACGAAACCTGGCGTGCCGACGATATCAAGTATTGCGACGTTTTGCCGTTTTTGCGTTTAACAGAGGAATATCAACGTGTCGATTAAATCGCCTAGCGACAGTGCCGTTCGAGCGGCCGCTATCGATCCGTCCCGCTCATTCATTATTCAGGCTCCTGCAGGCTCGGGCAAAACCGAGCTGCTTACCGATAGAATCCTGGCTCTGCTGGCGACCGTCAATCGGCCTGAAGAAATCGTGGCGATTACTTTTACGCGTAAAGCGGCATCGGAAATGCACGCCCGCGTACTTGGCAAGCTGGCTGGCGGACAGGGCGAATGCCCGCCCGAAGCGTATAAGAAGCGCAGCTGGGAGCTGGCTCAAAAAGCTATGCAGCGCAACGACGAACTGGGCTGGAACCTGCTGCAGTATCCAGCGCGATTAAGCATACGCACGATTGATTCGTTTTGCACTTATCTGGTTCGCGCCATGCCGTGGCTTAGCGCTCTGGGCGGGTTGCCCGCTATTGCCGAAAATCCCGTCCAGCATTATGAGGCTGCTGCGAAAGCCACGCTGGCTATGGCCGATGAAAACGAATCCGTAGCCCGGTTCATTTCTCATCTGGATGTGAACAGGCAAAGCGCGATGGGCTTGCTGGCGAATATGCTTGCAAGCCGCGACCACTGGCTGCCATTGCTGATGCCTGGCAGCGACGTCGACCAATTGCTGGAAAACCTTGATAGGGCAGTTCAGGTTGATCTTGAGCGTTTGGCCGAGGCGATGCCGCCTGGTTGGGCAACGACACTGGCCCCTATGGTTTCGCGTGCCGCCAGTGTATTGATCAGCAAGGGGTCAACCGCTGAAGAGTGCATTCTGGAAAACTGGCAAGGCGAGGTTTTCGATACTGATGTGTCAAGCCTGTCTCAGTGGCAGGCATTGGCCGGCATGCTGTTGACCAAAGAAAACAAGCTCAGGAAAACGGTCACTATCAGTCAGGGTTTCGAAGCCAAGTCGGACTACAAAGACGATTTCCTCGCCTGGATTAAAGCCGTGCCGGAGTCCGAGCCTTGGATCGCTGCATTGGCCGATATCCGCAGCGCGCCTTGCGATGGCTATAGCGATGAGCAGCAAGATACGCTGCGCATTCTGATCGAAGTGTTGTGGCTGGCCGCCGCCCAGTTGAATGTATGTTTTACCGAAGCGGCCGAGGTGGATTTCACCGAAATCTCGCGGCGCGCCCTGGATGCATTGGGACAAGTGGACGACCCCAGCGATTTGTTGCTGGCGCTCGATACCGTTATTCGACACATACTGGTCGATGAATTCCAGGACACCAGTCAGTCCCAGATTCAGTTGCTGGAACGCCTGACGTCCGGCTGGATGCCCGGTGATGGCCGCACGCTGTTTCTGGTGGGCGACCCTATGCAGTCCATCTACCGTTTCCGCAAGGCTGAAGTCGGGCTGTTCCTGACCGTCAAGGAACATGGCCTTGGGGAAGTTTCCCTCACCCCCCTGGAACTGAAAGACAATTTTCGTTCCCAGGCCAACCTGGTCGAGTGGGTCAATAAAACCTGCAGGCCCATATTTCCAAAAGAAGACCATCCTGGCTTGGGGGCTATTCGCTATACGGATTCCGTCGCATTCAATGATGGCATCGAGGGCCTGGGTGTGGAGTTTCATCCGGTCTGGGCGCTTAAGGGAGAGCAGGGTGACGAGGCTGGTGATCCGGGGCCGGTAGCCGAGTCCATTGCAATACAGCTTGCCAAAGAAGCTTTGTTGCGTAACCCCGATAGCGCACACCCTGTGGCGATATTGGTGCGGGCACGAACACATCTGGACGGTATCGTGCATCGGTTGGCGCAACAGAATATCCCTTGTCGGGCGGTGGAGCTGGTGTCGCTCAAGTCGCGTCAAGTCGTGATAGATCTGGCGCAATTGGCCAGGGCGCTGTCGCATCCGGCCGATAGGCTGGCGTGGTTGTCGGTGTTGCGTTCACCGCTGTGCGGTCTTACTTTGAATAGCTTGCACGCCTTATGCGGTTCCGATTTGTACACGACCATACCGGCGCTGCTTTCCCAGTGGCTGCAGCAGGGGGCCGAAGACGAATGCGGCATGGACGCCATGGAAGCCAGACGCTTGCGGCATGCCGCTGCCGTGCTGCTGGATTCAAGTAATGCCTCGGGCACTATTCCTTTCGCCGCCTGGTTGGAAAGCTGCTGGCAACGCCTGGGTGGACCTGCCGTGTACAGCAGCCAAAGCGATGCGACCGATGCCGAACGCTTATTTCGCCTGATCGAGGAACTCGCGCCCTATGGCAACCTGAATCCTATCGCACTGGAAGACAAGCTCGACAAGCTTTATGCCGCGCCCAATGGCAGTGGCAGGGCGGTAGAAGTCATGACTATTCACAAGTCGAAAGGGCTGGAGTTCGATACGGTCATCCTGACTGGCCTGGATCGCCGACCCAAGGCCGATACCCCGCCGTTGATGCGTTTTGAGCATAGCGGTGGCGAACTCTTGCTGGGGCCCATTAAACACAAGGTCTCTGACGAGCAGGATCCCGTTTCCGTATACCTGGCCGGTCGCGACAAAAAGCGCGGGGCTTACGAGGCGGATCGGCTTTTGTATGTTGCATTGACCCGTGCGCGCCAGCAATTGCACTTGATCGGCAAGCTGGGACTGGAAGGGGGCGGTGCCATTAAAAAGCCGGAAACCACGTCCTTGCTAGGGCGTTTGTGGGAACACATGCCGCCGCCCCAGACTCCCGATCCCGCCGAGTTGATCACCGGGGATGCGGCGCTGGACGAGGCGCGGCCACAGCGTATGCTGGTGCGTATGTCGGCACAGTCCCTGCCTGCGGATGCAGTGCCTTATCAGGAGGCCCGTCAAGTCAGCACCTGGACCTGGCGGCCCGAGTCCGGCAATGAAAGCATGATAGGAACGGTCGCCCATGCCTGGCTGGAGCGTTTGGGCAAGGAAGGGGTCGAAGCCTGGTCCATCGACAGGATAGACACTTGCCTGCCTATTTTTCGCAAGCAATTAAGTCGGGCAGGCGTCATAGGGACGGCTGTGGATGCTGCCGCGCAGGTGTTACGCGATACGCTGGCAGCCACGCTGGCCAGTCCGAAAGGACAGTGGCTATTGTGGGCCGCTCGCGCCCATAGGGAATGGTCGCTGCTCGACGTCAGCGGGCGCGTTTCGGTCATCGACCTGGCAATCTCCCAGGAAGACGACTGGCTGGTGGTGGATTACAAGACGGGCGTGCCCCATGCTGATGAAACTCGCGATGCGTTTGCCGCGCGGATGCGTGAGCGCTATCGCGAGCAGATCGAACGTTATTGCGGGCATGTCAGTGCGCTGGACGGGCGTCCGGCACGCGGCGCGCTGTACTTTCCGCGTGCAGATGTCTGGGTGGATTACTGAAAGTCCAAACTCCTGTTAAACTCTTTCTTGGCGGGCCCCTTCGCATGGTTCGGCGGTGAAACTGGTCAGGTCGGGAACGAAGCAGCCATAGTCGCTTAGAATCAGTGCCGAAGTCAGGCTCGCCTCCTTGTTTTTCTGTTTATCTCTTCAAATACCCCAAGCTTGCGTCTAATCCGGTACACTTTTCGTTTATCGATTGATAGCTTCCGGCTTTAAGCTCCCTGCATGACTTATCTGGTACTGGCGCGTAAATGGCGGCCACGTTCGTTTGATACTCTCATCGGCCAGGACCACGTGGTCCGAGCCCTGACGCACGCCCTGTCAACCCAGCGATTGCACCATGCCTGGCTATTCACCGGCACGCGAGGCGTGGGTAAGACGACGCTGTCGCGTATCTTGGCCAAGTCGCTGAATTGCGAAACTGGCATTACGGCTACGCCTTGTGGTGTTTGCCGCGCTTGTACCGAAATCGATACAGGTCGTTTTGTCGACTACGTCGAACTCGATGCCGCCTCGAATCGGGGCGTGGAAGAAATGACGCAATTGCTCGAGCAGGCGGTATACGCCCCGGGCAGCGGCCGTTTCAAGGTCTACATGATCGACGAAGTTCACATGCTGACCGGGCACGCGTTCAACGCCATGCTCAAGACGCTCGAAGAACCGCCGCCCCATGTGAAGTTCATCCTGGCGACCACCGATCCGCAAAAAATTCCCGTCACGGTCTTGTCGCGCTGCTTGCAGTTCAATCTGAAGCAAATGACAGCCGAATCGATTGTGGCGCATTTGCAGGAAGTGCTGGGCCAGGAGGACATGAAGTTCGAAACCCCCGCCTTGCGCTTGCTGGCGCAGGCCGCATCGGGGTCGATGCGCGACGCATTGTCATTGACCGATCAGGCTATTGCATACAGCGCCGGGCATCTTACGACGGATGCCGTGCAGGGCATGCTGGGCACCATCGACCACCGTCACCTGGTGACTTTGCTGCAAGCGCTGGCTGCGGGCGACGCCACACAAGTGCTGCACGTGGCCGATGAGCTGGCTTCGCGCGGCTTGTCTTATTCGGGGGCTTTGGCCGATTTGGCAGTCTTGCTGTCGCGCATCGCGATCCAGCAACGTATTCCAGGCACGATACCCGCCGACGACCCCCAGGCCGAAGATATTGTGCAGTTGGCAACTAGCCTGCATCCCGATCAAGCGCAATTGTTTTACTCAGTGGCAGTCCATAGCCGTCAGGAACTATCCCTGGCGCCCGACGAATACGCCGGTTTTGTCATGGCTTGCCTGCGCATGCTGGCGCTGGTCCCCGCGGGCTCGCTCGCACCGGTCAGCCCGCCGCCGTCCAAGCCTGCCGCTTCTGAATCGGAAGGTGCGGCGCCGGCGGCACAAGCTGCCCCTATTGCGTCTCCCGCGGCATCCGTTTCTGCAACCCCTGCCGTTAGTGCCGAGAAGATAGCAGCGCCAATACCACAGCCGGCTGTGATAACGCCTGCCGACCCCGTCCCGGCACCAGCACCAGCACCAGCACCAGCACCAGCACCAGCGGTCCTGGTCGAGCCGGTGCAGCCTGATG
>NZ_JBEBUX010000002.1:0-78171 GCF_040393045.1 Pollutimonas bauzanensis | reverse complement strand
GGACAGGAAGTACTGAAGCTAAGAACTACCGATTGGCCGCCGGCAAATTAGCCACCTTCGCACCAGCCTGTACCTGGTGATCTTTGAACCACCCTTGCTGCATTTCCAGCGCATAAATTACCGGGCCGGCAGGGCAATGTGTATCCAGGCTGTGCGGCTGCATGTCGGCGATGTTTACAATCACCCCCTCGGCGTTGATAAAAGCGATAGACAGCGGCAATGGCGTGTTCTTCATCCAGAAGCAGGGCGTTCCCACATCGTCAAAAACAAATAGCATTCCATGGTCCGGGGGCAGCGATTGGCGCTGCATCAGCCCAAAAGACCTGCTATTCTCAGTGGCTGCAATCTCAGCATTTACGGCATGCGGCCCCACCATCAGTTGCGCCGTTGGCAATAGCATGCTTTGTGCCTGGGCGGGCAATTGTCCGGCTACGACAAACGCCAGAGATACGAATAGCGTACGAAAAAAAACAGGGCTTAAAAGCCCTGTAAGCAGATAAAATTTATACATTGTTATTAAAGCAATCCCAGTTGTTGCGTGCGGTCAGGCAGCCGTAATATTGAGTGCTTGTTTACCTTTTGGTCCTTGGGCAATTTCAAAAGCGACTTTTTGACCTTCTTTCAGGGTCTTGAAGCCGTTCATTTGGATGGATGAGAAATGCGCGAAAAGGTCTTCGCCCCCATTATCCGGGGTAATAAAGCCGAAACCTTTAGCGTCGTTGAACCATTTGACGGTTCCTGTCAGCTTTTGGGTATCCCCTGGGTTAGAGGTTGCGGTTGTATCAGACATACGGACTGCCTCTCGACTATAGTATAAGGTTGAAACTCGACTACAAGGTTTAGCTTTAGCCTACGGATTCTGGCGCGCATGCAAAACTATCCAGCCGTCAGAATACTTAGATAATGCGCAATTTCTCCTTGCAAAGTCAACTATGGAAACCACTAGTATTTGTTATGGCTACTCAAATAGAAAATCACCGCGATACGGTTCTTGATCGCCAAGCAGCCAAACTGGCGCCTCCGCCCATGTATCAGGTGGTGCTCTTGAACGACGATTACACGCCTATGGACTTCGTCGTCATTGTCTTGCAACGCATTTTTGGTAAAAATGAAGACGAGGCTGCCCGTATCATGCTGAAGGTGCACCATGAAGGGCGAGGCGTGTGCGGCGTCTATCCACGCGATATAGCGGCTACGCGTGTCGAGATGGTGCGGCAGTTGGCACATGCGCGTCAGCACCCGTTGCAATGTGTCATGGAGCCAGCGCCCGACAGCTAATCATTGCCTTTCTGTATAACGATGCATCTAGCTTGCGCACTACGCAAAAAGTACGGGTATAGTAAGGTTATCGGCGGTTTCAATACCAACCGATAACAGTAAGATGACTCTTTTATTAATGTTGATACGCAAGGTCGATTTAGTCATAGAATAAGATTTATCGAATTGTTTGTCCGCTCCGATATGTAATGGAGGAAGCGTGATTTCCGAAGAACTTGAAGTCAGCCTGCACATGGCCTTTGTCGAGGCCCGAACAGCGCGACATGAATTTATTACGGTAGAGCACCTATTGCTCGCCTTACTCGACAACGTTGCTGCTGCCGACGTCCTGCGCGCATGTTCCGCCAATATTGACGTCTTGCGTCAAGAGTTACGCAAGTTCATCAACGAGAACACGCCAATATTTCCCGGCGAAGACGAAGTCGATACGCAACCCACCCTGGGTTTTCAGCGTGTCATTCAGCGCGCCATCATGCATGTGTCGTCGGGTAATTCCAACAAGAACACAGTCACAGGCGCCAATGTGCTGGTGGCTATGTACGGCGAAAAAGACTCCCATGCGGTTTATTTCCTGCAACAGCAGGGCGTTACTCGTCTGGACGTTGTTAATTTCCTGTCGCATGGCATTACGAAAGCCAACGAAGACGCTGCTTCCGAACCCGTCAAGGCTCAGGCCGTTGAAGCCGAGCCCAAATCCGACCAGCAAAAATCTCCGCTCGAGCTGTATGCAACTGATCTCAATGCTGAAGCGCGCCAGGGTCGTATCGACCCCCTGATCGGCCGCGAACACGAGGTCGAGCGCGTTATCCAGGTGTTGTGTCGCCGCCGCAAAAACAATCCTTTGCTGGTTGGCGAAGCGGGCGTGGGTAAAACGGCTATTGCCGAAGGCCTTGCCTGGCGCATTACCAAAGGCGATGTTCCCGAAATTCTCTCCGACTCTGAAGTCTATGCGCTGGATATGGGTGCGCTGCTTGCCGGAACCAAGTACCGGGGTGACTTCGAACAGCGCCTGAAGGGCGTGCTCAAGTCGCTTAAAGACAACACCAATGCGATCTTGTTCATAGACGAAATCCATACGCTTATCGGCGCGGGTTCCGCTTCTGGCGGTACGCTTGATGCTTCCAATTTGCTCAAGCCGGCCTTGTCCTCTGGCCAGCTCAAGTGCATGGGGGCTACGACTTACAACGAATATCGCGGCATTTTCGAGAAAGACCACGCCTTGTCGCGTCGTTTCCAGAAAATCGATGTGCCGGAACCCACCGTTGAACAAACGATCCAGATTCTGCGTGGTCTGAAAGGCCATTTCGAAGCGCATCATGGGGTGCGGTATTCGGCCGCTGCCATCACCGCTGCGGCGGAGCTTGCGGCACGCCATATCAATGACAGGTTTCTACCCGATAAGGCTATTGACGTCATTGACGAGGCGGGGGCCGCACAAAGGCTATTGCCTCGCTCGCGTCAAAAGAAAGTCATCGGCAAGGCTGAAGTCCAGGCTACGGTTGCCAAAATTGCGCGCATCCCGCCGCAAAGCGTGTCCAATGATGACCGCAACAAGCTGGCCACTCTTGAACGTGATCTCAAAACCGTCGTGTTTGGCCAAGACCCTGCAATTGAAGCCTTGGCAGCGGCCATAAAAATGGCGCGTTCCGGCTTGGGCCGGCCCGACAAGCCGATTGGCTCTTTCCTGTTCTCCGGGCCTACCGGCGTCGGGAAAACCGAGGTCGCACGCCAATTGGCTTTTGTGCTGGGCATTGAGCTCTTGCGCTTCGATATGTCCGAATACATGGAACGTCACACCGTATCGCGTCTTATCGGTGCGCCTCCTGGCTATGTTGGTTTCGATCAAGGCGGGCTGCTTACCGAAGCAGTCAGCAAGCAGCCGCATTGCGTGCTGCTGTTGGACGAGATCGAAAAAGCGCACCCGGATGTATATAACATCCTCCTGCAAGTCATGGATCACGGCACACTTACCGATAACAATGGCCGCAAGTCGGACTTCCGCAACGTTATTCTTGTCATGACGACGAACGCGGGGGCCGAGGCGCTAAACCGTACCACCATTGGTTTTGCCCAACCTGCTCGCACGGGTGACGAAATGGCGGACATCAAGCGCTTGTTTACGCCTGAATTCCGCAATCGCCTCGATGCCATCATCGGTTTTATGCCGCTATCGCGCGATATCATCATGCGGGTAGTCGACAAATTCCTTATGCAGCTCGAAGACCAGTTGCACGAAAAACGCGTCGAAGCCGTATTTTCGGACGCGTTGCGCGAGCATCTGGCCAAGGAAGGCTTCGATCCGGCTATGGGTGCGCGGCCTATGCAGCGCCTTATTCAGGACACGATACGACGCGCGTTGGCCGATGAATTGTTATTCGGGCGCTTGGTCGATGGCGGGCATGTCGAGGTCGGCCTCGATAAAGACGGGAAAGTGGATCTCGTCATTTCCCAGAAGCCTGAAAAGCCAGCCAAGTCTAATCACGCATCGCCTTCGCATCCGGAACCCGAGCTGGTTGATTGATGAAAGAGGGGCCGGTGGTTGCTTGCGAGCATTGCGCAACGCTACACGAGCGCATGCCTATTGAGCCTCGCGCTATCGCAACATGTACATGTTGCGGCTATGTGCTGTATCGGCGCAGCAGCGTATCGCTGAACGGTTGGATAGCGTTGGTGGTGGCGGCTCTTCTTGTTTTCGCCATCGCCAACTATTTTCCCATCGCAATACTTAACCTCCAGGGAATGACGGTGCAGGCGTCTTTGCCGGAGGCGCTGTGGCTGACCTGGAGGCAAGGCCATCTGTTGTTGGCGGTCATGACGGGGATGTTCGCCTTTTGGCTTCCGCTTATGCAGTTAATGTTCGTGCTTTGGGCGTTGCTGTCAATCCAATCAGGGCGCTTGCCTGGGGATTTTCGCTACGGCATGCGGTTTTTGCATTGGATAGCGCCCTGGAGCATGGTACCGGTCTTGATGCTGGGTGTGATCGTGGCGTTGGTGAAGTTTTCCAGCTTGGCCAAGCTTTCCATCGGCCCAGGGTTATGGGCCTTTGGCGTACTTACATTCATGCTGACTGGGCTTAGCCGCGTGACAGCGCATCGATTATGGCGATATGCCGAGGATGCAGGGTTAGTCCAGGCACCCCATCCGAACTTGTCCCCAGGTAGAGTAGTGGCGTCATGCTCATCGTGCGGCTATGTCCAGAACATTAAACCAGGCACAGAGGCCTGTCGCTGTGAGCGTTGCCATGCGCGTATGCATCGGCGCAAGCCCAATCCGGTATCTCGTGTGTGGGCCCTGATCATCACGGCCAGTATTGTTTATATTCCCGCTAATATCTTGCCAGTCATGAGGCTGCGTACCGCAGTCGGAGAGAGTGCGCATACCATTCTGGGCGGTGTGATAGAGCTGTGGCAACTGGGGTCGTGGGATCTCGCGGTCATTGTCTTTGTGGCCAGCGTCGTGGTGCCCATGACCAAGCTTTTGGCATTAATGGTGCTGATGGTGAACAGGCATTGGCGCGGCAGCACTGTGCAACGCCAGCGTACGCGCTTGTATGAATTGATCGAATTCATAGGCCAATGGTCTATGTTGGACGTTTTCGTAGTTATCCTGCTGACCGCCATGGCCGATTTTCCGGGCGTTTCGCAGATCATCGCAGGGCCGGGCGCGGCGAGCTTCGGCTTTGTGGTGATTCTTACCATGTTTGCCGCCATGAGCTATGATCCTCGCCGCGGCTGGGATCAGCAGCCTCACGCGTTGGAAGCCGGCGCGTTACAATCGCCCGCTAGTTCAACCTCCGGGCAGATAGCACCCGGCAGAACGCAGTCTTAAGAGAACGGTATGACAGACCACAATGCTGCGCCAGAATCCGAAAAATCCGATGGGGATACGTCCCCGGCGACAACAGGTATTTCCCAGGACTTGCGTCGGCCCGATATCAAGCCAGCTCGCGAAGTTCGGTTCTCATGGATATGGTTGGTACCGCTGGTGGCAGTTTTAGTCGGGGCCTCCCTGTTGGTGCGCAACTGGATGCACACGGGGCCGACCGTTACGATCAGTTTTGAGTCTGCCGAAGGTTTGGAAATCGGACAAACCAAGGTCCGCTATAAAGATGTGGTCGTCGGGATGGTAAGCGGCATTAAAGTGGCCGCTGATCGGTCCAAAGTGCTGGTTGAGGCTGAGCTCAATCGTGAGGGGTCTGATTATATTACTCAGGAAAGCACACGTTTTTGGGTAGTCCGGCCCCGTTTGGGTATCAGTGGCGTCTCGGGATTGGGCACCTTGCTTTCCGGGGCTTATATCGGTGTGGATGCGGTAGAGACCAAGAACGGCAATCAGCCTGTTTATGAGTTTACCGGCCTCGAAAAACCGCCTGAAATCACCAGTGGACGGCCCGGATCGCGCTTTACCTTGAAAGCGCCTGATCTAGGTTCGCTGGAAATCGGTTCGCCGGTTTATTATCGACGGATACAAGTGGGGCGGGTTATCGGCTACGACCTCGATGAAGGTGGAAAAGCCGTTTCCATCCAAGTGTTTGTGGACAAGCCCAACGATAAGTTTGTCACGAAAGATACACGCTTCTGGAATGCCAGCGGTATTGACTTGTCCTTGAGCGCCGATGGGCTCAAGGTGCAAACTGGCTCTGTCGTTTCTGTCATGGCGGGCGGTGTGGCATTCGGTTCGCCCGATGGAACCAGCACCGAGCCTGCCCAGGCGGACAGCGTATTCCCGCTAACCGACACGCAAGCGCAAGCGATGGCTGACCCGGATGGCCCGCCATACGCTGTCGAGTTGCATTTTCGGCAATCGGTGCGCGGCCTGAAAGTGGGCGCACCTATCGATTTTCGCGGTCTGGAGCTGGGTAGGGTGGTGGATATCGACCTTGAATACAATGCCAAGGACAAGTATTTTTATGCGCTGGTCAAGGGTGAGCTCTACCCAATGCGGTTTGGCGCAGCTTACGAAAATATGCGCAAAGGTAGTCCAGATTCTAAAAATACGGATTCGGATTTGTTGAGCGTTATGGTTGAAAACGGTTTGCGGGCGCAAATGCGTGCGGCCAACATCCTGACCGGCCAACAGTATGTGGCGCTGGACTTTTTCACGGATGCCAAGCCGGTGTCATTTGATAGCAAGGCGCAGCCCGTGATTCTGCCGACCATCGTCGGCGACTTCGACCGCTTGCAGCAGCAGATTACCAGTATCGTCACCAAGCTTGACGCAGTCCCGTTCGAAGACATAGGCAAGGATCTGCGTACCAGCCTGCAATCGGTAGCACAGC
Source organism: Pollutimonas bauzanensis (assembly GCF_040393045.1). GTDB lineage: Bacteria > Pseudomonadota > Gammaproteobacteria > Burkholderiales > Burkholderiaceae_B > Pollutimonas > Pollutimonas bauzanensis_A. The sequence goes on along the minus strand of NZ_JBEBUX010000002.1, from coordinate 71,615 downwards.
TCGTTAAGAACCTCGATGGGCAATTGGCGCCGCAAGCCACCTCAATGCTTAAAGCCGCTCAAAAATCGTTGAGCAGTATTGATAAGTTGTTGGCGCAGAATTCCCCCATGAACGACAACATAGATCGCACTTTGCGCGAAATCAGCAATACGGCAAAATCGCTGCGTGCCCTGGCGGATTACCTCCAAACGCATCCGACGTCGCTGTTGCGTGGGCCCGCCCGCGATGCAGTGCCGGTTAGTCCTTAGGAAACGTCATGAATTTTGGCCGCATCTTTTCATATGCATTGTTGGCTGTTGCACTTACCGCATGCGCGAGCACGGCTCCCCGTTATTACACTTTGCTGCCGGCGTCGACGCCGGAGTCTGTCGGCGCGAACACCCAACAGGCCGCGGGGACTAAGTTCGCGATCAGCGTGCAGCCCGTGGTGTTGCCGGAGCAGGTAGATCGGCTGCAGATTGTGCTTAGCGATCCCCAGAGCACACAGGTAAGTTTGTTGAACAGTTCCTTGTGGGCTTCGCCGCTGTCGGATGAAATTCGCAATGCCTTGTCGGACGAGCTTTCCCGCAAGTTGGGCGTACTCGATATTGCCACCGGCTCTGTACCGGAGTCGTTGGCGATGTGGAAGGTTGCTCTGCATGTACAGCGCTTCGAGTCTGTCTACAACGAACGAGTGCTGGTGGATGCCACATGGCGGCTGACCCCCGTCAATCAGCCAGCTAAAAAAGCGACAATATGCCGTGCCGAGACTCAGGTTTTGGTCGGAGAGGGTGTGTCCGCCATGGTTGCGGGGCATCAGGAAGCCTTACGCCGAATTGCGCAAGTGATCGCCGCCCAGTTATCAGGTAGTCCCGGAAAAGCGGCGGTTGATGGCGTGCTGAATAAAGGTTGCACCTTTTGATGCGGCTAGCGATAAAGGGTTAACCACAATATAAAAAAAGGTACAACCTGATTAGTATTTCGTTCTCGTTTAACGAGAAGCTATGTTGAAGCAGTGCTGCGTCCGTCGACTGGCTGCAACGTGGAAAACGATTTACAGGAACAGGTTATGGCAACGACCACACTGGGCGTCAAGATTGATGAAACGCTGCGCGAGCGTCTGAAAAACGCGGCAGGTAAACTAGGTTGCACCCCGCATTGGCTCCATAAGCAGGCCATCTTTGCTTATGTCGACGCGATAGAGCGCGGGCAACTGCCGGCGGAAATCAGTTATTTCGGCTCCAACGACGGCGAAGCATCTGTCGAAGCACCGCTTGCCCCTGAAAGCTCATTACCTTTCTATGAGTTCGCCCAAGACATACAACCACAGTCAGTGCTGCGCGCGGCCATCACATCGGCTTACCGGCGTCCCGAAACGGAATGCATACCTGTTCTGGTTGATCAGGCACGCTCTGCGCAGCCGCAAGAAGTACATGCCTTGGCACGCCGCCTTGTAGAGGCATTGCGCGGCAAACGCAAGGGTGGCGGGGTCGAAGCCTTGATTCAGGAGTTTTCCTTGTCCAGCCAGGAAGGCGTGGCCTTGATGTGCCTGGCCGAGGCTTTGCTTCGCATTCCCGACAGGGCGACACGTGATGCCCTTATACGCGACAAGATCAGCCACGGCGATTGGCGCTCACATATGGGTGAATCGCCCTCGCTATTTGTCAATGCTGCAACGTGGGGCTTGATGCTTACCGGCAAGCTGGTCAGCGTAAATAGCGAGCAGTCTTTGTCTACGGCGCTGACTCGTCTGATTGGCAAGGGCGGTGAACCGTTGATTCGCAAAGGCGTGAATATCGCCATGCGCATGATGGGCGAGCAGTTCGTTACCGGGCAAACCATTTCAGCTGCGATCGCCAACAGCCGCAAGCTTGAAGATAAAGGGTTTCGGTATTCCTACGATATGCTCGGCGAAGCAGCGACGACGGCCGTCGATGCCGATCGTTATTATGTGTCGTACGAACAGGCCATACACGCCATAGGCAAGGCCTCGCAAGGACGTGGCATTTACGAAGGGCCTGGTATTTCCATCAAGCTTTCCGCATTGCATCCGCGCTACAGCCGGGCGCAGCGCGAGCGCGTCATGGCGGAACTGCTGCCACGCATGTTGACGCTGGCCAAGCTGGCCCGCAGCTACGACATAGGCTTGAATATCGATGCCGAGGAAGCCGATCGTCTCGAGATTTCGCTGGATTTGCTGGAAGCCCTGTGCTTTGACTCTGACCTGTCAGGTTGGAACGGCATTGGTTTCGTCATTCAGGCCTATCAAAAACGTGCGCCATTCGTCATTGATCACGTCATCGATCTTGCTGAACGCAGCGGGCATCGCTTGATGATCAGGCTGGTCAAAGGGGCTTACTGGGACTCGGAGATCAAGCGCGCGCAGATCGATGGGCTGGAAGGCTATCCCGTTTACACGCGCAAGATATACACCGACGTGTCTTATCTGGCCTGCGCCCGCAAGCTGCTTGCAGCGCCGCAGGCGGTATACCCGCAATTCGCAACACATAACGCTCATACGCTGTCGGCTATTTACCATATGGCTGGGCAAAACTATTATCCGGGCCAATACGAATTCCAGTGTTTGCATGGCATGGGCGAACCGCTGTACGACGAAGTAACAGGGCCCATCGCCCAAGGCAAGTTGAATCGCCCCTGCCGGATTTATGCACCGGTAGGCACCCATGAAACCTTACTGGCTTACCTGGTGCGTCGACTGCTGGAGAACGGTGCAAATACGTCATTTGTGAACCAGATCGGCGACGAGGCTATTCCTGTCGATACCCTGATTGCGGACCCAGTGCAGTCTGCATTACGTATTCAGCCGCTGGGTGCGCCGCATGACAAAATCTCGTTGCCCAGGCAGTTGTATAGCCAGGTGGATGGTCGACTGAATTCGGCAGGCCTGGATCTTTCAAACGAACATCGTCTGGGTTCGCTGTCGGCAGCGTTGCTCAACAGCGTAGGCCATGCATGGCGCGCCGCGCCAATGGTGGGAGAGGGCGAACCCGAATGGGATGAGGCGCGCACCCGTGCCGTATGCAATCCGGGAGACCATCGCGACATAGTGGGGTTTGTCATAGAGACCAACCCTGCGGAAGTGGAAAGTGCCTTGGCAGCGGCGACGCATGCGGCGCCGATCTGGCAGGCAACACCAGTGACTGAACGCGCCCAATGTCTGGTGCGTGCAGCCCAAATGCTGGAAGACGAGATGCAGCCCTTGCTGGGCTTGATCGTTCGCGAGGCTGGCAAGTCGCTGGCCAATGCCATTGCGGAAGTTCGCGAAGCCGTGGACTTTCTACGCTACTACGCAGCGCAAATCGAACAATCATTTTCTAACGATACACATCGTCCTGTTGGGCCTGTGCTGTGTATTAGTCCCTGGAATTTTCCGTTGGCCATTTTTACTGGCCAGGTGGCGGCCGCGCTTGCAGCGGGCAACGTTGTGCTGGCTAAGCCGGCGGAACAAACCAGCTTGATTGCAGCGCAGGCGGTTGCCATTTTACGTCGGGCCGGTGTGCCGGCCGGCGCCGTACAACTTTTGCCCGGGCGGGGAGAGACGGTAGGCGCCGCCCTGGTGGCCAGTCCCGCAGTGCGCGGCGTCATGTTTACCGGTTCTACTGATGTGGCTCGGCTGATTTCCCGGCAACTTGCTCAGCGTCTTGACGATGCCGGCCACCCCATTCCGTTGATTGCTGAAACCGGGGGCCAGAATGCGATGGTTGTGGACTCATCCGCTTTAGCCGAACAAGTGGTGTTCGATGTGCTGACTTCCGCTTTCGATTCCGCCGGCCAACGTTGTTCAGCACTGCGTGTTTTGTGTGTCCAGGAAGATTGCGCTGATCATGTCCTGACTATGCTGCGTGGCGCAATGCAAGAGCTGCAGGTTGGCCGGACAGATCTGCTGTCGTCCGATGTCGGCCCTGTCATTGATGCCGATGCACAAGCAAATATCCAGGCCCACATCCAGTCTATGCGGGATGCTGGCCACAGGGTGGATCAACTGACGCTCGGTGAGCGGTGCGAGCATGGCTCTTTTATTTCGCCAACTATCATCGAGATCACGGATGTAGCGGCGTTAAAACAGGAAGTCTTCGGCCCCGTTTTACATGTGGTGCGCTATAAGCGTGAAAAGTTGGATGCCCTGATCGATGCGATCAATGCAACGGGTTACGGCCTTACTTTTGGCGTGCATACACGGCTGGATGAAACGGTAGCTCGTGTGTCTGAACGGATTCATGCGGGCAATATTTACGTCAATCGTAATATTGTGGGGGCAGTGGTCGGTGTCCAGCCGTTTGGCGGAGAAGGGCTTTCGGGCACGGGCCCCAAGGCTGGCGGCCCGCTGTACCTTTTGCGCTTGTTGGCGCGCCGCCCTGATAGCTTGCCAGCGTGGTGCGATATGGATAGTGCCCTTAGGGCTCCAGTCGTGCTTGCCGGCCCTACTGGCGAAAGCAATCTGTATCACATCAAACCGCGCGGCACGGTGCTGTGCGTAGCAGCGACGGTAGACGGCGCGGCCGTCCAGTTCGACGCGTGCGTGCGCACCGGCAATCAAATGGCACTGCTGGATACCGAAGCGGGCCAGGCGTTCCTTGCAGCCCGAAGTGCGGCAGAAAAGAAGAACATACGGTTGGCAGCGCGTGATGAGGTCGAACACGGCGATTATCAGGCAGTGTTGTTCGAAGGCGATAGTGATGCGTTGCGGGCGCTTAATCAAGCGGTGGCGCAAAGGCAAGGGCCTATCCTGTCGGTGCAAGGCCTGAGCAGCGATGAACTGGCTGCCGGTCAGGGTTATCGCCTGGAACGTTTATGGCGTGAAGTTTCGGTTAGCGTGAACACCGCAGCGGCGGGGGGCAACGCAAGCCTCATGATGGTGGGCTAGCTATAAGCCCTGATGCAGCAATGATGTTTTATTAAGGGTTACGACCAATTAAAAATAGGTTGTGCTTTTGGTGTAATCCCAGGTGCTACCCGCACTCGGGCTAATTAATATTCTTCTTATATACCGGAGATAAATATGAAATCCATTAAAGGATTCAAGCTTTTAGCTGCAACAGCCGCCGTGATGGCAAGCTTTGCGTTGGGCCAGGCTCAGGCAGCCGACAATACGGTTGTCAAACTGGGCTTTGCCGCTCCGTTGACCGGGCCGCAGTCGCATTATGGCGAAGACATGAAAAACGGCCTGACCCTGGCGCTTGAAGAGGCTAACAAGCAAAATATCCAGCTCGACGGTAAAACCGCCAAGTTCGAACTCGTCTCGCGTGATGACCAGGCCGACCCGCGTACTGCTGTGCAGGTAGCGCAACAAATCGTGGACCAAGGCGTCGATGGCGTATTGGGCCACTTCAATTCCGGCACGACCATTCCCGCATCCAGCGTCTACAACGATGCCGGCTTGCCGCAAATCGCCATGGCCACGTCGCCCGAATACACCGATCAGGGCTATGACACCACATTCCGCATGATGACCAGCGACACCCAGCAGGGCGCAGCTGCGGGTGAATTCATCGTCAAAGATTTGGGCGCGAAAACTGTTGCCTTGATCGATGATCGTACCGCTTATGGCCAGGGGTTGGCGGATCAGGTTGCCAAAGCCGTGGAAGCCGCCGGCGGAAAAGTGATTGCGCGCGAATACACCACTGACAAAGCCAACGATTTCACTTCTATTCTGACCAACATCAAATCCAAAGAACCTGCAGCCATCTTCTTTGGCGGGCTGGATGCGCAGTCCGGCCCAATGCGTCGTCAAATGGCCACGCTAGGTATCAAGGCTCCGCTGGTTTCGGGTGAAATGACGCGTAGCGACACTTTCCTTAAACTTGCCGGCGATGCCGCCAATGGCACTTACGCCTCGCTGGCTGGCGTGCCGCTTAAGCAAATGGCCGCCGGAGAAAAATTTGAAGCCGACTACAAAGCGCGTTTCAAAGTCGAGCCCGGCGTTTACGCTCCCTATGCTTATGATGGCGCCTGGAACATGATCACCGCCATGAAAGAAGCCGGTTCGGCCAAACCCAAAGCTTACTTGCCCAAGCTTGCCGCGCTTTCGCGTACTGGCGCGACCAGCCAAAATATCGCTTATGACAGCAAAGGCGATCTGAAGGAAATCTCGGTCACCATTTATGAAGTGAAGAATGGCAAGTGGGAAATGGTGAAAACCATGGTCAGCAAGGCCAATTAAGGCTGCGTCGATTTTTTGTGGTTTTTTGCGGGCCGGCGCTTGCCGGCCCCATTTTCAGAGTCATAAAGCATGGATATTCTCATACAACAGTTGATCAATGGCATCACGGTGGGCAGCGTATATGCCCTGGTTGCCCTTGGCTACACCATGGTTTATGGAATCATAGGCCTTATCAATTTCGCCCATGGCGACGTCGTCATGGTGGGCGCAATGGTAGCGACCACGATGGTGGTGACGCTTATTGGCGCCGACCCGGGCAGCGTTTCGGCATGGTTCGCCATTATCGTGGCATTGCTGGTTTCTATTCCGGTTTGCATGGCCTTGGGCTGGCTGGCTGAGCGTTACGCTTACCGTCCGCTACGTCGAGCGCCGCGACTGGCCGCACTGATCACCGCAATTGGCGTTTCCATCATTATCCAGAACATAGCGATGATGGTTTGGGGACGCAACTATCTCAGTTTTCCGCACATTATCGAGCCCGTCATATTTCCGATAGGCGGCGCACGGATTAGTCTGCTGCAAGTCATTATTATCCTGACCGCCACTGCCATCATGGCGGGTCTGTTGCTTGTGGTGCATCGCACTCGTCTGGGAACCGCCATGCGGGCTACCGCGCAGAATCGCGAGGTGGCCGGTCTGATGGGGGTGAACATTAATACAGTGATCGCAGCCGCCTTCCTGATTGGCTCTGCGCTTGCCGCCGTGGCGGGCGTGATGGTCACCACATATTATGGCGTCGCGCAGTACACCATGGGCTTTCTGCTGGGCCTTAAGGCGTTCACCGCTGCGGTGTTGGGTGGTATTGGCAACCTAGGCGGCGCCATGCTGGGCGGACTGCTGCTGGGCATAATCGAATCGTTGGGTGCCGGATACATCGGGGATCTGACTAATGGCGTGTTCGGTAGCAACTATCAGGATGTATTCTCGTTTATCGTGTTGATCCTGGTGCTGGTTTTCCGTCCGTCAGGATTGCTGGGCGAACGTGTAGGAGACCGCGCATGAGCCATTCTTCTACTTCCAGCACCGGCGTGTCGTTCAAAGTATGGCTGGGCATTGCACTATTTGGAACCGTGCTGGCTGTGCTGCCCTTTGTGCTTGGCATGGCCGGGCAAAGCTGGGTGCGCACGCTTAACTTTGCGCTGTTGTACGTCATGCTCGCGCTTGGCCTGAATATTGTCGTGGGTTTTGCCGGTTTGCTGGACCTTGGCTATATCGCGTTCTATGCGGTTGGCGCTTATGTATGGGCATTGCTGGCTTCGCCGCATTTTGGGCTGCACCTGCCGTTCTGGGTAGTGTTGCCGGCTGGCGTGCTCTTGGCTGCTATCTTCGGTGCGTTATTGGGGGCGCCCACGCTCAAGTTAAGAGGTGACTACCTGGCTATCGTAACGCTGGGGTTTGGCGAGATTGTCCGCATCTTCATGAATAATCTGGATGCGCCTATCAATATCACCAATGGTCCCCAAGGAATAAACCGGGTTGACACGTTTTCGGTCAATGGCTTTCTTTTCGGCCGTAGCCAGGAGATTTTCGGCTTCCGCATCACAGGTCCCGAGAAATACTATTACTTGTTGCTCTTGATCACGATCATCATCGTAATCATATGCGCCCGGTTACAGAATTCTCGCATAGGACGCGCCTGGGAAGCTGTGCGCGAAGATGAGGTGGCTGCCAAGGCCATGGGCATTAACACCCGCAACATCAAGCTGCTGGCCTTTTCCATGGGCGCAAGCTTTGGCGGGGTGGCAGGCGCTATGTTTGCGTCCATGCAGGGTTTTGTCAGCCCGGAAAGCTTTAGCCTTACGGAATCCATTTCCGTACTGTGCATGGTGGTGCTGGGCGGGATGGGGCATATCCCGGGTGTCATATTGGGTGCGATTTTGCTATCGGTCTTTCCCGAGCTTTTGCGGGCGGTCGTAGTGCCTTTGCAGCAAACCTTGTTTGGCGACGTCATTTTGGACCCTGAAGGGATACGCATGCTGATGTTCGGCTTTGCACTTGTGCTCGTCATGATCTTCCGACCAGCGGGGTTGTGGCCATCGGCGGTTCGTCGTCGGGAACTTACTGGCGCGAAGGAGGGCAAGGCATGATTAACGCTACTGAAAACATCGATGCTCGCTCCATGCCAGAGTTGCTGCTTGTCGCAAACAAGTTGAGCAAGCGCTTCGGTGGCCTGCAAGCGTTGTCCGACGTCAGCTTTTCCATATGCAAGGGCGATATCTACGGTCTTATCGGCCCTAACGGGGCGGGGAAAACGACGCTGTTCAATGTGCTTACCAGCTTGTACGTGCCGGAGTCCGGGTCATGCAATTTCATGGGGCACCAACTGACCCGCCTGAAGCCGCACCAGATAGCCATGGTGGGCCTGGCTCGTACTTTTCAGAACATACGCCTGTTCGGCAATTTAAGCGCTATAGAGAACGTAATGATAGGTCGGCATATCCGCACGCGGGCCGGCGTGTGGGGGGCTGTGACCCGCAACAAGCGCACGCGTGCCGAGGAGCTTGCCATCGAGCAGCGTGCCAAGGAGCTACTGGAGTATGTCGGCATTGGTCATCGTGCCAACGACGTCGCTCAGTCCTTGCCTTACGGGGATCAACGCCGGCTTGAAATTGCCCGGGCATTGGCCACAGAGCCGACCTTGCTGGCTTTGGATGAACCCGCTGCGGGCATGAATGCATCGGAAACCGTTGTGCTGCGGCGGTTGATTGAAAAGATACGTGGCGATGGCGTTACGGTGCTCTTGATCGAGCACGATATGAAGCTGGTCATGGGTTTGTGCAATCGTGTGTTGGTGCTGGAGTATGGCAAAGTGCTTGCCGAGGGTAAGCCTGTCGACGTGCAGCGAAATCCCAAAGTGATCGAAGCCTACCTGGGCGCCGGGGCGGCAGAGCATGCGACTGTCGTAAGTGCACCGGCAAACAGGCCGAAAACCAATAAGGATACGCAATGAGCCAGACGAATAACTTGCTCGAGATACGGCAACTGGAAGTGGCTTACGGCGGTATACGAGCCGTACGTGGCATGGATTTGTCGGTCGGCCGGGGTGAGCTGGTTAGCCTTATCGGTGCCAACGGGGCAGGTAAAAGCACCACGCTGCGCGCTATATGCGGGCTGGTTCCCGTTGCCGGCGGAGAGATCCTGTATGACGGCAAATCCATCGTGGGCACGCAGTCTTACATGCTGGTGCGCCAGGGCTTGGTAATGGTGCCTGAAGGGCGGGGCATTTTCGGCCAACTGACAATAGCGGAAAACCTGGCCATGGGTGGCTACACTCGTAATGACAAGGCTGCCGTATCGAAAGACACCGATCATGTGTTCAGTCTCTTTCCAAGGTTGGCGGAGCGACGCGCTCAGTCGGCTGGCACTTTGTCGGGGGGGGAGCAGCAGATGCTTGCAATGGGGCGCGCCATGATATCTCGCCCCAAGCTGTTGCTGCTGGACGAACCTTCCATGGGACTGGCGCCGTTAATGGTGGAAAAGATTTTCGAGGTGATACGCACGGTTGCTGCCGAAGGGGTGACGATTTTGCTTATCGAGCAAAATGCCAAGCTCGCGCTTGAAACGAGCAATCGGGGCTATGTGATGGAGTCGGGGCAGGTGATTTTGCAGGGACCCTCGAAACAGCTGCTGGATGATCCCAAGGTGCGGGCGGCTTATTTGGGTGAGGAAGAGGCTGCCTGATTTACGGTTTTTGGCAACCGACGTAGGGGTGCCCGGTGTAGGGGCATCCCCTATGCTGGGCACTCCTACGCCAGCGGACTAGTGTCCTACCAGACCGGTTTACGCTTTTCCACAAAGGCAGCTATACCTTCTTTGGCTGCGCTGGCCGCAGCCACATTGCAGAAACTGTCTGCGGCTGCGGACACCGCTTGGCGGTAACCGTTGTCATTGGCATACATGAAGGCATTTTTTCCTGTACGCACGACTTCAGCTGATTTTCCACATATAGTTTGAGCAAGCGCACGCGCGCCTTCAAGCTCTTGCCCATCTTCCGTCAGACGAGAAACCAGTCCGAGCGATACCGCCTCTTGTGCACTAAACGAGCGCCCCGTAAACAGCAGTTCAAATGCGCGATGTCGGCCGATAATGCGCGGCAGATGAGTGAAATGGATGGACGGAAGCACGCCAGCATCAATTTCTGGATAGCCAAAAGTTGCCATGCTTGAGGCTACGATCATGTCGCAGGAGACAGCTATCGTCATACCACCACCGCGAGCTGTCCCACCGATAGCGGCGATTGTGGGCTTGCCCATATTGAACTGGATCTCAGTCATCCGTACATATAAACGGTCGAGCAAAGCGCGTACTTTGCCTGGTTCACCGGTGTGAATCGCCATCAGATTAAGACCAGCTGAAAATCGGCCGGGTATTTTGCTTCCAACAATAACAGCACGAACTTCCGGGTCGCGGGATGCTTTTTCCAGCATGCCGAGGTAATCCTCCAGCATGGCCTCTGACAGGGCATTTACTGGCGGGTTATTAAATAGTATTTCTGCAACTTGATTTTTGACTTCGTAGCTCAGTGTTGACACTTTCACGCTCCAATGAGGGGGCTTGCTGAATAATGATGCAAGCGCTTATTTATATGATTGGGTGGGTTTCGTAATGATCCCCTGGTCGGTCAGCGATTGAATATATTCGTGGCTATATCCTGCCTCAAGCAGTACTTGTTCACTATGTTCTCCATGAAGCGGCGGGGGGCGGGAGGCAGATCGGTCCTGTTGCTCAAACCGTACCGGATGACCGATATTCTTTAGTGCCCCCAGAACTGGATGGTTCGACTCAACGACGAGACCTCGCGCAGCCACTTGCGGATGAGCCAAGGCCTGTCCTAGCGTGTTAATGGGAGAACATGGCACGCCGGCGGCACTCAGGCATGACAGCCACTCTGATACTGTCTTGGTTTTCATAACCTCTTGCACCAGGGCCACCGTTTTCTCTAAGTTGGTCATGCGCTGAGCATTGGTGACAAAGTCGGGGTGGTCGACATAGTCGTTCAACCCGGCCACTGCGCAGAATCGACGCCATTGGGCATCATTGCCCGCCCCGAGCATGATTTGACCGTCTGCCGCCTGAAAGGCTTGGTAGGGCGACATCGAAGGATGTGCTGTTCCCATTGGTTTAGGATTCACGCCCGTACGCCAATAGCTCTGGGCCATGTAAGTCATAAAGCCCAGTGCGGTATCAAGCAGGGATATTTCAAGATAGATGCCTTTACCGGTTCGATTGCGCTCAATCACTGCAGCCAGCACACCGCTGAGGCCATTCATGGCTGTCCCGATATCTACCGGCGAAAAACTGGCACGGGCATAGTGACCTTCTTTGTCGCCGATGGTGCTTATCATGCCGCTAAAAGCCTGGAGCATCACGTCGTAACCCGGCTCGTTGCCCATGGGTCCGTTTCTACCGTAACCGGAAATCTCACAGTAAATGAGTCTGGGATTCAAAGAAGCCAGTGTTTCATAGTCAACGCCTAATCGCTTAGCGGTTCCTCCACCGAACCCCTGAAGCACTACGTCAGCATCTTCAACTAGCCGATGAACAATTTTGCGGCCTTCTTCGGATTTGAGGTCAACGGCCAGGCTGCGTTTATTGTGGTTGACTGCCAGAAAGACCGCGGATTGGCCCTGGTCCTGCGGCAGCCATCCCCGTGTATCGTCGCCGCTGCCCGGTGTTTCAATCTTAATGACGTCAGCGCCATACTCCCCAAGATACTGGCTACACAATGGACCTGCCAAGACTTTGGTCAGATCGACAATTTTTATACCTTTAAGTGGCTGCATTTTCCGTCTCGCGCGTCAAATCTACTTATTCGGGCTTGATGCCGATCGATTGTGCTGTTTCCCGCCATTTTTTTGTATCGCTAGTGATAAAGGCATCAAGTTCTGAGGGAGCGACATAGAAGTTTTCGACTCCTCGAGCTGCAACGCTTTGGCGATACTCAGGGTCTTGTACGGCTTTATCAATTGCCTGGCGCAGTTTGGCGACAAGCTCAGGCGGTGTTGTTGCGGGGACCTGCAGGGTGAACCAAAAGTTGACATCAACATCGCCGTAGCCGGTTTCTTTCAATGTTGGAACCTCGGGCAAGAGAGGTGAGCGTGTAGATGACGTGATGGCCAGCGGCACCAATTTCCCGGCTTTTATCTGGGGCAGACTGGTAGTCATGCTGTCAAACATGAAATCGATACGGCCCGCTAACATGTCCGTACTCGCACTGCCACTCCCTTTGTAGGCAATCGCCGTGCTGGTGATATTGGTTGTTTTCTTGAGCAAAGAGCCGAAGAAATCGGGCGAACTCCCCGGGCCAAACGTCGCGAAGCTCAGATCGCCGCCTTCTTGCTTGCCTTTCTTGACTAGCTCCTCAACGGTCTTAATACCAGAATCAGGATGTACGACTAGTATGTTGGGCAACGCACCTGTGATGCCAACCGAGATCAGGTCGCGGGTTGGGTCGAACCCGGCATCGGGATACATTAAAGGATTGACCGCCTGCATTGCTGCTGTACTGTGTACCAGTGTCAAGCCGTCTGGCTTGGCATCCACCACACGTTTGGTACCAATGTTTCCGCTTGCTCCTGGCCGATTATCGATAATGACCGGTATGCCTAATTCTTTTGCGAGGGGCTGTGCAAGCAGTCGTGCAATGAAATCAGTAGGCCCGCTGGCTGAAAATGGTACGACAATAGTGACCGTTTTTCCCCCGCTCAGTTGTGCCATGGTTGGCAATGAAAATACAGTTGTAGCGATCCCAAGCAGCAGCATACGGCGAGTTATTTTTTTCATCTCTCCATCCTCTATCGATAAAAAATTTTTAATTCAGACTAATCACATTTGCAGTCTGCCAGTGCCCAAGATATATATCAAAGACCAATTTTTAATGCCAGCTATAATAATTTAATATAGCTTAGTCAGCGATTCCTTGGAGGCAACTCAAATGACCCTTGATCTACGCAGTCTGCGAAGTTTTGTTGCTGTTGCGTCGGCCGGTTCAATATCCGCTGCTGCCGAGAGCCAGCATATCGCTCAGCCGGCACTCAGTGTTCAGGTCAAACAGCTTGAGGAACATCTGGGAACCCCATTATTTGACAGGCATGCACGGGGAGTAACGTTAACCGCTGCAGGGGATAGGTTTCTGGTACATGCCATGGGAATACTGCGACGTGTGGATGTTGCCTGCGAGGATGTTCGTAGCGCCGTGGACGAGCCTAGCGGTCGCGTTTCAATTGCTTTGCCCCAGTCTGTTGCCAAGTTTGTAACGGTTCCGCTTGTTCAGAACGTTGTACGCCAATGGCCTAAAATTCGACTTCAAATGGTCGAAATGAGTACTGGGTACATTCCCGATCAATTATTGCGCGGTCAGATAGACATCGGCGTGACGTTCGGCACAGAAGATGATGCTCGGCTGCAGTTCAGTCATCTGATGGACGAAGAGTTGGTGCTTGCTACATCAAGACATCAACTATTGAATCTGCGGATTCCACCCGCCATGCTTACCGATGGCGTTGCCCTGAAGTCAATAGACTCGCTTCCCATGGTGTTGCCGACAACAGCCCACAGCTTGCGCCGGCGAATCGAGGAATATCTATCAAAAGAGAGCGTATCGCTAAACGTGATTGCAGAGGTCAACGCAATACCCGAGCTGATTGAGCTTGCGGTTGCTGGTGTCGGATCGACCATATTGTCGTTTGCTGCGATAAACGAACCTATGACATCTGGCCGACTTCTCGCGCTACAAATCAAAAGTCCCAAAATGACCCGCTCAATTTACCTTGGCAGATCGGCAACACTGCCTATGTCGATCGCAGCGATTAAAGTCCAGGACCTTCTGCACAAGACAATAGATGATCTCGTCGCGTGTGGTGCCTGGCCGTGCTCGGTTCCTGCGCACGCCTAACTTAAGACCGCCCCGTACTCCCAAACCCGCCATCGCCCCTCGAGCTATCTTCGAACTCATCCACAATCTCGAACTCGATCTGCTGAACCGGCACCACAACCAGCTGGGCCAAACGTTCCATAGGCTGCAACACAAAATCTTCCTGGCTGCGATTCCAGGCCGAAATCATCAACGGGCCTTGATAGTCCGAATCGATAAGCCCGACCAGATTGCCCAAGACGATTCCGTGTTTATGTCCCAGTCCAGATCGAGGCAGGATAACCGCCGCATAGGCAGGGTCTGCGATATGTATGGACAGACCCGTCGGTATTAATTCTGTCGACCCCGCGGTCAGCGTCACAGGCTTATCTATGCATGCTCGCAGGTCGAGCCCGGCAGATCCGCCTGTGGCGTAAGCGGGAAGATAGTCGTTCATGCGGGGGTCAAGGATTTTAAGAGCGATTTTTCTCATGATTTTTTGTCGTATTTGAAGATAGAGGGGAGGGCCGGGTAGCCTGAAAGTGTGTACTGATCCGTTCCGGACGCGCTTCAACCAGGCATACGTTGTGCAATTGCCTTGATCAACTGCCGTGCAGCATTTATTTTTGGCTGGGCAGGCAGGGTCTTGTGCCCGGTCTCGTCGAATAACACCAGTTCAGTCGATTCGGCGTTCATCGCTTGTTGAGCCAGGTTCCCGACCAGCAAAGGCACTCCCTTGCGCTTGCGCTTGGCTTCGGCATATTCCAGCAGATTTTCTGTTTCGGCGGCAAAGCCCACGCACCATGGGCCCGAGGGCAGTTTGGCAACGTCGGCCAGAATGTCCGGGTTCTGCGCGAACTCAAGCTCAGGGGCCTGTCCGGAAGCTGTTTTCTTCAGTTTGTTGTTACTGACATTGACTACGCGCCAGTCGGCGACAGCGGCCACGGAGATGAAAATGTCGGCACCAGATGCTTCGGCCATGACGGCGGCATGCATATCCAAGGCGCTCTCTGCATTCAAGCGAAGCACGCCATACGGTGCCGGTAAGGCCGTGGCGCCGGAAATCAGGGTGACTTGCGCGCCGGCTTCGCGGGCGGCCTGGGCAATGGCATAACCCATTTTTCCGGATGACCGGTTGGTAATCACACGAACTGGATCGATTTTTTCTGACGTCGGACCCGCGGTGATAAGCACGCGCTTGCCTGCCAGCACTTTGGGCTGGAAAAAAGCAACGAGCTCGGCAAGCAGTTCGTTAGGTTCAAGCATGCGACCGCTACCGACCTCGCCGCAGGCTTGATCGCCTTCGGCAGGCCCAAGAATGGCAACGCCATCGGCCTTAATTTGGGCGACATTGCGTTGGGTTGCCGGGTGCAGCCACATTTCCCGATTCATGGCGGGAGCCACCAGCAGTGGGCAGTTGCCTTTGGCCACGCACAGGGTAGAGAGCAGGTCGTCAGCAAGACCATGAGCCAGTTTTGCGATGAAGTCAGTGCTGGCTGGCGCAATGAAAATGGCGTCGGCGCCTCGGGTCAGGTTGATATGCGCCATATTGTTGGGCACGCGGTTATCCCAGGCATCAAGGAATACCGGGCGTCCCGACAATGCCTGCATCGTCACCGGAGTAATGAAGTGGGTAGCCGCCTCGGTCATGACCACGTCGATCACGGCGCCCAAGTCTTGGGCACGGCGAACGAATTCGGCTATTTTGTAGCAGGCAATGCCCCCGGTCAGGCCCAGGACAATGCGTTTCTGTGCGAGTTCTAGCATGAGGGCGTTCGCCTTATGTTATGAGGTCAGGCTGGTTCTTCGGGTTTGCGCTTGTGGCGACGCATGCGCAACAATTCGTCCAGTACGAGCAGAATTGCGCCGCAAGTGATGGCAATGTCGGCCACATTAAAAGCCGGAAAATACCAGTTGTTCCAGTAGAACAATAGAAAATCAATCACATGGCCGTGCTGCACGCGGTCAATGACATTCCCTACGGCCCCGCCCAGAATGCACATGAGCGATGCGCAGAACAAGGTTTGTGTGGGGCTGCGCCGCAGCAAGTAAACAATAAGGCCAGTGGCTCCGAGCGCGATGGCGGTGAAAAACCAGCGTTGCCATCCTTGGCTATCGGCCAGAAAGCTGAAGGCGGCGCCCGGGTTATAGAGCAAGGTGAAGTCGAAGAAAGGCAGTACATGCCAGCGCTCGCCGTACTGCAAATTCCCTTCGAAATAGATTTTGGTGATCTGGTCGAGCACGATGATCAGGAATGCACCCGCTATCCAGCTCCAAAAGCGTACTGCTTTTGGAGACTGGGTAAGCGTGCCGGTTTGGGGCTTAGGCATAGTGACGCAGTTCACCCAGGCCAAACAGGTTGGTGGTGCAACGCCCACAAATAGCGGGGTGTTCCGGATCGGCGCCGACATCGTCGCGATGATGCCAGCAGCGTTCACACTTCTGATGTGTGGTTGGGCTGACTGTGATGCGCAAGGCGCCTTCGCCAGCATGCAGGCTGGCGCGCGATACGATCAGGACGAAGCGCAAGTCGTCTCCCAGACTTGCAAGCAATGTGTGGTCGTCGCCCGTGGCGTAGATATCCAGTTCGGCGGCAAGCGACGAACCGATATCGCCCGCCGTGCGGACTTCTTCGATCTTGCGCATCACATCGGCGCGAATTTCACGCAGACGATCCCATTTGTTACGCAGCAATTGCGCATCGACTTGATCGGGCAAGGCGTGGAAGAGCTCGGTAAAGATACTGGGCATGTCGCGGCCCGTATGCAAGTCATTCCAGGCCTCTTCTGCCGTAAACGACACGATTGGCGCCAGCAGCTTGATCAGGGCGTGCGTGATGTGATGTATTGCCGTTTGGGCGGAACGGCGCGCCACGCTGTCTTTGCCCGCGGTGTACAGACGGTCTTTCAGGACGTCCAGGTAGAACGCGCCAAGGTCTTCGGAGCAGAAAATTTGCAGGCGAGACACAATTGGGTGGAACTCGTAGCGCTTGTAATTGGCCAAGGTGTCGGCTTGCATCGCCGCCGTCATGGCCAAAGCATAGCGGTCTATCTCGAACATATGTTCAAGTTCGACTGCGTCGCTGGCTACATTGAAGTCTTGCAGGTTGCCCAACAGGAACTTGAGTGTGTTGCGGATGCGTCGATAGCCCTCGACCACACGTTTAAGAATTTCGTCCGAAATGGACAGTTCACCTGAATAATCGGTGGAAGCGGTCCATAGGCGCAGAATTTCGGCGCCTAGCGAATCGGAAATCTTTTGAGGCCCAATGACGTTGCCTACCGATTTGCTCATTTTCCGGCCTTGACCATCGACCACGAAGCCGTGTGTCAGCAAGGCTTTGTAGGGCGGACGGCCATACAGCATGCAACTGGTCAACAGCGACGAGTGGAACCAGCCCCGGTGCTGGTCTGAGCCTTCCAGATACAGGTCGGCCGGCCATGACAGCACATCGGCGTGGGAGCCTTTTACGCTGTGGTCCTGGCCGCCCAGCACCGTGGCGTGCGTGGTGCCCGAGTCGAACCATACATCAAGGGTATCGCGGTTCTTTTCGTACTGGCTTGCTTCGTCGCCTAGCAGCTCGGCGGGATCCAGCGACTGCCACGCTTCGATACCGTGTTGTTCGATGCGCTGGGCAATTTGCTCCATCAGCTCGACAGTGCGTGGATGAACTTCGCCTGTTTCCTTGTGCACGAAGAAGGCCATGGGTACACCCCACTGGCGTTGCCGGGACAAGGTCCAGTCTGGACGATTGGCTATCATGGCATGCAGGCGGGCTCGGCCCCATGCGGGGAAGAACTCGGTATTATCGATGCCTTCCAGCGCCGTTTCGCGCAAGGTTTTGCCTGCGACAGGCTTGCGATCCATGCCGGCAAACCATTGGCTGGTAGCGCGATAAATGATAGGTGTCTTGTGGCGCCAACAGTGCATGTAGCTGTGCACATATTGTTCGGTATGCAACAGGCTGCCAGCATCTTGCAGCGCTTGGACAATAAGAGGATTGGCCTTCCAGATCATTAGCCCGCCAAATAGCGGCAGGCTTTGAACGTAGTGGCCGTCACCCATGACTGGGCTGATGATTTGGTCGTCGGCAAGGCCGTGTGTCTTGCATGACACAAAGTCTTCAATACCGTAAGCGGGGGCGGAGTGCACAACGCCTGTACCGGAGTCCAGCGTGACATAGTCGCCCAGATAGACGGGCGACATGCGCTGATAGCCTTCATGCGCGTCGTAGAGCGGGTGCTTGAACTCGAGGTTCGTCAGCGCATCGCCCTTGGCTGTAGCGATTACCTTGCCGCTGAGCTTCCATTCTTCCAGGCAGGACGCAACCAGGTCTTTTGCCAGCAGCAGCAACGAACCGGTACTGCGTGGCTGGTCAAGCTGAACCAGGGCATAGTCGATATCAGGATGGACATTCAGCGCCTGGTTGGCGGGCAGCGTCCAGGGCGTGGTGGTCCAGATGACGATTGCGCCATCGTCGACTTGTGTCAGCCCGAAAGCATGTGCCAGTTTGGTTTTGTCGCCGAACTTGAATGCGACGTGAACCGACGGGTCTTTGCGGTCGGCGTATTCAACTTCGGCTTCGGCCAATGCCGAACCACAATCAAAACACCAGTTGACCGGTTTCAGGCCCCGGAACACATAGCCTTTCTCAAAGATGCGGGCCAGCGAACGCAGCTCATCGGCTTCGTTGCTGAAGTTCATGGTCAGATAGGGGCGTTCCCAATCAGCCAGTACGCCCAGGCGTTTGAAGTCTTTGCGTTGACGATCGATTTGTTCATAAGCATAGGCACGTGCTTTGGACTGTACCTCGGCCACCGGCAAATGCTTGCCGTATTTTTTTTCGATCTGGATCTCGATAGGCATGCCATGGCAATCCCAGCCGGGCACATACACGGCATCGTAGCCCGCCATGGCGCGGCTCTTGACGATAATGTCTTTCAGCACTTTGTTGACTGCATGACCGATATGGATGTCGCCGTTGGCGTACGGCGGGCCATCGTGCAAGATGAATTTTGGTCGACCTTTGCTGGCATCGCGTATGGCGGCGTAAACCTTTTTCTCTTCCCATTGGGCAATCCAGCCGGGTTCGCGTTTAGCAAGGTCTCCCCGCATGGGGAAGGGGGTTTCGGGCAAGTTTAAGGTGTTTCTATAGTCCATGGAAGGCAAAATAGTCGCGAGCGCTTTGTACATCTTGGTCGATGGCAGCGATCATTGTGGGAAGGTCGGGAAATTTTTCTTCGTCCCGCAGGTACTGTAGGAATTCAATACCTGCGAGTTTACCGTATGCGTCCACCTGGCAGTCCAGCAGATGCGCTTCGAGCATCAGGCGGCCTCCGTGCGAGATGGTTGGCCGCACCCCCAGGCTGGCAACACCGTTGATGGGATGGGCCGCCAGGCCGTGCGCCCGCACCACATACACGCCCGAGCGGGCGGCGCATTGCAGCGGTACTTTTACATTCAGCGTGGGGTAGCCTATCGTGCGCCCGAGTTTTTGGCCATGGATGACATGGCCGGTGATCCGGTAGCTGCGGCCAAGCAGGTGTTCAGCCCGTTCCAGGTTGCCAACGGCCAACGCAGTGCGGACTTCAGAACTGGATATACGATGGCCGTGCTCGTCCGCGATATCCGCTATGGTTTCGACGTCGAATCCGTATTGCTTGCCTGCGCGGCGCAACAAGTCTATGTCGCCGCTACGCTTGTGGCCATACCGGAAGTCTTCGCCCACCAGTAGCCAGCGCGTATTCAGGCCGCGCACCAGCAACTGTTCTATAAAGTCTTCTGCCGACATATCAGCCAGCGCCTGGTTAAAGCGTTCCAGCACTAGCTGGTTGACCTGATGCGCCTGTAAGGCTTGGACCTTGTCGCGCAGACTGCTGATCTGGGTTGGAATCAGTTCGGGCCGTTGACCACGTCGTGCAAAATAGGCGCGTGGATGGGGCTCGAAAGTCATCACGGTAGAGGCCAGGCCTCGCTCTTGCGCTGATTCGTGCACGCGCGCAAGGATAGCCTGGTGCCCGCGATGGACGCCGTCGAAGTTGCCGATAGTTACCGCGCTGGGTTGCTGGGTATCGTAGCGGGGAAGGGTGCGATAAATTCTGGAAGATGCTTTCACACCCGAGAGTTTACAATTTTGCGTCAACTTACTCAGGAATTATTGTGTTGGGTGCATCTTCTACCACTGGTTGCCGTCTCGTCGTGCTGATTTCCGGCCGCGGCACCAATATGCAGGCTATCGTCAACGCAGTGCGTAATCAGGCGCTGCCGGCTGCCATTTGCGCTGTTATCTCCAACAAGGCTGATGCCGGCGGTATCGCCTGGGCGCGCGAGCAAGGCATCGTGACTGCTGTGGTGCCCCATCGGGACTATTCATCTCGGGATGAGTTCGATACCGCGCTGGCGGATGCGATTGATGCTTATCGACCTGATTATGTGTTGCTGGCTGGCTTCATGCGGGTACTGACGCCGGCATTCGTCGAGCGCTACAATGGCAAGTTGATTAATATCCATCCTTCGTTGCTGCCAGCTTTTCCGGGGTTGCATACGCATCAGCAGGCGCTGGCCATGGGCGTGCAGTGGCACGGCAGTACCGTGCATTTTGTGACGCCGGTATTGGATCACGGGCCTATTATCGCCCAGGGCGTCGTACCGGTATTGTCCGGCGATACTCCCGATAACCTGGCCGGTCGTGTGCTGCAAATCGAACACCATTTATATGCGAACGTGGTACGCTGGCTGGCCGAAGGGCTCATTTCGCTCGATGCCATGCAGCGCGTTCAAGTGCGCGGCGTCGCCAGCCGCTCCTTCGTCCTGACGCCACAAGGCGTCGAGCCATCACAAAGGTAAACATGAATAGTACAGACAAGCCTCGGCGCGCGCAGGGCAAAAAAGCTGCGCCTGGCAGGCAAGAGCATGAAAGGGGCGGCGCCCGCTCCGGCCATCAGCGTGACCGTTACACCCCAGTCAGGGACGCCGCAGCGCCCACTCGGCAAGGCGAGGGCGGCACCTATGTGCCCCGGCCTTATGTCATGGCTGCTGTCCGCATCGATCAGGTACGGTCGGTGCTGGGTGAAATACTCCAGTGGAAATTCCCCGCTGATGCGGTGCTGTCCCGGTGGTTGCGGGCCAATCCTAAATTGGGTGCACGTGATCGTGGCGAAGTAGCTGAAGCGGTGTTCGATGTGCTGCGCCACCTGCGCCGCTATCGTCAATTTGCGGAAAGTGGCAGTGGCCCAGCGGCACGCCGCTTGGCCGTGTTGGGCCTTGCGTCGGTATTCGACAAGGCAGTCCTGGATCTTGGCTTGTCCGAGACCGAGCAGCAATGGCTCGAACATGTCCAGCGTATTGACGTCAATAGCTTGTCGCGCGCTGTGCGCGATAGCTTGCCAGACTGGCTGGATGAGCGTTTGTCAACGCTGGACGATGCGGATTCCCTAATACAGGCGCTGAACAAATCTGCGCCTTTGGATCTGCGTATCAATCCGCTCAAGGCGGATCGCGATGAAATGCTCGCGTTGTTGCGCAGTGGCGCTGGCTTGCGCTTTGATCCCGTGCCGACGCCTTATTCTCCGTGGGGCATACGCATGCAGGGAAGGCCGCCTATCAACAGGTGGCCGATGTTCGAAAAAGGCGAAATCGAAGTCCAGGACGAAGGCAGCCAGATCCTGGCAGCGCTGGTGGCCCCCAAGCGGGGCGAAATGATTATTGACTATTGCGCGGGGGCGGGCGGGAAAACGCTGTTATTGGGCGCGCTGATGCGATCCACTGGCCGCTTGTACGCCTTTGATGTGTCCGCCGCGCGGTTGGCCAAGGCCAAGCCGCGCTTTGCCCGTAGCGGTTTGTCCAATATTGTTCCGGTGGTCATCAATCCAGATAACGATCAACGTGTGAAACGATTGCGTGGCAAGGCACACCGGGTTCTGGTGGATGCGCCTTGCAGCGGCTTGGGTACCCTAAGGCGCAATCCCGATCTTAAATGGCGCATGCATCCCGAGTCCCTGCAAGAACTGTGTGCCATGCAGGCCAGTATTCTGCGTCAGGCTTCTCGTTGCGTGGCGCCGGGCGGGCGGTTGGTATATGCCACGTGCAGCATCTTGCCGGAAGAGAATCAAGACCAAATTGAGGGGTTTTTAGCCGAAAATCCTGAATTTACGCTTCTTGATGCCAGCAATATCGTGACGGATCGTTGCAAAAATCTGACACTTCAAGGGCCGTTTTTAGTCATGCGGCCGGATATTCACGGCACCGATGGCTTCTTTGCCGCTGTGCTCGAACGAAGCAAGCCTGTTGTTGCTGAAAAAGTCTTACAGCAAGCTGTCGAGACTCCAATTCAGGAATTAGAGGCTTCCATTAGCGTTCAGGATGACGCAGAAGGCGATTTAGGCCTCGGCGAGCTCAATGAGCCTGAAAGCAAGTAGTGCGTTCTGACGGGTTTTTTACCCGCCAGACGTAACCCGGATCAGGTGTTGTTAGCGAACTTGATCAGGCTTGAAAAACCCTCACAGTAGTGGGGTAAGCTATTGTTTATATTTGATTTGCCTCAAAACTAAATTGAAATTTAGCTGTCATACGGCTTACAAGTGGGCTACACTTTTCAATGTCTTCACATGAGGCCTTAACTGGTTTATGGACTATATACTTAATTTTTTATCGGGCGGTTTGCTACAGTTTTCCTGGTGGCAGGTCGTGCTGGTTACCCTGGTGCTTACGCACATTACTATTGTCGGAGTTACGGTATTTCTGCACCGTAGCCAAGCCCATCGAGGGTTGGACTTGCATCCGGCAGTCATGCACTTCTTCCGTTTCTGGATGTGGTTGACTACAGGTATGGTCACCAAAGAATGGGTGGCTATTCACCGCAAGCACCATGCTAAGGTCGAACGCGAAGGCGATCCCCACTCCCCGGTTGTATTTGGGCTGGGCAAGGTGTTTTTCCGTGGCGCCGAACTCTATCGTCAGGAAGCCAACAACGAAGAAACGCTGAAGCGTTTTGGACACGGCACGCCCGACGACTGGATTGAACGCAATCTCTATACCCGCCATAGCTTGATGGGCATATTGATCATGCTCGGTATCGACTTGGCGCTGTTTGGCGTGCTTGGCCTAACCGTGTGGGCTATTCAAATGGCCTGGATCCCTTTTTGGGCAGCCGGTGTCGTCAATGGCATTGGCCATGCATGGGGCTATCGCAATTACGCCAGCCCGGATACCAGCACTAATGTTTCGCCATGGGGCATTATTATTGGCGGCGAAGAGCTGCACAATAATCACCACGCTTATGGCACATCGGCCAAGTTTTCGACCAAGTGGTACGAGTTCGATCTTGGCTGGGCTTATATTCAAATCTTGCGGTTTTTCGGCTTGGCGCAAGTCAAGAAGCTTGCTCCCAAGCTCAAACTTGAACCGGCAAAGGCCTTGGTCGATGCCAGTACATTGCAAGGGGTCATTACCCACCGCTACGAAATTCTGGCGCGCTACACCGATTTGGTGAAAAAGGCCGCTAGCGACGAGCTGGCCAAGCTTAAACCTTCCCGCAAGGAAGGCAGCCCCGATTGCCGCTGGGCTTTGCTTAGCCGTAGTAAAGATTGGCTTGCCCGTAGCGACGATTCCCTGGAACCGGCCCAGCGCGCGGAACTGCAAACTGTCCTGGCTGATAATCAATCTTTGTCTACCTTGGTGCAAATGCGTAGTGAACTGACCCGCCTCTGGGAAAGCTCCAGCGCCAGCAGCGAACAATTGCTCGCCGATTTGCAGGCTTGGTGCCAACGCGCCCAGCAAAGTGGTATCGAAAGCCTGGAACAGTTTGCCAACCGGTTGCGCCGCTACGCGGCATGATCTCCAGTCTTAATCCGGAACAGCAAGCCGCAGTAACTCTCCCTCCCCGACACGCGCTGGTTCTGGCCGGCGCGGGGAGCGGCAAAACCCGAGTCCTGACGACACGCATGGCCTGGCTGATTCAAACCAGTCAGGCCAGTCCGTTTGGGCTTGTGGCGGTTACGTTCACCAATAAATCGGCGCGCGAAATGCTGACGCGCTTGTCCGCTTTGCTGCCCATTAACACGCGTGGCATGTGGGTAGGCACCTTTCACGGGCTGTGCAATCGTCTTTTGCGCGCCCATCATCGCGATGCCGGTCTGATTCAAACCTTCCAGATTCTGGACAGCGCCGATCAGCTGGCCGCGATCAAGCGGATGATCAAGGGCGCCGGCATAGACGACGAAAAATTTCCCCCCAGGGATGTTCAGCGTTTTATCAATGGCGCCAAGGAAGACGGGCAGCGGCCCCACGATGTGGTAGTCAACGACCCGCATCGTCGTCGCCTGGTCGAAATCTATCAGCTATATCAAGACCAGTGCGAACGCGAAGGTGTTGTCGATTTCGCCGAATTACTATTGCGTGCATACGAACTATTGCAGCGCAATGCGCCGATACGTGAGCACTACCAACGCCGTTTCCAGCACATTTTGGTTGATGAGTTCCAGGATACCAATACCCTGCAGTACCGCTGGTTGACCTTGCTGGCAGGCGGCGGTGCGTCCATCTTCGCTGTAGGCGACGACGATCAATCGATTTACGCTTTCCGTGGCGCCAATGTTGGCAATATGGCTGATTTCGAGCGCGATTACGCCCATGGGAATGTGATTCGGCTAGAGCAGAACTACCGCTCTTACGGGCATATTCTGGATTCGGCCAACGCCCTGATTGCGCACAATACGGGCAGACTCGGCAAGAATCTGTGGACTGAGCAAGGCGTAGGTGAGCCTGTTCGTGTCGTAGAGCAGGCATCCGATTTGCTTGAGGCGCGCTGGATCATTGATGAAATCAAGGCCTTGATCGATGATGGCCGTTTACGCCGGGAAATTGCCATTCTGTATCGCAGCAATGCCCAATCGCGAATTATTGAGCATGCCCTGTTTTCGTCGGCGATTCCCTACAAGGTCTACGGCGGGCTGCGCTTTTTCGAACGTCAGGAAGTCAAGCACGCCTTGGCTTACTTGCGTCTTATGGATAATCCCCACGACGATACGTCGTGGCTGCGAGTGGTCAATTTTCCGACGCGCGGCATAGGGGCGCGGACACTCGAGCAATTGTCCGATATGGCTCGTGAAAACAATACCAGTCTGTTTCGCGCTGTACCGTATATGTCGGGTAAAGGCGGCACCAATCTTGCCCGGTTTGCGGAGCTCATTCAGCAAATGGCGCACGAGGCACAAATCCTCTCGCTGCCCGAACTTGTCGAGCACGTGGTCCATCATAGTGGGTTGCTGGCGCATTATCAGAACGATAGGGAAGGCGCCGATCGCCTGGAAAACCTCCAGGAATTGGTGAACGCGGCTGCGGCTTTCGTTGCCGAAGAAAATTTTGACAGCCTGCCTGCAGGACGAGTCGCTGACGACCGCGAACCCACTACGGCTGATGGGCTGGATGTCGCCGCGACGATGTCGCCGCTGGCCGCATTTCTTACTCATGCGTCGCTGGAAGCAGGTGAGAACCAGGCCGAGGCCGGGCAGGATGCCGTACAACTCATGACGGTGCATGCCGCCAAAGGGCTGGAATTCGATTCCGTATTTATTACCGGGGTCGAAGAGGGCTTGTTTCCCCACGAGAACAGTTTGCTGGAAGCCGCTGGCGTGGAAGAAGAGCGGCGTCTGATGTATGTTGCCATCACGCGGGCGCGGGAGCGTCTGTACCTGACTCTGGCGCAAAGCCGCATGTTGCACGGCCAAACCCGCTATGCGATGCGCTCGCGCTTTCTGGAAGAAATACCCGAGGAACACTTGAAGTGGCTTACGCCGAAAGAAGGCCGGGCACCTGTACGCGAAGACACTTGGAGCGGGGCTTTCAGGCGCGGTGAATCCTTTAATCGCAAGGATGGCGGTATGGTGGCGCCCCGTGTGGCCCGTAGTCTGACGACGGGTGTCACGGTTGGCGATCAGCATTTCCGTATCGGTTCTGGTGTGCGCCACGGCAAGTTCGGCGAAGGCACGGTAATAGGTTTGAGCGGCCTGGGCCAGGACGCTCAGGCGCAAATTCAGTTTCGCGAGGCTGGAACCAAAACGCTGGCGCTGGGTGTGGCCAAGCTGGAAATTATTGCTGGTTGAACGGGGGTACGCCGTGGAAAATTCGACAACCGCCTATGTTATTGCGCATATAACGGTGAAAGACCCCGTTAAATGGGCAGAGTATTGCAGCAAGGTGCCAGCCACGGTCGCCCCGTGGGGCGCAGAGGTGGTATTCAGAGGGCACGGCGCCAAGGTTCTGGCCGGCGCGCATGGCTTTACCGACACCGTAGTCATTCGGTTTCCGAATCGTGCCGCCATAGACGGGTGGCACGATTCAGCTGCCTACCAGGCTGTCGTCCCTCTGCGTTTGCAGGCAGCCGATGTCGTGATTATCAGCTACGACGAGCAGTCGTAGCCAGGCCTTCGATTATTGCCGGTCAGTCAGCAGCAATGGCTTCCAGTTCTTCATGGAGTTCCAGCCATTCTTCTTCCAGCTGTCCATGCCTTTTGCTGAGTTCCCCGTGTTCTTCAAGCACTTTTAAACGCTCTTGACGACGAGCGTCTGAATAGAAGTCGGGGTCGGCGATCAGGGCATCCAGGACCAAAAGGCGTTCACTGGCTTTTTCCATTTCGTTTTCGACTTTTTTCAGCTTGCTATCCAGCGGTTTGCGCAAGATAGCCAGGCGTTGCCGCTCTTCGGCTTCCTGTCGGCGTTGGGCCTTGCGGTCAATGCCCGCGGCTTCAGTATTGCCGCCTTGGGTGTCGTTACGCGCATCTGCTCTTGCGGAAGCTGCACGGGCGGTCAACCAGTCCCGATAATCCTCCAGATCGCCATCGAATTCGTGCACCTGACCGTCGGCGACAATCCAAAAGTTATCGACCGTGGTTCGCAGCAGGTGGCGGTCGTGCGATACCAGCAAGACGCTGCCAGCGAATTCGGCCAGCGCGGTTGCAAGGGCCTCCCGGGTATCAACGTCAAGGTGGTTGCTGGGCTCATCCAGCAATAACAAATTGGGCTTTTGCCAGACGATCAACGATAGTGCTAGTCTGGCTTTTTCGCCGCCTGACATGGGAGAGACTTTGCTATTGACAGTGTCGCCGCTGAAACCGAATCCGCCCAGGTAGTTGCGTAGCTCTTGCTCGCGTGTTTGCGGGGCAAGACGCATCAGATGTTGTAGCGGCGTGGATTCCAGATCCAGCATGTCCAGTTGGTGTTGGGCGAAATACCCAATTTCCAGTCCCTTGGAAGCACGGCGTTCGCCGGCCAGCGTCGGCAGCTCTTCAGCCAGGGTTTTGATCAGGGTGCTTTTACCCGCGCCGTTTACGCCGAGCACGCCGATGCGGTCGCCACCGCGCACCATCAGTTGCACATTGCTTAGGACTGTCCTGGCATTGCCTTCGGCATCTTTGTAGCCGGTGGATACTTTGTCCAGTACCAGCAGTGGGTCGGGCATGCTGGTAGGGGTAGGAATACGTATGTCGATTCCAGATTCCGCCTGCAAAGGGGCCAGCACTTCCATGCGAGCCAGCGCTTTGACACGGCTTTGAGCTTGCTTGGCTTTCGTGGCTTTGGCCTTGAAACGATCTATGAAGCTTTGCAGCCTGGCCGTTTCGCGGTTTTGGCGGTCCAGGGCGATATGGCTTAGTCGCATGCGTTCCGCCCGCTGCGTCAGGAAGTCTTCGTAGCCGCCGCGGTACCGTACGAGTTTGCCTTGGTCGAAATGCAAAATGGTTTTCGCGACGGCATCCAGGAATTCAGTGTCGTGCGAAATCAGCAGGACGGTGCCTTCGTAGGCGCCGAGCCAGCGTTCCAGCCACAACATGGCGTCCAGGTCCAGATGGTTCGTGGGCTCGTCCAGCAACAGTAGTTCGGACGGAGCCATCAGGGCGCGCGCCAGCGCGAGACGCATTTGCCAGCCGCCTGAAAAGCTGTTGACGGGACTGAGCCATTGGCTGGGAGAAAAACCTAGCCCCGCAAGCAATTGCTCGGCGCGCGACGGCGCGCTCCATGCGTCGGCCTCGACCAGTGCGGCTTCGAGTTCGGCAATGCGGTGGCCATTGCTGTCGGGGGTAGCAGCGCGCTCGGTTTGTATGGCGCGTAGATGCGTATCGCCATCGATGACGAATTCGCGGGCTGGCTGATCGTTGTGGCTGATTTCCTGCTCGACGCTGGCAATGCGCCAGCCAGTGGGAAGAAATACAGTGCCGGCGTCTGCATCAAGCCGCCCTTGCAGCAAGGCAAAGAGGGTTGATTTGCCAGCGCCGTTTTTGCCGACCATGCCGACCCGTTCTCCCGGGTTGACGACAAAATCGGTATTTTCCAGCAGTACCTTGGGTCCGCGGCGTAACGTTAAACCTGTAGCGCGGATCACGAGGCCAGTTGCTCCCGTGTCAGCAGTAGTATCTGGTCTTCCGTGTTTTCAGTGCTTAACCACACTGGTTCGAGGTCAGGAAACGCCGAAATGAAATTTTCGTACTCGTTGCCGATTTCAAGCACCAGCACGCCTTCGGGCGCCATGAAGTCTGGTGCGGCGGTCAGCAGGCGTCGTATCAGATCCATGCCGTCCTCGCCGCCAGCCAGGGCCATAGTGGGTTCGTGCCGGTATTCTGCTGGCAAGGCCTCCATGGAATGGTTGTTGACGTACGGTGGGTTGCAAATGATGAGCTGGTATTCGCACTGCGGAAGCTGGTCGAACAAGTCGCTGCGATGCGTGGTGATACGCCCATCCAGTCCTGAAAGTTCGATGTTTTCGTCAGCCACTTCCAATGCGTGTTCAGAAAGGTCAACAGCATCGACCTGGGCATTTTCAAAAGCCAACGCCGCCAAAACGGCCAGACAGCCGGAACCTGTGCACAGGTCAAGGACAAAATCTACGTCTGCAGGGTCCGCGACCCAAGGGCTTAGCCCTTCGGACAGCAATTCGGCAATTGGCGAACGGGGCACAATGACGCGCTGGTCCACTACAAAGCGATGGCCTTGCAACCATGCCTCGCCCGTCAGGTAGGCGGCCGGTACGCGCTCTTCCAGACGGCGCTCTACCAAGGCGAGGAAGCGTTCGCGCTCTTGGGGCAGCACCCTGGCATCGAGAAAGGGTTCCAGTGTGTCTAACGGAAGATGGAGGGTATGCAGCAGCAGGTAGGCGGCTTCGTCCCAGGCGTTGTCGCTGCCATGGCCAAATGACAGTTTGGATGCATTGAACTGGCTTACTGCATAGCGCAAAAGATCGCGCAGGGTAAAGAGTTCTTGGTGGGCAGTATTGTGCATGCTGGCTCCAGTCAGGCCGTATTAAGCAAAAGGTGCTCGAGAGTGCGGCGATAAATGTTTTTCAGGGGCTCGAGCGTGTCTAGCCGGATATGTTCGTTGATTTGGTGGATAGTGGCATTGATGGGGCCAAACTCTATGACTTGCGGACAGATCGCTGCAATAAAGCGGCCATCCGATGTACCGCCGGTGGTAGAGAGTTCGGTGGCAATGCCGGCTTCATCCTGGATGGCTTGAGCCAGCGCTGTGCTGAGTTCGCCTTTTGGGGTAAGAAACGGCTTGCCGCCCAACGTCCAGTCCAGATCATAGTCCAGCTTGTGTGCGTCCAGTATCAAGCCTACTCGTTCCTTAAGTGAATCGGGCGTGCTCGCGGTCGAAAAGCGGAAATTGAAATCCAGAATGGCGGTACCGGGCACGACATTTGTGGCCCCTGTGCCGGAGTGCAGGTTAGATACCTGGAAAGTAGTGGCAGGGAAATATTCGTTGCCGTCGTCCCACTGTTGGGCGACCAGGTCTGCCAACGCGGGCGCCAGCAAATGTATGGGGTTGCGTGCCAGATGTGGGTAGGCGACATGGCCTTGCTTACCCTTGACGACAAGTTTGCCCGATAAGGATCCGCGACGTCCATTCTTTACCGTGTCGCCCAGCGCGTCCACAGAGGTCGGTTCGCCGACTATGCAATAGTCGAGCTGCTCGCCGCGGCGGGCCAGTTCATTGCACACCATGACTGTCCCATTTACGGATGGGCCTTCCTCGTCGGCGGTGATCAATAAACCAATGGAGCCTTGATGGTCCGGGTTACGAGAGACGAACTCTTCCACCGCCACGACAAAGGCCGCAATTGAGCTTTTCATGTCAGCCGTGCCGCGGCCATATAGCTTCCCATCACGCTCGGTCGGGGTAAAGGGAGCGCTGTTCCATTGGTCTAGCGGACCGGTTGGTACGACATCAGTGTGGCCGGCAAACACCAGCAACGGTTGCGCCGTGCCACGCCGTGCCCATAGGTTGGCGACGTCTCCGAAAACCAGGCTTTCGCAATGGAAGCCAACCGCTTGCAGGCGTTGAGTGAGGACTTGCTGGCAGCCAGCATCCTCGGGTGTTACCGACGGCCTGGAAATCAGGTCCTTGGTCAGTTGGAGAACGGCGGATTCTGACATCAGGCTCTCAATAATTCGTTGATGCTGGTCTTGGATCGTGTCTGGGCGTCGACCCGCTTGACGATGACTGCGCATGCCAGGCTATGCGAACCGTCGGCGCTGGGCAAGGAACCAGGGACGACGACAGATCCCGAAGGAACGCGTCCGTACATGATCTCGCCGGTGGCCCGGTCGTAGATTTTGGTGCTTTGGGAAAGGAAAACGCCCATTGCCAGTACCGAGTTCTCTTCGACGATAACGCCTTCGACGACTTCAGAGCGCGCACCGATAAAGCAATTGTCTTCGATGATGGTGGGGTTGCCCTGTAAGGGTTCCAGCACGCCGCCTATGCCAACGCCGCCCGACAAATGGACGTTCTTTCCAATTTGCGCACAAGATCCTACGGTGGCCCAGGTGTCCACCATGGTGCCTTCGTCGATATAGGCGCCGATGTTGACGTATGAAGGCATCAGCACGACATTCTTGCCTATGAAGGCGCCTTTGCGGGCCATGGCGGGTGGTACTACCCGGAAGCCGCCTTCGGCGAAGGTCTGGGCGTTGTAGTTTTCGAACTTGCTTTGTACTTTATCGTAGAACTGCAGGGCGCCTTGCCCCATTGTCACGTTATCTTCAAGCCTGAAGGAAAGTAGCACTGCCTTTTTGATCCACTGATGCACCACCCAGTCATTGTCGATTTTCTCGGCAACACGTAGTCCGCCGGTGTCCAGAGCCGCGAGTGTGGCATGTACTGCCTCACGCACGTCAGGATGTCCCGAGGAGGGTGAAAGTTCGGCGCGGTTTTCCCAGGCCAGTTCTATGGTGCGTTGCAGATCTATAGTCATAGGCGTTTTACTTCTTTGTAAGATAAAAGGCGGGTTGAAAAATGGGTGACAGCTATGAGTTGCCGCGTACAAAGTCGGCGATACGTTCGGCGGCTTCAGTGCATTGTTGTATAGGGGCGACCAACGCAAGACGTATGCGCCCGGTCCCAGGGTTGGTGCCGTGCGCTTCGCGCGCGAGGTAACTGCCGGGTAGGGCGGTCACGCCGGTTGCGCCGTAAAGGTCGCGTACGAAGTCGGTATCAGCATAAGGCGTTACCGCCCATAAATAAAATGCAGCATCTGGCCAATCAGTTTGTAGCACGGAGCCGAGTATAGGCAATACGGCTTCAAATTTTTCCCGATAGAGCCGGCGGTTTTCCACGACATGGGCTTCGTCATTCCAGGCTGCGATACTGGCCTGCGATACGACGGGACTGATGGCGCTGCCGTGATAAGTTCGATAAAGCAGGAACTGGCTGATTAGCTGCGCATCGCCGGCGACAAAGCCCGAACGAAGGCCTGGTACGTTGGAGCGCTTGGACAGGCTGGAAAAACAAACCAAATTGCGATAGTCGTGACGAGCCAGCAAACAAGCCGCTTGCATGCTGCCAAGCGGCTTGTTGTCTTCGTCGAAATAGATCTCGGAATAGCATTCGTCGGCGGCAATGACAAAGCCATACTCATCGGATAGGGAAAACAGCGTTTTCCATTCGTCCAGCGACATGACGTTCCCGGCGGGATTGCCGGGCGAGCAAACAAACACCAATTGAGTCTTGCGCCAAACGTCAGCGGGTACTGAGCTCCAGTCGTATCCGAAATTCAGGCTGGCCTGGGCGTTGATGTAATAGGGTTGAGCGCCTGCCAATAAGGCGGCGCCTTCGTAAATCTGGTAGAACGGATTCGGACAGATAACCAGTGCACCGGCATCTGGATCGACTATGGTTTGAGCGAAAGCGAATAAAGCTTCACGCGAGCCTAGGGCCGGCAGCACCTGGGTGTCTGGATCTGGCCGGTTAATGTCATAGCGGCGGGCTATCCAGTCGGCGATAGCCGTCCGTAAACCCACATCGCCCTTAGTGGGCGGATACACAGACAGGCCACCCATCGCGGATTGCATGGCTTGCACGATAAGTGGCGGCGTGGCGTGCTTGGGTTCGCCGATAGACAGATTGATGGGAGTCAGATTGGCAGGAGGCGTGTCGGCCTGGGCCAGCAAGCGGCGAAGCTTTTCGAAAGGGTATGGATGAAGCGCGCTTAATCGGGGATTCATGGCAGCTGCTGCTTAAGGGGTAAGCTGGCGATTTTAACAGGCCGTTTTGCCGAGCGCTTGATGTTTTCTTGTATTTGCACCACCCAGTTTGCGAGGATGTAAACGCACGTTCGAATCCTTAGCCGCCGGGTATAACTAGCCGTTGTACCGCCTTGTCCATGTCCTGAGTCCAGAAAGCCGCGTCGGCCGCCTTGATGCGCGTGGCCGCACTTTCCATATGATGCAGGGCCGCCGCGCGCGCCGCGGCAGGATCCTTGCGCGAGATCGCATCCATGATGGCGGCATGTTCGTTGTGGACCTGACGGCTGAAATCTTCGCGCTGCGCCTCGTTAGTTCGTGTCACGTGAATTGCTGTGCGCAGATACTGGCTCAGGAAAGACAGCAGCGAGGTGAACAGCGGGTTTCCACAGGCTTGCGAGATCGCGGTATGAAATGCAACGTCTTCATCGACCCCGTCCTGACCGGCACGTTCGGCCTTCTTGATATTGTTGAAAGCCTTTTTTATGCGCGCATGCTGCGCTTCGGTACGCCGTTCGGCGGCCAGAGCGGCCATTTCGGCCTCGACCCCGCGACGCAGCTCGATAACTCGGAGCACCGCCTGGACGGAATCCTGGAGGTTTATATCCAGCCGGAATGGGGTGGCAATATTGGGCTCGAGCACGCTGGTGCCGCTGCCTTGGCGCGTTCCGACAAGCCCTTCGGACTTCAGGCGCGACACTGCTTCGCGGATGACGGTACGGCTTACACCGAAGCGCCGCGCCATCTCGGCTTCAGAGGGCAGACGCGAGTGCACAGGAAATTTGTTCCCCTTGATTTCGTGCAGCAATACGTCAGTGACCTGGTCCGCAAGCGTGCCGGATGCGCGCCGCTTTTGAATCCCGGTTTGGGTGACATTACCCATAATGTGCCTTTTTGTCTCGTTTTGGAAGAAGGGCTAAAAGGCAGTTTTCATGTAGGCCAAATTGGCGATTTCCCACACGAATATTCGGCCTTTTATCATGTTGACATGATACAGATTAATCCATAAACTGATAAGCAATTTGTATGACAACCTTTAGGGAACAAGCAGATGCATATCGCCATCACGGGCGCAGCGGGTTTTTTGGGCAGCAAGCTGGCCCGACACTTACTGGACGCCGGCAGCCTTATCGGGCGCAGCGGCCAGCCTGAAGAAATCACCCGCATCACCCTGGTGGATGTCGTAGCGCCAGTGGGTTTTTCGGATCCCCGCGTCGACATTATCGTAGGGGACATTTCCGACGCGAAAACCATCGAAGCAATGATCGTCCCCACGACGGACAGCATCTTCCACCTCGCCGCCGTGGTCAGTGGCCATGCCGAAGTCGATTTCGACCTGGGGATGAAAATCAATTTCGATGCAACGCGTCATATCCTTGAAAGGGCGCGAGCCCTGGGCACCCAGCCGCGCGTGGTATTCACGAGCTCCGTTGCCGTGTTTGGCGGCGATTTGCCGGCCAAAGTGCCCGACACCATGGGGCTGATGCCGCAAAGCTCTTATGGCGCTCAAAAAGCCATGGGAGAGCTGCTCGTCAACGACTACAGCCGCAAGGGTTTCATTGACGGCCGCGTTCTGCGCATGCCCACGATTTCCGTGCGTCCGGGCGTTCCCAACAAGGCGGCATCCAGTTTTGCCAGCGGCATTCTGCGCGAACCGCTGAACGGCCAGGCCGCCATTTGTCCAGTCAGCGGCGATACCCGCATGTGGTTGATGTCGCCGCGCCAGGCCGTCCAAAACCTCGTCTATGGACACAACCTGGATGCGGCGCAATTCACGTTCACGCGCATCGTAAGCCTGCCGGGTTTGTCAGTGACCGTACGTGAAATGGTTGATGCGCTTGAAAGCGTGGCGGGCGCCGAAGTCGCGCAGCGCATTCAGTGGCAGGAAGACGACGTGGTCAAGCGTATCGTCAATTCCTGGCCGGGCGATTTCGAGGCCGCACGCGCCAAAGCCATGGGTTTCACAGCCGACGCGGATTTCGCCAGCGTCATTCGTGCCCACATTCAGGACGAGCTTGCACCATGAGCGTGATGCTCGGATGCATTGCCGACGATTTTACCGGCGCGACAGATTTGGCCGGCATGCTGGTGCAAGCCGGCATGCGCACCGTTCAAATGATTGGTGTGCCTGCGCATCCCTTGCCCAACGATGTGGATGCGGTGGTCATTGCGCTCAAGTCCCGCACAAATCCGGCCGACGAGGCTGTTGCCGACTCGCTGGCTGCGCTGCAATGGCTGCGCGACGCAGGTTGCCGGCAAATCTACTTCAAATACTGCTCCACGTTCGACTCGACCGACCAGGGCAATATCGGCCCGGTGACCGACGCACTCATGAGCGCGCTGGACACGTCATTTACCATCGCTTGCCCCGCATTTCCTGAAAACAAACGCACCGTATTCAAGGGGCATTTGTTCGTCGGCGACACGCTGTTATCGGAAAGCGGGATGCGTGATCATCCGCTGACCCCGATGACAGACTCGAACCTGGTGCAGGTTCTGCAACGTCAAACGAAGAACAGGGTCGGATTGATACAGCATAGTACGGTTGCCGCCGGCGCGCAGGCGATTCGTGATTGCATCGCTCAACTGCAAGCCGAAGGCACTCGTGTTGCCGTGGTCGATGCCATTTCCAACGATGACTTGCTCCAGATCGGTGCGGCATGCGCCGATCTGCCGCTGGTTACCGCCGGTTCAGGTATTGCGCTTGGCCTGCCCCAGAACTTTCGGGCGCAAGGCCTGTTGGCGCAGCAGGATGCCACGCAAAACCTGCCGTCGGCTCCTGGGCTGCGCGCCATTGTTTGCGGCAGTTGTTCACAGGCCACTCAAGCCCAGTTGGCCGATCTTATTTCGCGCGGCACGCCCGCTTACGCGATCGATCCGTTGCGGCTGGCCGCAGGCGACGACGTGGTGGCTGACGCGCTGGCCTGGGCTGCGCCGCGACTGCAAAATGGTCCCGTGGCGGTGTATGCCACAGCAGATGCCAACCGGGTCAAATCGATTCAGGAAAAGCTGGGGGTCGGGCAGGCCGGCGCACTGGTCGAAGATGCCCTGGCCCGTATCGCGCAAGGCTTTGTTGCCTTGGGGGTACGCCAATTGATCGTGGCCGGCGGCGAGACTTCCGGCGCGGTAGTAACCGCACTGAACGTTCGCGGCTTACGCATCGGGCCGCAGATCGACCCAGGCGTGCCCTGGACGGTCAGCTTGGGCGATACTCCCATCGCTCTGGCCTTGAAGTCCGGCAACTTCGGCAGCGTGGACTTCTTCAGCAAAGCCTGGGATCTCCTGCCATGAGCGAAACTCGACTGCGTGAAGAAATCTGCCGTTTTGGCGCGTCCCTGCATCAGCGCGGCTTGACGGCCGGCAGCAGCGGCAATATCAGTGTGCGCACCGACGATGGCTGGCTCTTGACGCCAACCAACAGCTCCTTGGGATCGCTGGATCCCGCGCGCCTGTCCAAGATGGACTGGAACGGGACGCTGCTGGCCGGCGACCCTCCTTCCAAAGAGGCATTTCTGCATCGGGCCATGTACGATGAACGCAGCGGGGCAGGGGCGATCGTACATCTGCATTCAACCCATTCGGCAGCGGTTTCCTGCATGTCGGGGCTCGATCACCACAGCTGCATACCGCCCCTGACACCCTATTTCGTCATGAAGATAGGGCAGCTCCCTCTTGTGCCTTATCACCGTCCCGGCGACCCGAATCTGGGCGATGCCATTCGCGGGCTGGCCGCCAAGCACAGCGCTGTCTTGCTGGCCAATCATGGGCCCGTCGTGTCGGGCAAAACGCTGGAGTCGGCTGTATACGCAATCGAAGAGCTGGAAGAAACCGCCAAGCTGTTTTTGTTGCTGCAGGGCCATAACCCGCGGGTGCTGACTGAAGCGCAAATCGCCGAGCTTAAAACCGTATTCAAACTCTGAAGTCCTAAACAATGCCAAAACTTGCAGCAAACATCAGCTTGATGTTCACCGAGCTACCCTTTCTGGATCGCATTCAGGCGGCTGCCCATGCCGGCTTCGGCGCCGTCGAATTCCTGTTCCCCTACGAACACACGGCGCAAGAAATCGCGGTGCAATTGGACACCTACAAAATAAAGAATGTTCTATTCAACATGCCGCCTGGGGATTGGGCGTCGGGCGAGCGTGGCATGGCGGCATTGCCCGGCCGCAGCGATGAGTTTCGTGCTGGTGTAGCAACCGCCATAGCCTATGCCAGGGCGCTTGGTACACCCAATGTACACGCCATGGCGGGCCTGGTGCCCGCGGGCTCGGATCTTGCAGAGTGTCGCGCCACGTTCATACAGAACCTGAAATACGCCGCCGCCGAATGCGCGGTACACGGCATCAACGTATTGATCGAGCCGATCAATAGCCGCGACATGCCGGGGTATTTCCTGAACCGCCAGGATCAGGCGCATGCCATCCGCGAAGAGGTTGGAGCACCCAACCTGAAAGTGCAGATGGACTTCTATCATGTCCAGATCATGGAAGGCGACATTGCCATGACCTTCAAGAAATACCAGCCCCATATCGGCCATATTCAGATCGCAGGTGTACCAGAACGGCACGAACCCGATACGGGTGAAGTCAATTACGCCTATCTGTTCAACTTGCTGGACGAGCTGGGCTATGACGGCTGGGTTGGCTGCGAGTACCGGCCGGCCAAAGGTACGGTAGAAGGGTTGGGTTGGATGAGCGCAATGACGTTGTAAACGCGCTGGCATAGCCCAATGTTGAATAGGGCCTTATGCCAAGCGTGCAAACGGTCTTCTTGATTTACTACTTGTGATACACCACATCCCGCAAGAACAGCGATATCGACGGGAAGTAGGTGATGATCATGACGCAGCTCATTACCACCAGCACGAAGGGCAGCAGCTTGGGGATAATCTCATCCAATGAGATCTTGGCTACGGCGCAGGCGGCGAACAGGTTCACACCAAAGGGCGGCGTAATCATGCCCATGGCCAGGTTGACCACCATGATCAAGCCGAAGTGGACTGGATCCACGCCAAAAAGCATGGCTACCGGGGCCAGGATAGGGGCCAGCACGATGATGGATGCCGAGGTCTCGATGAACATCCCGATCACAAAAAGCGCGGCATTTACGCCCAGCAGGAAAAGGGCAGGGCTGGTCAGATGCTCGGCTAGAAATCTGCCGATCATATCCGGTATGCCGGCGCGGGTAAGCATGAAGCTGAACAGGCCTGCGTTGGCAATGATGAACATGATCACTGCCGAGGACAGCACTGACTTTTTCAGGATCAATTTCAGTTTCGGCAGATTGATTTCACGGTAAACAAAAAAGCCGACAATCAAGGCATAGAACACGGCCACCACTGAGGCTTCGGTTGGGGTGAAAATACCGCCGTATATTCCGCCAAGAATGATAACTGGCATCAACAAGGCAAGTCCGGCATGTTTGGTCGCTGCCCAGACAGCCATTTTGCCTACACCATCGTTCTTGCCATAGCCGTAAATGCGCGCATAGATCAGGGTGAAGATCATCAGTGCCACGCCGATCAGGATGCCGGGTCCAATGCCGGCAATGAACAATTCGCCGATAGATACTTCGGCCGATACGCCGTAAAGGATGAGGGGAATAGAAGGGGGAATGATACCGCCCAGTTCGGCCGAAGTCGCTTGCAATGCTGCGGAATAACCCACCGGGTAACCATGCTTGACCAAGGCGGGAATCAATATGGCGCCAATGGCAAACGTGGTCGCAACCGACGAGCCCGAAACCGCTGCAAAAATCATGCAAGTCAGCACACAAGTCGCCGACAGCCCGCCTTGCACTCCGCCCACCAGGGATTTGGCGAACTCCACCAGACGGCGGGAAATGCCGCCCGTTTCCATTAGGTTGCCGGCCAGAATGAAGAACGGAATGGCGGCTAGCGGAAACTTGTTGATGGAGTTGAAGATTTCCTTGACCACCAGCAACATATTGGCTTCGGCCACCACAACGCCGACTACGCTGGCCAGCCCGATGGATACCGCTATGGAGACCGAGATCGCGAAACACGCGATCATCGTGAAAAGCATGACTGTGGACATGATAGTTCTGTAGTTAGACGCTTATGGGAAGGCTATTGAGCGGTGGCCAGTTCTTCGTGTCGAGGATCCAGGAAATTGCCGATCACCCCGATCATGGCGCATACGGCGCCGACGGGGAGGGCCAGAAATGCCCAGAACATCGAAAAATACTCAAGACCGATAATGGTTTGTACGCTTCCACGCTGTGCATAGTCCCAGCCATACCAGGCAATGATGGCCAGAAGAATCAAGGACAGGATCGCAATGACGCCTTCCAGAAAACGCTGGAATTTTGGCGGCGAGAGCCGATGCATCAAGTCGACCGAGATCATCGAGCCAAAGCGGAA
Source organism: Pollutimonas bauzanensis (assembly GCF_040393045.1). Taxonomy (GTDB): domain Bacteria; phylum Pseudomonadota; class Gammaproteobacteria; order Burkholderiales; family Burkholderiaceae_B; genus Pollutimonas; species Pollutimonas bauzanensis_A. The sequence goes on along the minus strand of NZ_JBEBUX010000002.1, from coordinate 32,712 downwards.
GGCAGCTGGGATACCCAAGAACACCATCCATATCAATGAGATGCGCACGATGACTTCGCTCCATTCGGAAGGAAGCTCGAACACAAAGCGCATCAGTACTTGCAGCATGCCCATGCAGGCGGCGATGACCATCATCAGGCAGGCAAGTCCCAAGGACAATGAGGTCAAGCGGCGCTCAAAACTTAAGAAAGCAGATTTCACGTTTTTTTTGTAGAAGGTGGTGGGCTTACATCGCAAGGCGTAGCTTGCTTGCCGTTCTCCAGATAAGAAAACGCCCCGGGGTGGGGGCATTTTCTTAACGGGTTTTTAGTTCACGGCGCGGATGGCGTCCATATTGTCTTTGCCGAATTGCTTTTCAAAGCTAGTCATGACCGGGGCCAAAGCCGCCTGGAACTGGGCTTTGTCGATTGTTTCGACGACTTCCATGCCCTTGCCGCGCAGATCGGCAACTGCATTTTTCTCATCGGAATCGATGCGGTCGCGGTTGGCTTGAACACCTACCTTGGCTGCCTGAATAAACGCCTTCTTGTCGGCATCGGACAATTTATCAAAAGACGCTTTGCTCATTAGGTAGACGCCTGGCGAATACACATGACCGGTGAGCGTCAAGTGCTTTTGAACTTGATCGAACTTGGACGCTGTGATTACCGAAATGGGGTTTTCTTGTCCATCGACTGTGCCTTGCTGCAAAGCGGTAAATACTTCGCTGAAAGCCATGGGTGTGGGATTGATGCCAAACGCCTTGTATGCCTGGATGTGTACGGGATTTTCCACGGTGCGCATCTTCAGGCCGTTCATGTCGGCGGGCACCTTGATTGGATGTTTATTGTTCGTCATGTGACGGAAACCGTTTTCACCCCAAGCCAGAGCCTTGAAGCCTTTAGCATCGAATTTCTTCAGCAGATCATCACCGATGGGGCCGTCCAGTACGGCGCGCGCGTGCGGGTAATCGCGGAACAAAAACGGTACGTCCAGAATTTTGACTTCAGGCACGAAATTGGGGACCGGACCGCTTGATGTCCAGGTCAGTTCTTGCGTACCCATCTGAACCGACTCCATCGCTTCGCGCTCGGCACCCAGCGAACTGGCGTAGAAAGTCTTGATGACGTAGCGGCCATCGGTAAGCTTTTCGACTTCCTTGGCGAAGGTGTCGATAGCGACGCCCTGGTGCGAGTTTTGCGGTGACGAAATGCTGATACGCATGACAGTTTGTGCTGAAGCAGTGCTTATCGCAAAGCCCATCGTCAATGCAGACAAGGCAATTGCCATAGAGTGGCGGTGAAACGATTTCATAATTGTCCCCTGGGAAACCCGGAATTTATTCGTAGAATGCTTATCCAAATTAAGCTGTATTACAACATATGTATTACAACTTTTGCAAACAAATTGAAGGCCTCAATTATGCGGGTAAACCCTTGTGATTCTTCAGTTTTTTGAGTTTTAAAAGCTACCGAAAATAGGGGGTGGCTTATTGGAATTCAGCGAGCGCTGACAATGATGCCGGAATCGGTGCGCGGCCCAGGAGCAGGGCAATAACTTCCCAACACCCTCTCTTTTGTGTTGAGTTGATTTCTAAGTTAAAGGCTATGAAAGGGTGTTCAGAAAACAAAAAAAACCGTTGATTTTAAAGGATTTTGATCCAGTAAAATCAACGGTTTTCAATATATGGTGCGAACGGAGAGACTCGAACTCTCACACCTCTCGGCGCCAGAACCTAAATCTGGTGCGTCTACCAATTCCGCCACGTTCGCATGTAAGGAAGCCAAGCAGTATAACTGGGGATTTTTTTTTATGCAAATAAGAATGTCGAGTAGGGCATTTGCCCCTCGTTGTCTGGTTTAAATTATTCCCCGTTGTTTCCAGTTTTCCTGGGTCGCAGCATCAATGCCTAACGCACTTAGTACAGCTTCGGTGTCTTGCCCGAGCCGCGGGGCTTTGCGGCGAACTTCTCCGGGCGTGTCGCTGAGCTTGGGCACGATGCCCGGCAGTTTGACTGGCGTGCCGTCATCGAGCTGGCTGTCCAGAATCATGTCGCGTGCTTGGTAATGCGGGTCGGCACAGATGTCGGCAATGTCATAGATGCGCCCGGCTGGTATGCGGGCGTCGTGCAGCGCGGCCAGCACCTCATCCAGGGTATGGGTCTTGGTCCAGATTCCGATGGCCGTGTCTATGGCCTGTGCGTGTTGTGCACGTCCATTGTTATGTGCGTACTCGGCATTTTCTGCCATATCAAGACGCCCGATTACCGTCATGAGACGCTTGAAAATACTATCGCCGTTCCCGGCAATCAACGCGTATTTGCCATCGGCACATAAATAGGCGTTGCTGGGGGTAATGCCGGGCAGGGCGCTGCCGGAAGGCTGGCGTACCGCATTGAATACAGAATATTCGGGCAGCAGACTTTCCATCATGTTGAAAACGGATTCATACAGGGCAACGTCTATGGTCTGGCCCTGGCCGCCGTTTTGTTCGCGATGACGCAAGGCCAGCAGCACGCCGATAACGCCATGTAGCGCTGAAAGGGAATCGCCAATTGACACGCCTACTCGCACTGGCGGGCGGCCGGGCTCGCCGCTAAGGTGGCGCAAGCCCCCCATGGCTTCCCCGACTACACCGAAGCCAGGCCTGTCGCGATAAGGGCCAGTTTGGCCATAGCCTGATACTTGCAGCATGATCAGGCCAGGGTTGATGGCGCGCAGTGTATCCCACCCAAGGCCCCAGCCCTCCAGGGTTCCAGGGCGGAAATTCTCTATCAGAACATCAGCGGTCTTCACCAGTTTTCGTATTACATCCTGGCCTTCGGCTTGCCGCAGATCCAGGGTTACGGATTGCTTGTTGCGCGACTGTACTTCCCACCAGACTGACGTGTCGTCATGAAGCAACCGCCATTTGCGCAACGGATCTCCGGTTTTTGGTGGTTCTATCTTGATCACCTCTGCGCCGAATTCTCCAAGCATTTTTGCGGCGAAGGGGCCGGCAATCAGCTGTCCAAGTTCAAGTACGCGTATTCCACTAAGCGGTTTGAGCATGAGAAATAGTCCGTAATTTTAGTAAATCGGTGCTTCGCCTGGCGGGCGGCGCTTGAAACGGCGATGCACCCAATAATACTGGTCGGGAATCAGCCGGATCTGCGCTTCCAGGAATTGATTGATGCGCAGAGCATCGTCCGTGGGATCTCCGCACGGGAAGTTTTCCAATGGCTCGAATATGGTCAGCTTATAACCGCTGTAGTCCGGCTTGACTGTCGTCACAAAGGGCACGACTCGCGCTCGACTTAGTTTGGCCAAACGCGACACTGCGGTCAGGGTGCAGGCCTGAACCCCAAAAAATGGGACAAATACGGAGTCGCGCAGGCCGAAGTCCATGTCCGCTGCGAGCATAATTGGTTTGCCTGATTTGAGTACTTTCAGTATCTCGCGCCCGCTGCCGTTGCGAGGTATCATTTCCGTGCCAAAGCGAGCCCGCTGCGTACGGGAAATATTGTCGGTAACCTCGTCAGACATGGGTGTATATATAGACGCTACTGGATGGAGTATCGAATAATACATACAACCTGCTTCTATGGCCGCAAAATGAAAGCCAAGAAAAATGGTAGGTTGCTCATAGCTGTCTTGCAATTCGATGGCGCTTTCCAGTTCGACCAGGCTCTTCAGTTCTTGGGCGCTGCCGTACCATTGAACACCGCGTTCCAGATAGCTGCGTATGACATGGCGAAATGTCGAACGCGCCAATGCCTCGCGCTGTGCCTCGGTTTGCTCAGGAAAGCATAGGCGCAGATTTGTTTGCAGGATACGTTTGCGTTTGCTAGGTATAAGATAGAGCAGTGCACCCAACGCTTGGCCAATGCGGGCAACGAGCCCGTAAGGAAGCGCGGCTAGTACGCGAAGCAAGCCAGACGTAAACGTGGTTTGTATATTGATTTTCATTAGTAGGGGCGCTGTTTGCCAGCGCCCATGGGTGTGGTGGTCGTAGTTATGGCACGTATTTGGCTTTTTTCCATGCTAACACGCTAGTGTGTCGTGGCCGGAATTTGGCGGTTTAACGGTGCGAATGCGCTTGCTCGCCAAATCGGGCTATAGTTCAAAACAGGAGCCGTTACATGGACACCGTGAGTTTCCGGTAAAATGTCGTGTTCATTTGTTCAATTACTCATTTAAATAGGTCCCTAATGCAGCCTGTGGTTGAAATATTGTCCGGCCTGGAGCGCCGTGTTGATCTGGTCGTGTCGATCGCCGACGTCGAAAAAGAAGTCCAGGCTCAACTCAAGCGCGTCGCACGCACCGCCAAAGTCCAAGGCTTTCGTCCTGGGAAAGCGCCGCTATCCCTGATCGAACGCAGTCACGGGCCTGGTATTCGCTACGACGTAATTAATACCGAAGTGGGTCGTTCGCTTGATAAAGTCATCGGCGAATCCAAATTGCGGGTTGCCGGTACGCCCAATCTGGAACCCAAGACAGAAGGCGTGGAAGAGGGCGTCATGGCTTTCTCGGCTACCTTCGAAGTCTATCCCGAGGTGGCTGTGCCTGACCTTAGCGCCTTGCAAGTCAAGCGCGCCAACGTTCAAATTGGCGACGCCGAAGTGCAGCGCACTATCGACATCTTGCGTAAGCAGCGTGCCAACTACGAAGCCAGTGAAGGCCGCGAAGCCCAAGACGACGACCGCGTAACGCTGGACTTTGCCGGCACCATCGACGGTGTTGCCTTTGACGGCGGCACTGCTGAAAAATTCCCCTTCGTTTTGGGCCAAGGCCGCATGTTGCCCGAGTTCGAAACGGCCGTGCGCGGTATGAAAGCAGGTGAATCCAAGACATTTCCCCTGGAATTCCCCGAGGAATACGGCAGTAAGGAAGTCGCTGGTAAAACAGCCGAATTCAATATCACCGTAACCGAAGTCGCTCAGCCAGTGCTTCCAGAGATGGACGCCGAATTCGCCAAGTCGCTAGGTCAGCCAGAAGGCGACGTCGAAAAGCTGCTGGCCGACGTACGCGCCAATATCGAACGCGAGGTCAAATCCCGCGCCCAGGCACGCACCAAGGGTAGCGTCATGGACGCGCTTGTAGCCGCGTGCTCGTTCGACGTGCCCAAGTCGCTGGTCGATAACGATGCGCAAGGTCGTGTTGCCGCGGCTCGCGAAGAACTCAAGCAGCGTGGCGTGCCTAACGCCGATTCCATGCCTATCCCGGCCGAAGCGTTTACCGCTGAATCCGAACGCCGCGTGCGTCTGGGTCTGCTGGTTTCCGAACTTGTTCAAAGTGCCGACCTTCAAGCCAAGCCAGAACAAGTCCGTACTCGCATCGAAGAATTCGCCCAAAACTACGAGCAGCCTGCTCAAGTCGTAGCCTATTATCTTTCCGATCGCCAGCGCCGTGCTGAAATCGAAGCCATCGTGCTTGAAGACAATGTCGTGGAACACGTGTTGTCCAAAGCCCAGGTTTCCGACGAAGACGTAGCATTCGACGAACTTATGGGGACCAACTAAATGTCACGATTTACCGATTTTTACGCCTCGATGTATGGTGGTGACTCGGTGACCCCTACAGGGTTGGGCTACGTGCCTATCGTGATAGAGCAGTCGGGCCGTGGCGAGCGGTCCTATGACATCTATTCGCGCTTGCTGCGCGAGCGCATTATCTTCTTTGTCGGGCCGGTCAATGACCAGTCCGCCAATCTGGTGGTGGCGCAACTGTTGTTCCTCGAATCCGAAAACCCCGATAAAGATATCTCGCTGTATATCAATTCGCCGGGTGGTTCGGTATATGCAGGGTTGGCTATCTACGACACTATGCAGTTCGTCAAGCCCGATGTCTCTACGTTATGCACGGGCATTGCGGCCAGCATGGGTGCGTTCTTGCTGGCAGCCGGCACTAAGGGCAAGCGCTACACTTTGCCTAATTCCCGCATCATGATTCACCAGCCGTCGGGCGGGGCGCAGGGGCAGGCTTCCGATATTCAAATTCAGGCTCGCGAAATTCTCAGCCTGCGTGAACGTCTGAATAGGATCCTGGCCGAGAGCACAGGCCAACCCGTAGAGCGCATTGCCGAAGACACCGAACGTGATAATTTCATGTCGGCCGAAGATGCGGTATCGTATGGTTTGGTAGATAAATTACTGGTCTCTCGCACCGATAAGGCGTAAGAAAGGCCAGCCGGTCGGTGGACGCGTCACGCGTTCACCGGTTATTTCTCGACGGGGTGAAATCCCCTGTCCACTGAACTGAACGAAGAGTTTTATGCCCGAAAAAAAAGGATCGGCGGACGATAAGGCATTGCAGTGCTCGTTTTGCAATAAAAACCAGCATGAAGTTCGCAAGCTTATCGCCGGACCCTCAGTTTTTATTTGCGATGAATGTATCGATCTTTGCAACGATATCATTCTTGAGGAAACGCAGGAAGCGGCACGCGATGCGATCCGCAACGAACTGCCCACGCCTCATGAAATCAAAAGCTTTCTCGATGGCTATGTAATTGGGCAGGACACTCCCAAGCGCACACTTGCCGTGGCTGTTTACAACCACTACAAGCGTATCCGCTATGGCGATGTCAAGGGCGACGACGTAGAGCTTTCCAAAAGCAATATCTTGCTGATCGGGCCTACCGGTTCGGGCAAGACGCTGCTGGCCCAAACCTTGGCTCGCATGCTGGATGTCCCGTTCGTCATGGCCGATGCCACGACATTGACCGAGGCCGGTTATGTGGGCGAGGACGTCGAAAACATCGTCCAGAAGCTATTGCAGAACTGCAACTACGATGTCGAAAAAGCGCAGCGCGCCATTATCTACATCGACGAAATTGACAAAATCTCGCGCAAGTCAGATAACCCTTCCATTACACGCGACGTGTCTGGCGAAGGCGTGCAACAGGCGCTGCTCAAGCTAATCGAAGGCACTGTGGCGTCCGTGCCTCCGCAGGGCGGCCGTAAGCACCCCAACCAGGACTTCGTCCAGGTCGACACCACGAATGTGCTTTTCATCGTGGGCGGCGCTTTCGATGGCCTGGAAAAGGTCATTCGCGACCGTACAGAACGCTCTGGAATAGGTTTTTCGGCATCTGTCCAGGCCAAGTCCGAGCGTGGCGTTGGTGAATTGTTCTCCGAAGTCGAGCCCGAAGATTTGATCAAGTTCGGTTTGATTCCCGAACTGGTCGGGCGCCTGCCGGTCGTGGCGACGCTGGAAGAGCTCCAGGAAGATACGCTGATCCGTATTCTTACTGAACCCAAGAATTCCCTGCTCAAACAGTTCCAGAAGCTTTTCGAAATGGAAGAGGTCGAGCTCGATGTACGGCCCGAAGCGCTTGCCGCTGTTGCCAAGCGGGCGATCAAACGCCGTACGGGTGCACGGGGCTTGCGTTCCATCGTCGAGCAGGCATTGCTGGGAACGATGTATGAACTTCCCTCGCAAAAGAACGTCAAACGCGTGGTGGTTGATGAAAATGCAGTTACCGGCAAGGGTGTGCCGCTGTTGATTTATCAGGATGACATTGATTCCGACCCAGAAAGCCGTCAAGATGCTCCCAAGAAGCTAAAGGATGCCGCCGCGTAAGGATTCCTGCAGAATTACCCCTATGAAAAATAGGTATTTGGGGTTACTGACTTGAAAATCTGGCCATCGTCACTACATACTTCTTATAGGTAGTACTACAAAAGGGAGGCCTTAGCTTCCCTTTTGTATCTAGAGGTCAATTTTAAGGAAATTACTATGTCTGCGAGCCAGATTCTTTCTTCAGAACCCACGGACTTGCCGCTGTTGCCCTTACGCGACGTGGTGGTATTTCCGCACATGGTGATTCCTCTGTTTGTTGGACGTCCTCGTTCCATCAAGGCGCTTGAGCTGGCCATGGAAGCAGGCAACAACATTATGCTGGTCGCCCAGAAGTCGGCTGGCAAAGACGATCCCACCCCAGAAGACCTATACGAAATCGGTTGTGCTGCGAGCATATTGCAAATGCTCAAATTGCCTGACGGTACCGTCAAGGTCTTGGTCGAAGGTTTACAGCGCGCCCGCATCCAGCAAGTAAGCGATGCCGAAACGCATTTCATGGCGCTTGTCGTCGCTGTCGAGGCCGAGCCCTCTGAAAGTGCCGAGTCCGAAGCGCTGCGCCGTGCCGTGGTCGCTCAGTTCGAACAATACGTCAAGCTGAACAAAAAGATCCCCCAAGAAATCCTTACCTCTCTAACAGGTATCGAGGACGCGGGCAGGCTTGCCGACACCATTGCCGCGCATTTGCCGCTCAAGCTCGAGCAGAAGCAACAAATGCTCGAAGTCACTGGCACTTCTCAGCGTCTGGAAAATCTCTTGTCTCAGCTTGAATCCGAGATCGATATTCTCCAGGTCGAGAAGCGCATCCGCGGCCGAGTCAAAAAGCAGATGGAAAAGAGTCAGCGCGACTACTATCTGAATGAACAGGTCAAGGCGATCCAAAAAGAGCTCGGCGAAGGCGAAGAGGGTGCCGACATTGAAGAGCTCGAGAAGAAGATCACTGCTGCGCAGTTGCCTAAAGAAGCGCAAAAGAAGGCCGATTCCGAGCTTAAAAAGCTTAAGCTAATGTCGCCCATGTCGGCAGAAGCGACCGTGGTCCGCAATTACATCGATACGCTTATCGCCTTGCCGTGGCGCAAGAAGAACCGTATCAATAATTCGATTCCGAACGCCGAAGGCGTGCTGGATGCCGATCATTACGGGCTGGAAAAGGTCAAAGAACGCATTATTGAATACCTGGCAGTACAGCAGCGGGTCGACAAGCTGAAAGCGCCTATTTTGTGCCTGGTGGGGCCACCCGGGGTCGGTAAAACCTCGTTGGGCCAATCCATTGCCCGTGCTACCAACCGCAAGTTCGTGCGGATGGCGTTGGGTGGTGTGCGCGACGAAGCCGAAATTCGTGGACACCGTCGTACATATATTGGGTCCATGCCCGGCAAAATCTTGCAGAACATGAGCAAGGTCGCTGTACGCAACCCCTTGTTCTTGCTCGACGAGATCGACAAAATGGGTGCCGATTTCCGTGGCGATCCATCGTCGGCATTGCTGGAAGTGCTGGATCCAGAACAAAACCACACTTTCCAGGACCATTACATTGAAGTCGATTTCGACTTGTCTGATGTCATGTTCGTGGCAACCAGCAATACCTTGAATATTCCGCCTGCGCTGCTTGATCGCATGGAAGTCATACGCCTGTCGGGTTACACCGAAGACGAAAAAGTGCATATTGCTTTCGATCACCTGTTGCCCAAGCTGATGAAAAACAACGGTGTGCAGGAAGGCGAAGTGACGATAGACGAGTCGGCCATTCGCGATATCGTGCGCTACTACACTCGCGAAGCGGGCGTGCGTGCGCTTGAAAGGGAAATCAGCAAAATCTGCCGCAAGGTAGTGAAAAAGATGCTGACCACCAATCCTGTCGTACGTTCGCGCGCTAAAAAACCCGAAGGGCCTGCACATGCTATCGAGCAAGTGTTTGTCACCTCCGAGAATCTAAGCGACTTCCTGGGTGTTCGGCGTTTCAGTTTCGGCATGGCCGAAAAAGAAAACAAGGTGGGCCAAGTCACTGGCCTGGCCTGGACAGAAGTGGGCGGCGATTTGCTTACCATTGAAGTAGCCGATATGCCGGGCAAGGGTGCTGTGCTGCGCACCGGTTCGTTGGGCGACGTGATGAAGGAATCCGTAGAAGCGGCGCGTACCGTGGTTCGTGCTCGCGCCCAGAAATGGGGTATTCCGAACACAGCGTTCGAAAAGCGTGATTTGCACGTGCACTTTCCTGAAGGCGCTACGCCCAAGGACGGACCATCGGCGGGTATTGCCATTACAACGGCTATGGTGTCGGCGCTAACGGGTATTCCGGTGCGCGCCGATGTGGCCATGACGGGCGAAATCACGTTGCGTGGAGAAGTCCTGGGTATTGGCGGCTTGAAAGAAAAGCTGCTGGCAGCCCATCGCGGCGGTATCAAGCTGGTCATGATTCCCGAGGAAAACGTGAAGGACTTGGCCGAGATTCCGGACAATGTCAAGAATCACCTCGAAATCATTCCCGTGCGCTGGATTGATCGGGTGCTGGAAGTCGCGTTGCAGCATATGCCTACGCCATTGTCCGACGAGGAAGTCGCTCGTCTGGCAGCGGAATCCGTGGCAAATGCCAAACGTTCCGAGGACAGCTCCGGCGGCTTGATGAAGCACTAAGTAGTACGGTCACCTGTTTGTTCGGGTGGCATGACAAAAACAGGCGCACTTGAAGTGCGCCTGTTTTTGTTTAGAGCTACTACTGTGATTTGGGTCGGGTAGAGCGCGACCAGGGGCTTAATGCAACGCCGTGGTGCGAATCAGGCCTACGGCAATGCCTTCAAGGGAGAATTCGTCGTCCGGGGTAACGATGATGGGTTCGAAGTCGGGATTTTCAGGCAGAAGTTCGATGCGGTTGCCTGACCTGGACAGACGCTTGACGGTGACTTCTTCGCCGAGGCGGGCAACGACTATTTGACCATTGCGAGCATCGGGTGTTTTTTTGACCGCCAGCAGATCGCCGTCGAGAATGCCTGCATCCCGCATGCTGAGCCCGCGCACGCGCAGGAGATAGTCAGGTGTTTGGGTGAACAGGGACGGCTCGATACCTATTTCGCGTTCGACATGTTCAGCGGCCAGAATAGGGCTGCCTGCAGCCACACGGCCCACCAGTGGCACCAGGAGCTGCGTAAGGGCATGTCCGGCACGTTCCAGGGTGTTGGTGACTGCATTGCCGCTATGGGCGTCGGTAAGGCGTATGCCGCGCGAGGCGCCGGCAGTGAGTTCTATGGCGCCCTTTTTAGCGAGGGCTTTTAGATGGTCTTCAGCAGCGTTGGCCGATTTGAAACCCAGCGACCGCGCGATTTCGGCGCGTGTAGGCGGAAAGCCTGTACGCGCGATTTCGCTACGGATGAGGTCGAGAATTTGTTGCTGACGCTCGGTGAGCTTAACGGCCATGACAATCCAGACTGTGTTTATATACAGTCTGGATTCTGCAGCATTTCCGTGAAAAGATCAAGCCTTATGCCAGGACTTTGGCAATCGATTCGGCAACATAGTCGATATTGCCGCTATTGAGAGCCGCGACGCAGATGCGCCCACTGCCGACAGCGTAGACGCCGAACTCGTCGCGCAGGCGGTCGACTTGCTGGGAGGTAAGGCCGGAATACGAGAACATGCCACGTTGCTGAAGCACAAAATCGAAGTCTTGCTTGACGCCGTGTTCTTTCAGTTTTGCAACCAATTGAGTGCGCATGTCGCGGATACGGTCGCGCATGCCCGCCAATTCGTCAACCCACAGTGTGTAGAGTTCCGGCGTATTCAGTACGGTGGACACCACGGTGCCGCCATGCGTGGGTGGGTTGGAGTAGTTGGTGCGGATAACCCGTTTGAGCTGGCTAAGCACGCGGGTGCTTTCGTCTTTACTGGAAGACACCAGAGTCAGGGCGCCGACGCGCTCGCCGTAAAGCGAGAACGACTTCGAGAAGGATGAGCTGATCAGCATGGTCAGGTCGTGTTCTGCGAACAAGCGGACTACCGATGCGTCTTCTTCGAGGCCGTCACCAAAGCCTTGATAGGCAATGTCCAGGAACGGAACCAGGTCCTTGTCTTTTACAACCTGAACGATTTGTTGCCATTGTTCAAAGCTGGGGTCGACGCCGGTGGGGTTGTGGCAGCATGCGTGCAGAACAACAATGGTTTGAGCGGGGAGGGCTTGAAGGCCGGCCAGCATGCCAGCGAAATCCAGGCCATGGTTTTGCGCGTCGTAGTACGGGTAGGTGTCGACGGTGAAACCGGCGCGCTCGAACAGGGCACGGTGGTTTTCCCAGCTGGGATTGCTGATTACGACTTTGGCTTGCGGCAACAGTTGCTTCAGAAAGTCAGCGCCAAGTTTGAGTGCGCCGGTGCCGCCCAGAGCCTGTGCGGTCAGGACGCGGCCCGATGCGATAAGTGCCGAGCCTTCACCGAATAATAGCGTCTGCGCCCCTTTGTTGTACCCGGGGATGCCTTCAATAGGCAGGTAGCCGCGCGCCGCAGCAGCTTCTATACGCGCAATTTCCGCTAGGCGCACGGCTTGCAGTAAAGGCAGGCGGCCCTTGTCATCGTAGTAAACCCCAACGCCCAGGTTGACCTTGCCGGCGCGGGTATCTGCGTTATATTGTTCATTCAGGCCAAGAATAGGGTCGCGCGGAGCGAGTTCGACGGATTCGAATAATGAGTTCATTTTGAATGAGAAGGGGCTGTGAAGGATGGATAGGAAATGAGAAACAATAGTGTGATAATAAGGGGTTTACCCTAAATGTGTCTAGTATGAACGCTCCTGCGCCCGGTTTCATCGAGTACGCGAACAGCCCGTTTCAGCTTTATCAGCCGTATCCGCCAGCGGGGGATCAGCCTGCTGCTATCGACGCGCTTGTCGAAGGCCTGGACGATGGCCTTATGTTCCAGACATTGCTGGGGGTCACTGGGTCGGGTAAAACCTTCACCATGGCCAACGTTATCGCCCGGACGGGGCGGCCAGCGATTGTCCTGGCGCCGAACAAAACACTGGCAGCTCAGCTTTACGCCGAAATGCGTGATTTCTTCCCGAATAACGCCGTTGAATATTTTGTGTCGTATTACGACTATTACCAGCCTGAGGCCTATGTGGCTGCAAGGGATTTGTTCATAGAAAAGGATTCGTCCATCAATGAACACATCGAGCAGATGCGGCTATCCGCAACGAAAAGCCTGCTGGAACGGCGCGACACCATTATTGTTGGCACTGTTTCCTGTATCTACGGTATAGGTAATCCAGGCGACTACCATGCGATGGTGCTTATGCTGCGGTCTGGCGATCGCATCGGGCGCCAGGAATTGCTGGGCCGCCTGGTCGCCATGCAGTACGAACGCAACGATGTTGAGTTCGTACGGGGCACTTTTCGGGCCCGCGGTGAAATTATCGACGTGTTTCCGGCAGAGCATGCCGAACTGGCGCTGCGTATCACTTTGTTCGACGACGAAGTCGAGTCGCTGGAAATGTTTGATCCGCTTACGGGCAAGATCCGCCAAAAGATACCGCGTTTCACCGTATTCCCCAGCTCTCACTACGTTACGCCGCGCGACACCGTCTTGCGGGCGATCGAAACCATCAAAGTCGAACTGCGCGAGCGGGTGGCTTTTCTGGTGTCCGACGGCAAACTGGTCGAGGCCCAACGCCTAGAACAGCGCACTCGCTTCGACCTTGAAATGCTGCAGGAATTGGGATTTTGCAAAGGCATCGAAAACTATTCCCGCCATTTATCGGGTGCGGCGCCGGGCGAACCGCCCCCCACGCTCATTGACTACCTGCCAGCAGACGCCTTGATGTTCATTGATGAAAGCCACGTTACGCTAGGGCAGCTTAGCGGCATGTACCTGGGCGACCGTTCGCGTAAGTCTACTTTGGTACAGTTTGGTTTTCGCCTGCCGTCGGCTATCGATAACCGACCCTTGAAGCTAGAAGAATTCGAGCAGCGCATGCGCCAATGTGTATTCGTATCGGCCACGCCCTCGAACTACGAGAAAGAGCACGCCGATAACGTGGTCGAGCAGGTTGTTCGGCCTACGGGGCTGGTGGATCCGGAAGTCGAGGTGCGCCCCGCAACGACGCAGGTAGATGATTTGTTGGGCGAGATCAAAAAGCGCGTAGCCATTCAGGAGCGTGTACTGGTCACGACGCTTACCAAGCGCATGTCGGAAGACCTTACCGACTATCTTAATGAAAGCGGCCTGAAGGTGCGTTACTTGCATTCTGATATCGATACCGTGGAACGGGTCGAGATCATCCGCGACCTGAGGCTGGGTGTTTTTGATGTTCTGGTGGGCATTAACTTGCTGCGCGAAGGGCTGGATATCCCCGAGGTATCCCTTGTTGCTATCCTGGACGCGGACAAGGAAGGTTTCTTGCGTTCAGAGCGTAGCCTGATTCAGACGATGGGCAGAGCGGCGCGCAATCTTAATGGACGCGCCATTCTGTATGCAGACCGGATTACCGATTCCATGTATCGCGCTATGGGCGAGACGGAAAGGCGTCGGAACAAGCAGTTGGAATTCAACAGGGTAAATGGCATTACGGCGCGCGGGGTAAGCAAAGCCGTGAGGGAAATGATCGATGGCGTTCTTGTTACACCGATAGAGAAATCCGCAGCGGACGATATTTCACCTGATGTCTTGCATGACGATAAGTCCTTGGCCAAAGAAATCCGCCGTCTTGAAAAGCTGATGATGGATCACGCCAAGAACTTGGAATTCGAACAGGCAGCCGCTGCACGCGACGCTTTGAATCGTTTGAAGCAAAAAGCCTTGTTTTCTTAATTGTGGCTGCTTGCCATAACGAAGTTAATTTTTGATTAATCGTGCTTAAAATGTTGGAAAATTCCAACAATAACGGATTTCTCCCGGCAACAGATGGTATCTGAGGGCAGTTTACCTAGGTTGCGGGACATGGTCGGAGCTTGAACTCACTTCCTTCGTCATGCGCATTTCCGGCTCAGCGGTGACAGGATGTTGCACTGCATGAATATTGGTTCTTCGGAAGCTTGGACGGCGCTTTTTCGAGTGGCGGCAGCGATCAAAAGTCATCGGTAAGGTCTTGTCGTGCTTGAATTTTTATTTTTGTCAATGCATGTATTGGCATAGGTGGGCTTCGCAAAAACTCTTGCCTTATTGCGGGTTTTCCCTCACACTCTTGCCTATGATGACTAAGGTACTTTTCGTTTGCATGGGTAATATCTGCCGCTCACCCAGCGCAGAGGGTGTTTTCCGCCGTCTAATAGACGAAGCGGGGCTCTCTGAGGTTGTGGGCGTCGATTCGGCTGGCACCCACAGCTTTCATATTGGCGAGGCCCCCGATGCCCGTGCCCAGACGGCTGCGCGTAAACGCGGCTACGAATTGGCTCATTGCGTGGCGCGGCAAATTACTGCCGACGACTTCCGGGAGTTCGATCTTATCCTGGCCATGGATTGGGAAAACCTGTCGGCATTGCAACAGCAATGTCCTAAAGTATACCAGCACAAATTAATGCTTTTAATGCGCTTCGCGAACGAATTCGAAGAAGCCACGGTGCCCGATCCCTACTACGGTGGGCCAGAAGGCTTTGGCAAAGTGCTCGACTACCTGGAAGACGCCTGTCAGGGCGTGATGGAAATGGTTCGCAAACGGGCCACCCAATACCAGGCTGCATAAACCGCCGCGCTGACTCTATAACTTGAACCGTGCGCACAGCACGGTTTTTTTTGAATTGCCGGGTCTGCCTGTGATGTTGAGTACGTTATGGCCTGGACACGGTGTAGTACCGCACTAAATTAGTCGGGAATTTGCTATACTTGACTTAATTGGTCGGATATAAAGTCACCGATTATTATCATTTCTACTGTGTTTCAGGCTTTGGCAAGGAAATCACCATGCGTTTAACGACTAAAGGGCGTTTTGCGGTGACAGCCATGATTGATCTGGCGTTGCGGCAACAAAGCGGTCCTGTCACTCTGGCAGCCATCAGTGATCGCCAGAATATTTCGCTGTCTTACCTCGAGCAATTGTTCGGTAAGCTGCGCCGCCATGAATTGGTTGATAGCGTTCGCGGCCCTGGCGGTGGTTATTCGCTGGCGCGCCTGGCGCGAAACATTACGGTGGCAGATATTATTTTCGCGGTCGACGAACCGCTAGATGCCACCAGTTGCGGCGGCAAGGAAGATTGCAATATTGGCCGCAACGGCACCACCGGAAAATGCATGACACACGAATTATGGTCGACGCTTAATCGTAAAATGGTCGATTACCTGGATTCGGTGTCGCTGCAAGACTTGGTCGACCAGCAACGTATGCGCTTGCTTCACGAGGCCACTCAGGCGCAGGCGGCGCTACGGTCAAACCGCTCGCCCGACGTAGTCATTAAGTCAGTAGCGCCGGTATAAAAGATTTTAGGAGCTTTTTTTGATGTCATTACGTCCTGTATATTTCGATTACTCCGCTACAACGCCTGTTGATCCCCGGGTAGTTGAAAAAATGGTTCCCTGGTTGTACGAACAGTTCGGTAACCCGGCATCGCGTAGCCATGCTTATGGCTGGGATGCGGAAGAAGCGGTCGAGTTGGCCCGGGCTGAAGTCGCCAAGCTGGTGAATGCCGATCCACGCGAAATTGTATGGACTTCAGGTGCGACCGAATCCAACAACCTTGCGTTGAAAGGGGCCGCTAGTTTTTACTCGGGGCGCGGCAAGCATATTGTGACGGTAAAAACCGAGCACAAGGCGGTGCTTGACACCTGTCGCGAACTCGAACGTCAGGGCTTTGAAGTTACCTATCTTGATGTACTGGACACTGGACTGCTTGATATCGACGCATTCAAGGCGGCATTGCGCGAAGACACCGTGTTGGCGTCGGTAATGTTCGTCAATAACGAAATTGGCGTCATTCAAGATATTGCCGCGATCGGCGAAATCTGCCGCGAGAAGGGCATTATTTTTCATGTCGATGCGGCTCAGGCTACAGGCAAGGTCGTCATCGACTTGCAGGCGCTCAAAGTCGACCTGATGTCGTTTTCCGCGCATAAAACCTACGGCCCCAAAGGGGTAGGCGCTTTATATGTGCGCCGCAAGCCACGTATACGGCTTGAAGCCCAAATGCACGGCGGCGGGCACGAACGCGGTTTTCGTTCGGGTACGTTGGCCACTCATCAAATCGTTGGCATGGGCGAGGCTTTCCGCCTGGCGCGTCTTGAAATGCAGTCAGAAAACGACCGCATACGCATGTTGCGCGACCGCCTTTGGGATGGCCTTTCCACAATGGAAGAAGTCTATCTGAATGGCGATGTCGGCCAGCGCGTGGCGCATAACTTGAATGTCAGCTTCAACTACGTCGAAGGCGAGTCGTTGATCATGGCCATCAAAGAACTAGCAGTTTCCAGCGGTTCGGCTTGCACATCGGCCAGCCTCGAACCATCGTATGTATTGCGTGCTCTGGGCCGTAACGACGAACTCGCGCATAGCTCGATTCGTTTTACGCTGGGCCGCTTTACAACCCAGGAAGATGTCGACTTTGCCATTAACTTGCTTAGCCAGCGCGTAGCCAAGCTGCGCGATATGTCGCCTTTGTGGGAGATGGCCCAGGAAGGCATCGATTTGAACTCGGTTCAATGGGCCGCACATTAAAGTAAAGGATCACCACTATGGCTTATAGCGATAAAGTACTCGACCACTACGAAAACCCGCGCAATGTCGGCGCGTTCGATAAATCCGACACCAGCGTAGGTACTGGCATGGTCGGGGCGCCCGCCTGTGGCGATGTCATGAAACTGCAGATCAAGGTCAATGAATCGGGTATCATCGAAGATGCACGGTTCAAGACTTATGGCTGTGGTTCGGCCATTGCGTCAAGCTCGCTGGTTACCGAATGGGTCAAGGGCAAGACGCTGGATCAGGCCATGGACATTCGCAATACGCAAATTGCCGAAGAACTCGCTTTGCCACCAGTAAAGATTCACTGTTCCATTCTGGCTGAAGACGCCATCAAGGCGGCAGTCCAGAATTACAAGGAAAAGCACCAGGACTAATCATGGGAATTACGCTTACACAACAAGCGGCTGACCATATCAGCCGTTACATCGAGAAACGCGGCAAAGGTTTGGGGCTGCGTCTGGGCGTTCGCACGACGGGTTGCTCGGGCATGGCTTACAAGCTGGAATATGTCGACGAGCCCGCCGCCGAAGACCAGGTGTTCGAGCAAATGGGCGTTAAGGTATTTATCGACCCCAAAAGCTTGCCCTATCTAGAGGGTACGCAGCTGGACTACGGTCGTGAAGGGCTGAACGAGGGGTTCAAGTTTACCAACCCCAACGAAAAGGCTACTTGCGGCTGCGGCGAGTCTTTCACGGTGTAATGTGGCGGGCGAAAACTATTTCGAACTATTCGGCCTGCCGTCCCAATACGCCCTGGATCAAGCGTCGCTAGACCAAACTTGGCGTGCGCTTGCCGCCAAGGTGCACCCTGATCGCTACGTCAACGCTACGCCGGCTGAAAAGCGGGTAGTCATGCAATGGGCCTCGACGATCAACGAGGCCTATCGTGTGCTTAAAACACCCTTAAGCAGGGCTCGCTACCTATGCGAACAGGCTGGGTGCGATGTCCAGTCCGAAAGCAATACCCGCATGGACACCGCTTTCCTTATGCGGCAAATGGAATGGCGCGAGCAGCTGGACGAAGCACGCGATGCGTTGTCATCAAATGCGCTTACGTCTCTTGAAACCCACATCCGTCAGGCGCATGCTGCAATGCACGGCGTCATGCTGGCGCTGATCGATCAGCAAGGCGACTACGAAGCCGCTGCCGCCAAGGTGCGCGAGTGGATGTTTATCGACAAGCTTGCCCACGAAGTTCAGGGCGCCCGTCACGATCTTACCGACCGTCAAAATTAACATGGCATTACTGCAAATTTCCGAGCCAGGCGAATCGCCGGCTCCTCATCAACGCAAGCTTGCCGTGGGCATCGATCTTGGCACTACGCATTCGCTGGTGGCATCGGTGCGCAGCGGTGTGCCTGAAATTCTGCTCGATGATGCTGGCCGCGGCCTGTTGCCATCGGTGGTGCGCTATCTGGATTCCGGGGCGGTCCAGCTCGGTTACGCCGCCATCGAGCATCAAGCCGATGATTCCGCCAACACCATTGCTTCGGTCAAGCGTTTCATGGGGCGTTCGCTGGAAGAAGCGCGCAGTACCGGCGCTTCCTATCATTTTTCCAGTGAACCGGGGATGGTCAAGCTGCAAACTGTGCAGGGCGAGTTTAGTCCCGTTGAAATTTCCAGCCTGGTCCTCAACGCTTTGCGCACGCGTGCAGAGGGCGTGCTGGGCGGAGAGCTGGTAGGCGCTGTCGTAACCGTGCCGGCGTATTTCGACGACGCACAGCGCCAGGCTACCCGTGATGCAGCGCGTCTTGCCGGCTTGAATGTATTGCGCCTGCTTAACGAACCCACCGCCGCCGCAATCGCTTACGGACTGGATCACGGGTCCGAAGGCATTTATGCGGTCTATGATTTGGGTGGTGGTACTTTCGATATTTCCATCTTGCGACTGATGCAAGGCGTATTCGAAGTGGTTGCCACAGGTGGGGATACCAGCCTGGGCGGTGATGATTTCGACGATATCATTGTGGCGCAAGTGTTGGCCTTGACCGGGGTAACAGCCGCCGCAAAAAGCGATAGCCGTGCAATGTTGGTTGCTGCCCGACAAGCCCGTGAGGCGTTGACGGATGCTGAGCAGGCCCATTTCACGGTAACGCTGTCCGATGCGAAAATCGTCGATACAGTCATTACGCGCGATCAATTCGAAGCATGGGCTCAGCCCTTGATTAAGCGTACGCTGGACCGCGCCAATAGCGCTTTGCGTGATGCAGGGCTTGGCCCGGATCAGGTGAAGGGGGTCGTCATGGTGGGCGGGGCCACCCGCATGCCCATCGTTCAGCGCGAAGTAGGGCGCTTGTTCGGCTCCGAGCCTCTTACCGATCTTGACCCCGACCAAGTGGTTGCACTAGGCGCCGCGCTACAGGCCAATATGCTGGCCGGTAATCGCTTGCCTGGCGAAGATTGGCTTTTGCTGGACGTGACCCCTTTGTCATTAGGCCTGGAAACGATGGGCGGTATTGTCGAGCGGGTTATCCCGCGCAATAGCACCATACCCGTGGCCCGGGCACAAGAGTTCACCACGTTCAAGGACGGGCAGTCCGCCATGAGCATACATGTGCTGCAGGGCGAGCGCGAGCTGGTCTCCGACTGCCGTTCGCTTGCGCGCTTCGAGTTGCGCGGCATACCACCCATGGTTGCAGGCGCGGCGCGCATCAAAGTCACTTTTCAGGTCGATGCCGATGGCCTGTTGAATGTGTCGGCGCGAGAAGAAAGCACTGGCGTCGAAGCCTCCGTATCCGTCAAGCCTTCCTATGGCTTGTCCGATGACGAAGTCGCGCAGATGCTGTCTGATGGCATGAGCCACGCCGACACCGACGCCAAGGCGCGCGCGCTACGCGAGCAGCAGGTAGAGATGACACAATTGACTGAATCGGTGAATGCGGCGCTGGCCTCTGATGCCGATCTGTTAAGCGCGCAAGAGCTGGTCGACATCCAGTGCTGCCTGGCCCACGCTTCCGACTCGAATACGTGCGGCGATATCGACGTATTGCGCAAAGCCATAAAGGCATTAAGCAAGGCAACCGAATCCTTTGCGGCTCGCCGCATGGATCGCAGCATACGCGCCGCGTTATCCGGCCGTTCCGTAAGCGAAGTCTAGCTCACGCCGACGGGGCCGCCCGCGTTCATCATCTTATTTACTGTTTAGCCATGCCAAAAATCACTGTCCTGCCTCATCCCGACGTTTGCCCTGAAGGCGCTGTTATCGATAGCGCTCCGGTTGGGGTGTCTATTTGCCGGGTCCTGCTGGATAACAACATCGATATCGAACATGCCTGTGAGCTATCGTGCGCCTGCACGACTTGCCACGTCATTATTCGCGATGGTTTCGATGCGCTGGAAGAGGCGACCGATAACGAAGAAGACTACCTGGACCGGGCCTGGGGCCTGGCGCCGACTTCGCGTCTATCGTGCCAGGCACTGGTCGCCGACACGGATTTGACTGTCGAGATTCCCAAATACACGGTCAATCACGCTAAAGAAAGCCACTAATTCCAGGCTGTGCCGTCATATCGGCGGCACTTGGCTCGGGTATAGTGTTTGAACCTACCACTTTCGTTTCATAAGCATGTCACACTCTACTTTACGCTTTGGCTTGGCCGCGAACCGTCTGCATCACGAAACCTATGGCGCGGCGGTATTCAAATGGCTGGAACAGTCTGCCCGGGGCATACGGGAACTGGGAATAGAGCTGCACACGGTAGGGCGCACTTACGATGCGATCGAGCGCTCAGGTTTGCTGGAAGGCCATGCAGGGTTGATTCGCTATCCCTATGGCCGGGAAGGCGGGCTAATGAAGCTGGTGGCGCGCGTCACGGAAGGGCGCGACGGTGCGACGCCTTTTGACGGCGCCATCTACCTGATAGACCCGGTCGACCCATCGTCTATTTTCCCTGAAGCGCTGGCGTTGAAGCGTCAATGTATTACGCATGGGCGGCCTTTTGTGTCGACCTTGATGGGAGCAATTGAATGGATCGAGGTCGAGCGGCTCTGCGCAGGCCTGACGCCAGATGCATCCTTACAGTCCATGTTTGATTTTCCGCAGCAAACGCTGGCATTGATAGCCCATGATGCGCTGAAAGACGACATGGTGGCGTTTGCCGACAAGCATTTCGATCTGCTTTCACGTTTCGCTTCACGGGTTGGTACTGGAACGACCAGTGGACGTTTGAATGAGCTGGCGTGGTCTAAAGGCTGGCCGCGCGACCAAGCGTGGGCGCAGGCTTATTTAAGCGGCCCACTGGGCGGCGATGCGCAAATTGCCGAGCTTGTGCTTGAACAGCGTTGCCAGCGTGTCATCTTTTTCGAAGATCCCCACGTTGCCCGCCAGCATGAGGCGGATATCCAGTTGCTGGAGCGGGCGGTGCGTGTGGTAACCGATAAGGCCAGTTGCATAGCATCGCCGGCTGTGGCGCAGAAGTGGGGGTCTGCAATGGCCCGTTTGATGTAGCTTATGGGCGATCATGGTTTTTTGGGGTTGTCGTTTTTCTCGGTACGAATATGAATGACTGTCCCATTCACATTGGTTTCAGCAATTTCAAGTTCCCATTGCAACTGTTCGCACATCAGCGTGACAATGTATAAGCCCAGCCCGCCTAGCGGCGACCTTTCTTGATTTAATCGTTTGCTACCCCCCAATATTGCCTGTTGCTCCAGCGTTAATCCAGCGCCCTGGTCAACGATCTGTATCAGTCCGGGGCTTAACCGGATTTGAATGTCATGGGTGGTATGCTGCAATGCATTCTGAATCAGGTTGCGCAGCAACATTTGAACCATGATCGGGTCGGCGGATATGTCTATGGCCGCTGGGGCGCTCAACGTTACCCTTTGCTTTGCATCGTAAAGCGCGTCAAGGTCCTCAAGGGTTTGTTCGGTTAGTGCAATCAGCGAGCTAGTGCTTGTTTGGGCGCGAGTGCCACTGTGTCGTGCCAGATTCAGCAACATGTTGATATTGACGCCCATTTCATTGGCAGCCCGCCGAATGCGCGAGATGGTTGCCCGGTCGGCCTCAGTTAACTGGTCGCGACGTTCCACAATGTCGAGCGCGCCGGAAATGACGGCAATCGGCGTGCGTAGTTCGTGGCTGGCAAGGTTAAGCAGCGACTGCTCGCGTTTAACAAAAGACTCCAGCTCACCAAGAAAACGATTGAACGTTTCGGCAACGGTATGGAGTTCAACATCCTGATAGTTCAGGGCAAGGCGGGGCATGTTCTGGCCTACCGGCACACCGCTTATCTCGTCAGCCAGTCGGCGCAATGGATTGACGATGCGTCGGCTGCTGAATACCGCCAACAATAGCGTCAGCAACATCATGCCGATAATGATCACTCCCAAAGCAGTCATGAATAAGGATTCACGGTCTTCAAAGTGGGTAATGTTTTTTGCAATATAAAGACGGCCTTGTTCAGTAGGCCCTATGGCAACAAGAAAGGTTTCCGCACCGCGCGTAATTTCGCCGCTAAAGTCGGGCGCCAAGTCGTTGAACACGGCCGGCAAGGTGGCAGGCAGCGGTGCTTGGGCAGGGACATAGACGATCGTCAGGTTGGCCGTTTCCCACGTTACGGGGACATTCTCCTCGTTGCGCCCCAAAAAGAAATTGCGCTCTTCGGCAAATTCAACTTGAAGCATGGTCTGTTCAAGATCTTCGTTGACGATGAGGATGGTCAGCACCATGACGCAAACACTGATCAGGCTGACTGCAAAAATAGCGCGGTGGATGCGTTTCGCGATTGATTTCATCAATTAACTTTGAGTCGGCGGAATCAGGCGATATCCACGCCCGTGCAGTGTTTTTATCAATGGCATTCCAAAGCCGTCTTGTAATTGTTTACGCAAGGCATAGACATGGGTACGTAAGGTATTCATGTCGGCCTCGCGTTCTCCCCAGACATTATCGCGCAACTGCTCGTATGAAATGAAGTCAGGGTAGGCCTTGATCAATGCTTCAAAAATTCGGGCAGCCGTGCCTGAAAGCGCCAGCCCTTGACCGTCTCCGGTATGC
Organism: Pollutimonas bauzanensis; assembly: GCF_040393045.1. Taxonomy (GTDB): domain Bacteria; phylum Pseudomonadota; class Gammaproteobacteria; order Burkholderiales; family Burkholderiaceae_B; genus Pollutimonas; species Pollutimonas bauzanensis_A. The sequence continues at coordinate 9,531 of NZ_JBEBUX010000002.1, read as the reverse complement.
ACCTCTAGTGTTCCGGGATCGAAACTTAGGCCGGGGGCCAGTAAAAGCGGCGTTCTGGGATGGGTCTGGCGGCGGTGCAGGGCTTCGACCCTTAACTGGAGTTCTCGCAAGTCGAAAGGCTTGATCAGATAATCGTCTGCGCCTTGGCCGAAGCCGGTGACTTTGTCTGTGATCTGGTCTTTGGCTGTCATCATGATGACGGGCGTCATGCAGTGTATGTCGTCTCTAATGCGTCGACACACTTCAAAACCCGAAAGACCCGGCAACATGATGTCCAGGATGATGACATCGTAATGGTTGGTCGAGATCAGATGCAGGGCTGTCAGACCGTCGGATGCAAAATCGAGCACGTAGCGTTTGTCGCCAAAAAATTCAAACAAATTTTCAGCAAGCGATACATGATCTTCGACAATCAATAAGCGGATACGATCTGGCTGCGTCATTGCAAGACAGCCTCGGTTGCGGGCGTCGGCAAGGTATGCTGGGCTGCCGCCAGGTGCTGTTGTGGCGGAACGAAGAACAGCACATATCGTCGGTCTTGGTAGGCTTTCTGTATGGGGTTGGGCAGACCTTTGCTTACGTCTTCAACCAAGTCCTTGGGTACCGCCAAGTAGAATCCAGCCGATCCGGTCAGCAATTGCGGGATTTGATTAGGCGACACATGGTCTGCCGTGCCTCGAGAGTAGAAGCGCGCTGAAAAAGGTTGTTTATCCACGAAAAGCAGTCGCTCCTGATTTTGCATATTATTCTTAGCATAATACACAAGCCCCTGCTCTGTTTTAACCAGGTTCGGCTGTATGACCACTGCCAGGGTTAACAGTACGGCTGTAATAGGCGCAATGCCTGCGGGCCAAAGCGCTCTGGTCTCGATAGGTTTGTGGCTGTCCATCCATTTTTGCAGGGCAATAGCCAGCAAGATGCTGAACGGCGCCAGTGCCGGCAGTAGGTATGTCCATAAAATATTACCTGCTAGCGTGAAAAACACGGGTGTAAATAGCGTCCAGGCCAGCAGATAACAGACTTCGGGCTTGCGTAGCGCCGATGAAAGGGCGGGGCGGAGGCGGGGGCTGGACATAGCACGCAGCAACATCGCGATTGCAATCAGCCCCCAGGGAAAGCTGGCTTGTATCCAGTAATACCAGATGGTGCCGTGCGGGCGGGTGTGAGGGTTTCCATAGAGATCGCCTGCCCACCCTGAATCGACAAAGCGCAAGAAGTGCTCGCCTACGATAAAGTAATTCAGGAAACCGGGTGTTTTGAGTTCCGCGGCCACATACCATGGCAGGCTAAGTACCGTAGTTAAAAGCAGGCCGCGTGCCCATGGCAGCGCTTTGAGCGTGGTTCGTGCTGACTTGTGCAGACAAAGCCATGGCGCCATGCCGCCGCCGACTAACACTAGCGCCAACGGTCCTTTTGCCAATAGCCCGATGGAAAGACCCACAAAAAAGCTATAACGCCAGAGTATTGTCGGCTTTTTCTCAGCCATAGCCAGCCCGGTCATGGCCATGGTGGTTCCCAATGCCAGGAAGGGATCAGTCAGGACGGCGGCCGACGAGATATAGACCAGCGCACAAGAACCGTAAATAATAGCGGCCAGTTTGGCTGTGCGCTCGCCAAAATTTGCACGAGTGTAGCTGACCAGTAGCCCGATCGCTGCCAATGTGGCCAGCCAGGATGGGAGTCTTGCGGCAAATTCGGTGACACCAAATAGCTTGAATGACAGCGCCTCGGCCCAAAACGAAAGAGGGGGTTTACCCCAAAACGGGATGCCGGGTTCGAACCAGGGCGTAATCCAGTCGCCGCTTTGCGCCATGACACGCGCAATTTCGGCATAACGGGGCTCCGACGTATCGGCCAGGGGAAATACCGCCATGCTGAATAGCGGCAAACATAGAATGGCGCATAGCAACCACCATAAATCAACGCGACGCGACATGAAACTGGCTCTTCTCTGGTGATGACTCGTGACGCAAGGCGCGGTTGTGCACCACGTCGCGGATTAGATACACAGGACGCTGCTTGGCCTCGAAATAGGCTTTGCCAACGTATTCGCCGAGCAGACCGATGGAGATCAGTTGAACGCCGCCAAGAACGGTCATGATGGAAATCAATGACGGGTAGCCTTGAACCGGGTTGCCCAGGATCAGCGTTTTCACTGCGATCCAGAGGCCGAACACAATACCGGCCAATGCGGTGATCACGCCTGCGCCCATGCTCAGGCGTAACGGCGCAATCGAAAACGAGGTAATGCCCTCGAACGCGAGCGTCAACAGCCCAAGAAAGTCCCACTTGCTGGCGCCGGCGGCGCGAGGGGCTCGGTCGTACTCAATGAAATGGGTGGGCAGGCCTACCCAGGCGAAAAGGCCTTTCATGTAGCGATTGCGCTCGGGTAATTGGTTGATGGCATCGACGGCCTGGCGGCTCATCAGGCGAAAGTCGCCCGTGTCTGCGGGGATGTCGACATCGCTGATGCGGTTAAGCAGGCGATAGAAAAGATGAGCGCTGAGTTTTTTGAATGCGGTTTCACCAGCCCGACTGCGGCGGCGCATGCATACGACATCGGCGCCGGCCCGCCAGGCTTGCAGCATGTCGGGAATGAGTTCGGGCGGATCCTGCAGGTCAGCGTCCAGAACAATGACCGCCTCGCCTTCGGCTTGGGCGAGGCCTGCGGTCAAGGCCGCTTCTTTGCCGAAATTGCGGCTAAGACGCACCGCTTTAACTGATGAGGCTGCCGTCGCAAGATCCACAAGATATTGTCCGCTCCCATCTCGGCTTCCGTCGTCAACCATGACCAGTTCGTAAGCGATTTGAAGCGGGTCCAGAACACGGCGCAACCGTTCGTAAAGAATGGGAAGAACCGGGCGTTCGTTATAAACCGGTATAACGACAGACAGCACAATGGGGTCGGGAATTTGAATACTGGCGAGCCACTTGGATGAAACGGCGTTCATAAAACACCACCTTTTTGTAAAGACATTCGAAGTAAATAACTGCGGCGTCCTTACAACCTGGTGTGCTCATTGATCGCCGCCCATACAAGATAAGGGGCGGCACAACAAACAAATCTCAAAATAACATCAAGAAAATATCAAATCGCTTGTTCAATCAGCGCGTTCAGCACGTGTTGTGTGGTCGGTTCAATTTGACCGATGCGGTGGGCTATACCCAGTTGCCGCCACAGGGGGGGATGCAAAGGGAGCATGGTGACCCGTGCATCTGGAGTAGGGGCATCTGCTTCGTGCGGCAACAGGGCTGCGCCATATCCGGCGGCGACCAGACTTTTGATTGCATCGTTATAGTTAAGCAGGATGCGTGCTTGCGGCTGTAATCCGGCAGCGGCGAACCATTCGGTCGTTACACGTGACAATTGTGTGTTGGCATCATTCAGAATCAGCGAGCGATTCGCCAGCCAGGCTGGGGTGACACGGTCAGGTTGTTCCCACGCCGATGGAAGGAAGGCCATGATCGGATCGCGCCGCCATGGGAGCAGTTTTAGCCCGTTCAGAGGCGCTTGCGGTAGCGCGACCAGGCCTATATCTAACGTGCCAGCCATGAGTCGCGACAGCGATTCCTGGGACGTCAGCACCATTACCTGCACATCGATGTCGGGGTGGCGGGTGGCTAAGATGTCCAGTGCCTGGGGTAGCAAGTACGCAATGGCGCCGGTCGAAGCACCCAGGCGCACCCGGCCAGCCAGGCCCTGAGCCTGGCGTATTACGTCGTCCAGGGCCTGGTCCGCGTCGGCCAAAAGACGGCGAGCACGTTCCAGCAAGGTTTCACCGATGGCGGTGGGATAAATCTGGCCGCGTTTGCGTGACAGCAGTGGGGCGCCGACGCGTGCTTCAAGGTCTTTGACGTGCAGGCTTACTGTGGGCGGCGCCAGGTTCAAGGCGCGTGCCGCCTTGGCGAAAGATCCCAGCTCGGCGATTACTAACAAAGTACGCAGGCGGTCCAGATTGATTTCGCGCATTGATAGCCAGATTCAGAATTTATGAATTAGATGGTCATTATATTCAACTTTTCTTTTCTATCGACATGGCCGAAGATGAATGCTTCAACACCTTCTTCATACGAGATAGCCATGAATCAGCCCATTGTCTTTATCGACGGAGATCAAGGTACGACCGGTCTGCAAATCCATGCTCGGCTAAGCGGACGGACCGACTTGCGTCTTCTTACATTGCCTGATGTTGATCGCAAGGATACTCAGCGCCGTGCCGAGGCAATTAATGCTGCCGATATCGCGATCTTGTGTCTGCCAGACGAACCAGCTCGCGAGGCCGTACGTACAATCAAAAATCCATCGGTGCGTGTCATTGATGCAAGCTCTGCCCATCGTACGCAAGCGGGGTGGGTTTATGGCTTGCCGGAACTCGACGTGGGTCAAGCCGAGCGCATTGCGCACGCCAAGAGGGTGAGTAATCCGGGCTGCTATCCTACCGGCGCCATTGCGCTGCTGTGGCCTCTGGTCAAAGCAGGACTGGTTCCAGCGGACTATCCTGTTGCTGTGCACGCCGTGTCGGGCTATTCGGGGGGCGGGCGTGCGGGCGTCGATCTGTATGAGAAACCAGGTTCGGTTGCAGGGCCAGCATTTCAGGTTTATGGCCTTGGGTTGTCTCATAAGCATACGCCAGAGATCCAGCACCATGCGGGATTGTCGCAGCGCCCCACCTTTGTTCCTTCGTACGGTGCTTTTCGCCAAGGCATAGTGTTGACGATTCCGCTGCAATTGCGCCTGATGCCTTCCGGGGTGACTGCCAAACTTCTGCATGAGCGCTTGCAGCACCATTACGATGGGTCAACTCATGTGCAGGTTATGTCGCCCGACTGGGCCGCTGCAACTACGCAGCTGGATCCCGAGGCGCTGAATGGCAGCAATGACCTTCGTCTGGCCGTGTTTTCAAATGAAGAGCATGGCCAGGTATTGCTGACGGCAGTATTTGACAACCTTGGTAAAGGCGCTTCCGGCGCAGCAATGCAAAATTTGGATCTGATGCTGCAGACCATTTGATCTGCAGCTTGCCGCGCCGGAAAGCCTTAGTCTTCCTTGCGCAAATGCGGGAAAAGGATGACGTCGCGGATACTGGCGCTGTCGGTCAACAGCATGACCAGGCGGTCAATGCCTATCCCGCAGCCGCCTGTGGGGGGCATGCCGTATTCCAACGCCCGGATGTAATCGGCGTCATAGAACATGGCTTCTTCATCGCCGGCATCCTTGGCTTCGACTTGCGCCAGGAAACGTGCTGCCTGGTCTTCGGGGTCGTTCAATTCAGAAAACCCATTGGCGATCTCGCGACCTGTCATGAACAGCTCAAAGCGCTCGGTAATGCCTTCCTGCGTGTCGGATGCGCGTGCCAGCGGCGACACTTCGATTGGGTAATCAATAATATAAGTAGGATTCCACAGTTTGGCTTCGGCGGTTTCCTCGAACAGGGCCAATTGCAGGGCGCCGATGCCCGCACGAGCCAATACCGGCCCATTGACATCTGCGCCAACGCGCTTGAGTTCACCGCGCAAAAAGCTTTCGTCGCGCAATTGGTCTTCGACATAGCCTGGGGCATATTTCATGATGGCCTGGACGATGGTCAGACGATCGAAAGCTTGGCTCAGGTCCAGCGTTTTTTCCTGATAGGTCAGTACAGCGCTGCCGGTGGCGGCAATGGCCGCTTCGCGGATCAACGATTCGGTAAAGTCCATCAGCCAGCGGTAATCGGTGTAGGCCGCGTAGAACTCCATCATGGTGAATTCAGGGTTGTGACGCGGGCTTACGCCTTCATTGCGGAAATTGCGGTTGACTTCGAATACGCGATCGAAGCCGCCGACGACCAGGCGCTTCAGATAAAGCTCAGGCGCGATGCGCAAGAACATTTCCATGTCCAAGGCATTGTGGTGAGTGACAAAAGGCTTGGCTGCCGCGCCGCCAGGGATGGGGTGCAGCATGGGTGTTTCGACCTCAAGGAAGCCGGCGTTGAGCATGAACTGACGGATGCTGCCCATTGCCTTACTACGTGCGACGAAAGTACGGCGAGTTTCCTCGGTCATGATGAGGTCGACGTAACGTTGGCGGTAACGCAATTCCTGGTCAGCCACACCGTGAAACTTGTCGGGCAGGGGGCGCAGTGATTTCGTCAGTAAGCGTACTGTGGAGGCATGTACCGAAAGCTCGCCCTTGTTGGTCTTGAATACCGTGCCTTCCACGCCAATGATGTCGCCGATATCCCAGGTTTTGAAATCGGCGTACAGGTCTTCGCCGATTTGGTTCTTGTCCAGGAAAATCTGTATGCGGCCTGTGCTGTCTTGCAACGTGGCGAAACTGGCTTTTCCCATGACGCGTTTAAGCATCATCCGGCCCGCGACGACAACGTGCTTGGCCACTTCGGCCAGCGCTTCTTTGTCAAGATCGTCGTAGTCGTTGTGCAGGACGGCTGCCACGCTGTCGGGGCGAAAGTCGTTAGGGTAGGCGCTGCCTGCGGCGCGCAGTTTTGCCAGCTTGCCACGGCGTTCGGCTATCAGGTGATTTTCGTCGAGGGCAGGCGTAGGTGGCGTAGGTTGGTTCATGATCTATAGTAATTAAGCGTAATTTCGGATGTCGTCGAGCACAGTGGCGCCGAAGTCGTCGTGGGCGATGTAGCGCAGTATCTTTTCAGCAACGGCCTCGGGTGAGGACAATTGCCCTTGCTCGTGCATCTGTGCAAAGCGTTCTACGTTGGGAAAGCTATTGGCATCGCTGCCGCGTATTTTTTCCTGCATGCCGGTATCGATGACGCCGGGGGCAAGCGAAGCAACGCGCACGCCGTGGTTTTCAGCGTGCAACACTTGCGTGTAGTGATCCAGCGCGGCTTTGGTTGCGCAGTAGACCCCCCAGCCAGGCATGGGATTGCGCCCGGCGCCAGAAGATATGTTCAGGATGCGCCGGTCGGCAGCGCCTTGCGTGGCCTGCAGAAATGCTGAAATAAGCAGCATGACGCTGGTCACATTCAGGTTGAAGGCGGTGGCGATGGCGGCCGCATCGGTCAGGTCGTGCGCCTGGTTTATGGGTTCGACCGTTCCCGCGTTATTGATCAGCAGGTAGCGTTGGGCGTCGCGGGGCAGGGCGGCCATGACTTGCTTGGCGCTTTCCGCCGCGGCCGATGGGTCGGCCAAGTCGGCTTGCACTTGTTGCAGCAGTACGCCCGATTTGGCCGCTTGCGTAGTCAATGCCGCATTGTGGCTGCGGGCCAGGGTAATAAGCTGCGTGCCCGGCTTTAGCAAGCCCAGTGCCAGGGCTTGGCCCAGGCCCCGGGAAGCGCCCGTAACGATGGCAACGGTCGATAATTCCATATTTATACCCCTTGCTTCAGGCTTGCCTGAATGAATGGATCCAGATCGCCGTCCAACACTTTCTGGGTGTTGGAGATTTCGACGTTCGTGCGCAGGTCTTTGATGCGGCTTTGATCCAGTACATAGGATCGAATCTGGTGACCCCAGCCTACATCGGTTTTGGAGTCTTCCATTTTTTGCTGCTCAGCCATGCGGTTGCGCATTTCCAGTTCGTACAGGCGCGATTTCAGCATTTGCATGGCTTCGGCCCGGTTACGGTGCTGGGAGCGGTCGTTTTGGCACTGCACCACAATGCCGGTCGGAATGTGCGTCAGGCGCACGGCTGAGTCGGTCTTGTTAATGTGCTGACCACCGGCCCCGCTGGCGCGGTAGGTGTCTACGCGCAAATCAGCCGGGTTGACTTCGATTTCGACCGAGTCGTCGACTTCGGGGTAGACGAAGACGCTGGCGAAAGAGGTGTGACGGCCATTGGCGGAGTCGAACGGGCTTTTGCGCACCAGGCGGTGTACGCCGGTTTCGGTGCGCAAATAGCCGAAAGCGTATTCGCCCTGGATCTTGATGGTGGCCGACTTGATGCCCGCGACGTCGCCATCGGACTCTTCCAGCACTTCGGCCTTGAAGTCTTTGCGTTCGCAATAGCGCAAGTACTGGCGCAGCAAAATAGAAGCCCAGTCTTGTGCTTCGGTGCCGCCTGCGCCGGCCTGGATATCCATGAAGCAGTTGAGCGGGTCGGCGGGGTTGGAGAACATGCGCCGGAATTCGAGCTCTTCCAGGCGTGCGCCCAGGGCATCGGTATCGCGTTCGACGGCAGCCAGCGTGGCATCATCGTCGTCATCTGCGGCAAGTTCAAAAAGTTCTTGGGCGTCGGTCAGGCCAATACCGATTTCGGTAAGGGTATGAACCGTGGTTTCGAGGCTTTTTTTCTCGCGGCCGAGTTCTTGTGCGTGTTTGGGGTCGTTCCAGACCTCTGCGCTTTCGAGTTCGGCGTTTACGACTTGCAGGCGTTCAGATTTGGCATCATAGTCAAAGATACCTCCGCAACGCCAACTGGCGATCCGCGTAGTCTTCAAGGCGGGCGGCGAGTTGGTTTTGGCGTTCGGCTTCCATAAGTATTCCTGAATAGGTTGAGCACGCGTAATTCGCGGTTCTTAAGTTTAACCAAGCATTTTAACCCGGTCGGGGCGTAGAATGCGGTTTACCTACTACGACAGGCCAAATTACGTTGAAAATAATGGGTTCTTTTATATCGTGTCACGATTCGCATGGCGCTTCGGCCGTGCCTTCCGGTTCAGCAACGCCCCTGGGCGGGCTGGCGGGCATGTCCCCGGCGAATTTTGGCATGGTGATGGCCACTGGCATCGTGTCGCTGACGGCAAATCTGTTGGGACATACCGCTATTGCTTACGGCTTGTTCATGGTTAACCTGGGCTTATACAGCGTGTTATGCCTGTTGACGGTGCTGCGTGCCTTACGCTATCCGCGTCGTTTTTTTGGCGATATGGTGGATCATTTGCGGGGGCCCGGCTTTTTCACGAAGGTTGCTGCTACCGGTATTCTGGCTTGCCAGTTCATGGTGCTGGATGGCGATACGCATATCGGCCTGGGGTTATGGGCGATCGCTGTCGCGCTGTGGTTGGGCCTGATCTACACGATATTTCTGGCGCTTACGGTAAAGCGGGACAAGCCTACACTGGATCGAGGCATTAACGGCGGTTGGCTCTTGGCGGTAGTGGCTACCCAATCAATCGCTGTGTCCAGCGCGTTGCTGGCTGCTTCTAGCCACCAACCCTATCGGCTGGAACTGAATTTCCTGGCTTTGTCGATGTGGTTGTGGGGCGGCATGCTCTACATATGGATGATGTCTCTGATTTTCTACCGCTACACCTATTTCCGCTTATCGCCCGACGACCTGACCCCGCCTTATTGGATCAATATGGGGGCGATGGCAATTTCCGCGCTGGCCGGATCTTTGCTGATCGTAAATGCGACGGATGCCCCATATTTAGTGTCATTGTTGCCTTTCTTGAAGGGATTCACGATTTTCTATTGGGCGACAGGAACATGGTGGATTCCGATGCTCTTATTGCTGGGCGTGTGGCGGTACGTATATAAGCGCTTTCCCTTGCGCTACGACCCTTTATATTGGGGGGCAGTTTTCCCCTTGGGGATGTACGCCGCCAGCACCTGGGAGATGAACGAGGCCATGGGTTT
>NZ_JBEBUX010000001.1:0-79426 GCF_040393045.1 Pollutimonas bauzanensis | reverse complement strand
GCCGATTCCACCACACCCGCCCAATAGCGGTGTTCTCCGGTGATTGTTTCGCTCAGAGCCTGGCCTGATGCATAGCTAAGCTCTGAGCCTTGTTCGGCAAGCCTGGCTTTTAGCTCAGGTTCCGCCAATACACTCTCAAGGGCGGTCGAGAGTTTATCGACCACCTCTGCCGGAACTCCTTTTGGTGCAAAAAGTCCGAACATATTGTTCGCAACAACATTCTCGACACCCGCCTCTGCCAAGGTAGGTACATCGGGCAGCATGGTGGCGCGGGCTGTTGATGCAACCGCGAGGTATCTGATCTTGCCCGCCTGCACCATAGGCATAGAGCCTGTAATGCTGTCGAACATCATTGTCGAAGAGCCATTGGCCACATCGGGCAGCGCCTGTGCGCTTCCCTTGTACGGGATATGAACCACGTCGAGCTGGTTGCTGGCCGCGAACAACTCAGATTCCAGATGCGATAGCGTGCCCGTTCCCTGTGACGCAAAGTTATAGTTGCCCGGCTTTTCCTTCAAGTAAGCCAGCAGTTCAGCCACGGTTTTTATCGGCAAAGACGCGGGGACGACCAGCGCATGCGGCGCAAACCCAACTTGGCCGATAGGCACAAAGTCGTTGATCAAATTTGCTTTCTGTTCTGGGTAAATCGCAGCGGAGATGGCTTGATTGGTGGTCGCAGCCAGGTACAAATTATAGCCATCGGTTTTTGCACGAGCAGCCGCCGCCAAGCCAATCGCGCCGCCCGCTCCTGGACGATTCTGCACCATGACCGTTTGCCCCAGTTTGTCTGAAAGGCGCTGCCCCACCGCACGCGCCAAGGCGTCGGTCGCGCCTGCCGGCGGAAACGAAATAATCACCTCGATGGGGCGGTCGGGATAAGCGGCACTTGCCCCGACAGCCATCCCCAAACTGGAGACCAGGACAACAAATTTTGCGCAGGCGTATACGGATTTCATAACAGCTTCTTCCTTGTTCGTGAGACTTAACTGACACAGATGACCCTATTGCTCTACGCAAAGGTCATGCCAAGTTATGAACGAACATCAAGAAGTGAAGAAAAACGAATACAGACGGTTGTTTTAATAGAAAAAAATCTGCAATGTCGAACCGATGACGGTTAACGTGGCGACGAAAACCGTGCGCCGGATAATGAGGCGCACTGCCACGCCATGCCCTGGTTTGGGGCATCGCGTTGCATCGGAACAAGACTACACAGCGATGCGAAGACTACAGCGGCAAGTCGAAAAGCAGTATTTCTGCATCCGTGGCAGCGCCTAGAGTAATAAGATCTTCATTTAGGATTTTCAAGGCATCGCCGGCTTTCAGGACCACGCCATTAACAGTCAGGCTGCCTCTTGCAACATGCACATAGCCACATCGATCGGATGCCAGCTGATGCTGAATGTCGGCATCACCATTCATGATCGCGGCATAAAGGGCGGCATCTTGATGAATAAGCACGGATCCATCTCGCCCATCGGCCGAAGCGATAAGGCGCAACTGACCGTCTTTGGAGGCCGGATCGAAATGTTTTTCTTCGTAGCTGGGGTCAATGCCCTGCACGTTCGGTTCTATCCAGATCTGCAGAAAATGCACAGGCTCGGAATGGGAGTGGTTGAACTCGCTATGGACCACACCGCTTCCTGCGCTCATGCGCTGGACATCGCCATAACGGATGACAGAACCTGTGCCAATGCTGTCTTTATGCTCCAGTGCGCCGTCGAGGACATAAGAAAGAATCTCCATGTCTCGATGACCATGTTCGCCAAACCCCCTGCCGGGCTGCACCCGGTCCTCATTGATCACTAACAACGGACCGAACCCGGTGTGCCTGGGGTCGTGATAGTGGCCGAATGAAAAGGAATGTCGTGAGCTTAGCCAGCCGTGTTCGGCCACGCCGCGCTCTTCGCTTTTTCGAATTTCCAACATACTAATCTCCTTCAATGAATTGTTTGCGGTCAGGGGCGCGGTCCAGGTCCAACAAGGGGCCTGCTGGCACAATCCCATTCGGGTTAATGCTGCCATGACTGCGGTAATAGTGAGCCTTGATGTGCGGGAAGTTCACGGTGGAAGCCACGCCAGGCCACTGATAGAGCTCGCGGGTGTAGCTCCATAAATTTTCGTAATCCACCAGGCGCTTGAGATTGCACTTGAAGTGGCCGTTATATACCGCGTCAAAGCGAATCAGCGTGGTGAACAAACGCCAGTCGGCCTCGGTGACACGATCGCCAACAAGATAGCGTTGGCGGCCCAGTGTGGTTTCGAGTTCATCAAGCGACGCAAACAGTTTGCTTACCTCTTGCTCATAAACCTCTTGCGCGGTGGCAAAGCCGACTTTGTATACGCCATTATTGATGGTGTCATAAACGTTGGCATTGACCGCATCGATCTCGGGCAGCAGTTCCACCGGGGAATAATCGCCCTCTTTTGCGCCTATCCCATCAAACGCCGAATTCAGCATCCGAATGATTTCGGACGATTCATTGCTGACGATGGTATTGCGCTCCAGATCCCAAAGCACCGGCACGGTCACGCGCCCACTGTATGTTTGCTGCGCCCGCAAATACACTTCGTACAAATATTTTGCCTGTCCAACCGGGTCTGGGACTACGCCGGGCCCAGGCTCGAAGGTCCAGCCGTTTTCCCCCATATAAGGGTTGACCACGGACACGCTAATCATCTGTTCCAGCCCTTTCAAGGCACGCAGAATCAGTACGCGATTTGCCCAAGGGCAGGCCAAAGAAACATACATGTGATAGCGACCCGCCTGGGCTTTGAACCCATCGCTGCCGCTGGGTCCGGCACTGCCGTCAGGCGTAATCCAGTTACGAAACTGGGCATCGCTACGTATAAAACGGCCGCCCGTGCTTGAGGTGTCATACCACTGATCAAGCCATTTTCCATCAACTAGCAGTCCCATAATGATCCTCTTAAATATTTAAATCGCTTGGCGCTTGCAAACACTTATTCGACGATGGCTTCAAGCGCGATATCCAAAGTTACTTCATCGCCAACGGCGGGCGCGAACATGCCAGCATTGAAATCGCTACGCTTGATCACCGCAGTCGCGTTCGCGCCAATGGCGTCTTTCTTGAGCATCGGGTGCGAGCCGCTTAGAAAGGACGTCACAGTAAGCGTAACCGGCTTGGAGATACCCTTGATCGTCAAATCGCCGTCGATGCTGACAGGCTTGTCGCCTTCAAAATTCACTTTCGTAGACTTGAAGGTCGCTGTCGGGAACTGGGCGGTATCCAGAAAATCAGCGCCCTGAATGTGCGTATCGAATTCATCAAACCCGGTGTCGATAGATGTCATGTCGATGGTCACGTCCACATTGGCCTGCTTAGCTTGCTTATCCAGCACCACCGTACCAGTGGTTTTATTAAAGCGCAAAATTTGCTTGGAAAACCCCATATGATCGTAAGAGAAGCGCGGGAAAGAGTGCGTTGGGTCAAGCACATAGGTTTGAGGCGCGGCAAATACCGGGATTGCGATCAGGGAAGCAAAAATACCAGCAACAAGTGTCTTTTTCATGAGAATTCCTAATGATTTTAATTAAGCGGGTTGATGGCATCGCGTTGCGACTAATCCTAAGCACCATCGATGTACCCATTCTATTGGAAACAAAAACAGAGAAAAACCCCAGTATCTGGGTATACTGATTCCAAATATGGAACAATCGGAATGCTATGTCAGCCATAAACCTTTATGCCAATGATTTGATTCTCTTCGCTCATATCGTCAACGCGGGAAGCTTTACCCAGGCGGCCGACCGGACAGGTTTGCCTAAATCGACCCTGTCGCGCCGACTGACCGACCTTGAGCAGCAACTAGGAGAACGGCTCATGCAGCGCAGCACACGCCGGCTGGTTCTGACGGACTTCGGTGAAAGCATCCTGGAACACGCCCAGCTTCTTCTTGATGAAACCGATGCGGCCGCTGCTTTCGCCTTGCACCGTCAAATCACACCACAGGGGACGTTGCGCGTATCACTCCCGCCAGAGTTCCATGAATTGTCATTGGTTCAGTGCCTTAGCCAATTTACGAGCAAGTATCCGGACGTGCGCCTGGAGCTTGACCTGTCAGCGCGGCGTGTAGATATACTGGCTGAACGCTTCGACGTGGCCGTGCGCATAGCAACACAGCTGCCGGACGACAATACCTTGGTTGCCCGCCCTATCGCCACGCTACACAATGGTCTTTATGCCAGCCCCACCTACCTGAAGCGACATGGCACACCCAAGACACCCGCCGACCTGCTTAAACATACTGGCCTGGTACTCGTCACTAGCGGCGGCGAGCATCAAAAATGGCGCTTGTCGCGAGAAGCCGAGAAGTGGGAAGGTGTTCCTCAGCATTCGCTTAGCGCAAACTCCATGGGTTTGCAGCAGGCGCTCTCAGCACATGGACTGGGCATTGTGGGATTGTCGGAGCGATTTGCAGAAGAACTCGTTAAACAAGGCGCCATTAAACGTGTTCTGCCCGATTGGCATTTGCCGCCGGCCACCGTATGGTGCGTGACGCCCGGACGGCGTCTATTACCGCAGCGTACGATGGCGTTTGTTGAGTTGCTTAAAGCTGTGTTGGCGGAAGGAGCATGATCTCCTGGATAGACAAGAGTGGGGCACTGTGCCCCCACCAAATAGCCCCCTTAACGCTTGAATTGCACCGACTTGAATTCCAGGAATTCATCCAAGCCGAATTTACCCAGCTCGCGCCCATAGCCAGATTGCTTATAACCCCCAAAGGGGGCAAGCATATTGAACTGACCGCCGTTAATGTCGACCTGCCCAGTGCGCAAGCGTAGCGCTACGCCAACCGCTTTATCCTCATCAGCCGACCACACAGCACCGGCAAGGCCGAACGGCGTGCCATTGGCTATCTCGACCGCTTCATCCAAGTTCCGGTATGTAATGATGGAAAGGACCGGCCCGAAGATTTCTTCCTGAGCTATAGTGCTTAACGGATCTACACGACCGAAAACCGTGGGCTGTACGTAGTAGCCTTTATCTAAACCGGCTGGGCTTTCGGGCCCACCCGCTATCAATTCCGCGCCCTCTTCAATGCCTTTATTGATGTAGCTGCGGACGCGTTCACGCTGCGCGTGCGAAATGACCGGCCCCAAAGTAGTGGCTTCGTCTAAAGGGCTCCCTACTACATAAGCGTCAGCATACTTTTTAGCGAGTGCAGCGGCTTCTTCATACTGCGACTCGTGCACCAAAAGTCGCGTGTGCGCGCTGCAGGTCTGGCCGGAATTAAGGAAGCAAGTCGACACAGTCGCCTTGACCGCCTGCGTCAGGTCGGCATCCTGCAACACGATGGCAGCCGACTTTCCGCCCAACTCAAGCGCTACCCGCTTGACCGTTGCAGCGGCAAGCTCGGCAACGCGTGTTCCCGAGCGCGTCGAACCGGTAAACGACACCATATCGGCATCTGGACTCGACACCAAGGCTTCACCGACAGTCGCGCCGTATCCGGTCACCATATTGAATACACCTTTGGGCAAACCAACCGACGCTATGATCTCGGCAAAGATGAAAGCATTCAGAGGCGCGACTTCGGAAGGTTTCAGGACAACCGTACACCCGGCTGCCAATGCTGGTGCCACTTTTGCAGCAATTTGGTGAAGAGGATAGTTCCAGGGAGTAATGCACACTACAACGCCAACCGGCTCGCGATAAACGGTTGAGTTCCCTACCTGCTGCTGCCATTCGAATGTCGTCAATAGCTTAGAGTAAGAGGCAAAAGTAAATCGCGGGGAACCCGCCTGTATCTTTATTGCCTGCATCAACGGCATACCGACTTCGTGAGCAATGGTTTCGCCGATCTCAGCGCTACGTTCTTTAAGCTGCGCCCCGATCCTGTCAAGATATACCGCCCTTTCCTGCGGTGTGGTCGCCGACCAATCAGGAAACGCCCCACGCGCTGCCTCGACCGCCAGGCGCGCATCTTCGGCTTCCGCAGCCGGAATACGCGCAATAATTTCCTGTGTCGATGCGCTTTCTATATCGATGACGTCCTGGCCTGATGGCTGAACCCAAACACCATTAATGAATATTTTGTCGTATATCTTCATAAACATTCCCCAAGAGATTTACTGCTAAATGGCTAGGATTCGGCGCAAGCCAGAATATGAGTTTTAAGCCGACTAAGAATGCGCCTGAATGGGCCTGGGTCCGATATCCCGCGGGAAAGCAGCAGAGCTCCCTCTATTCGGCACACGGTATCCTCGGCACGTTGCCGCGCTTGGCGCTTAGGCAAACCGAAGTCGGTCAATGCGTCAGTCAACGCATCAATCCATTCAAGTAGGCCTGCTTTGATTTGAGGGTGAAAAACCGCAGGCGTGGCACTCATTGCGAGCACACCCAGCAGACAAGACTCTTCCCCGTTGCAGTAGTAATTATCGATATTGCGCACCATTTGCAGAATCCGCCGGTCGGCGGGAGCATCGCTGCGCAACGGCGTAATCACCTGCTCAGAAAATAGCTCATGTGCCCGGTCGATGACCGCTTGTGCTATCTGCTCTTTGCCGTCTGGAAAATGATAGTACAGACTCGCCTTACCCAGGCCTGTCGCTTTGGACAGCCGCGTCAGTGAAGCGGCTTCGTAACCTTCGTCACGAAACACCTTCGCAAGTCGATTAAGGATTTCGTCACGCGACATTGCACTCGAAGCCATGTTATTTCCCTTTTGATTATGCTTATATACAAACCCATTATAAACCGATCGTTCGGTAAAAAAAACATTGACAGCTAACATTTCAACATTTAGTCTACACACTATACCGAACATTCGGTCAATATAAAATCAAGACCTCGACAGAGACAGGAGACATAACATGTCCAACAAAAAACTCGGGCACACCCAGCACATTCCTTGCATTAAGCCCAGGGCCATTCGCACGACTTGGCTTGCCGCTTTATTGATTGGAGCCAGCTTCAGCTCCCAGGCGGCCGACACAATAAAACTGAAGTTTGCCGACTGGCTTCCTCTGTCGCACTACACACTCGATGAGGGTGTCAAGCCCTGGATGGAAGCGACCAAGCAAGCATCCAACGGGTCTATCGACTTCGAATACTACCCCGCCCAGCAAATCGGCAAGGCAAAAGACATGGCAACGCTCGCCCAAGCGGGCGTCGCCGATATCGTTCACATTTCGCCTGCCTACATTTCCGAAAAATTTCCTTTATCCGGCGTGGCAGAGCTTCCCGATCTCTTCTCAAATACCTGCGACGGCAACCGGGGCCTGATGACCCTAATGCGCCCCGGCGGCTTTCTGGACGAAAAGGAATACAAACCACTTGGCCTGCGTGTCCTCTGGGCAATGACTTACGCACCATATGCCATCGTAACGACGAATAAAAAGGTCACTGCGCTCGATGAACTGAAGGGGCTGAAGATGCGCACTGCCGGCGGCGCCATGGACATCACCGCATCACAAGTAGGCTCTGTGCCAATAAAGATGACGGGACCCGATGTGCTTCCATCGCTGCAGCGTGGCACCCTCGACGGCATGTTTGTCACTCTACTAAGTCTTAAGCCCTTCGACTGGCAGACGGCTCTCAAATACATGACGACCAACGTCAATACTGCCAGCTTCGTTTCTGTCTTCGCAATCACCGAGAAAGCTTGGAACAAGCTCTCGCCCGAGCAGCAAAAAGTGTTGGCCAAAACCAGTGAAGAATCCGCCATGCGGATTTGCGCGTGGATCGACATGACCAACAAGAACATTATTGCGGACCTTCAGAAAGAAGGAATGCAAGAGGTCCTGATGACTGATGTGGAAAACACCAAGCTCAGCGAACGACTTGCCGAAACGCGCAAGCGCTGGGCCGCGTCGCTGGACGGAATGGGCAAGCCTGGCACGGAAACGTTGGAGCGGTACCAGAAAGCCATGTAGCCCATCTAATGGCATCGGGCATTGCAGCGTACGCAATGTCTCCTCCGAATCCCTAATAAAGGGCCAACATGAAAGCCACCCTGCTTACTCGCGTGGGCGCAATCCTGCACGCCATCGATTCAATTCTGATGTTCATTGCCGTGTTGTGTCTCTGTGCAATAGGACTGTTGACCACTATCGACGTAGCCATGCGCTATTTATTCCATAGCCCATTTACCTTCGCATTCGATCTGACCTCGATGTATTTATTTCCAGCCAGCGTCCTGCTCGTTTTATCCGACGTGTTTCGAAAAAATGAAAACATTGAGATCGACATATTGTCGGACCACTTAGGCATTAGGCAGTGGAGATTCTTTTCCCTTATCGGTGGCCTGGCGGCATGCGCGATTTTTGCCACCATTGCGTACATGTACATAGACAAGACTATCCACGCCTATGCCGCCAGCGAAAGCACTTTCGGCGCGATCAATTGGCGCACGTGGCCGGCCATGGCAATTGCCGCGATCGGCTTTTCTTTCTTGTCGCTATCCATTCTATGCCGTTCAATCGAGCACCTTGCAGGAACGTCACAGCGGCCGCCCAAGCAAGAGCTAGCCAAGTAAGGAGAAACTCATGACGGTAGCTATTACGCTTGCGCTGCTTCTCGCATTGCTTGCCATCGGTATTCCGGTAGCGTTCACACTAGCCATTGCCGGCGCGGCTGGACTACTAGTGACCGGAGGACCGACTCTGCTGCACGGGATTCTTGAGTCGGCCCCTCTCTCGACCCTCGACAGCTTCGAATTTATCACTATCCCTATGTTCATACTGATGGCGCAGTTGCTGACCATCAGCGGCATTGCCGACAATCTCTTTGACGCTGCCGCCGTATGGCTCGGGCGTACCAAGGGCGGTCTGGCAATTGCCACAGCCATCACTGGTGCTGCATTTGGTGCAATCTCCGGATCAAGTACTGCCTCGGCGGCAACGCTTTCGTCGACGAGCATCCCTGCCATGATGCAGCAGGGCTATGAACGTAAGTTCGCCAGCGGTGTCGTCGCCATTTCGGGGACGCTGGCCATGCTGATACCGCCGAGCATTGCCATCGTCTTCTACGGTTTGTTAAGCGGCGCAAGCATTGCCAAGCTGCTGGTGGCTGGAGTTATGCCCGGCCTTGTGGTGACACTAGCCATCATCCTCACCGTAAAGTATTTAGTATTTCGTGAGCCTGCGCTGGCGCCCAGCAAGCAAAGTTATACCTGGACGCAGAAGATCGAATCCCTGAAAGTCATCGGCCCTTTCGCGGTGATTTTTACCTTCGTGACCGGATCTATCTATCTGGGGATTGCCACACCAGTAGAGGCCTCGGTCCTGGGCGCCTTCAGTTCCTTGGTCTACGCGATGATACTGCGGCGCCTGACGTTAAAAAATTTCTACGAAGCCGCCGTTTCCACTGCGCGCACAACGGCGATGATTGCGCTGGTATTGATCTGCGCGCAGATATTCAGCTACTTCCTGACATTGACACAAAGCACCCAGGCCCTGATTCAGCTCGTTGGCGATTCGGGGCTTGATAGCTGGCTGATCCTACTGATCATTATCGTTATTTACCTGGCGCTGGGTTGTTTGCTGGACTTGATCTCCACGCTCATTCTGACGGTCCCGGTAGTTCTACCCATCATCGTTGCGCTGGGGTACGACCCGATATGGTTCGGAATTGTCGTCATCGTCACCGCCGAGGTGGGCATGGTCACGCCGCCGGTAGGACTCAATGTTTTTGTTGTGTCGAAGTACACCGGCATTCCCGTAACCGATGTGTTCCGAGGCGTCGGGCCCCACTTCATCGCGCACTTGGCTGTTATCGCCCTGCTTTGCTTCTTTCCCGGCATCGTTATGTGGCTTCCTGAGTTAATGGGCTAACGCCCGCTTATTTATCAGACCGAACCGGAGTTCCTATGACCGATCAATTACTTGCCATCACATACAACGGATCTGTTGCGCACGTTCAAATAAACCGCGAAGGAAAACGCAATTCCTTCAACGTTGCACTAATTGAGGCGCTTAACGACGCCGCCCTGGCCTTACGCAAACGGCGTGATATCCAGGTCATAATTCTTAGCGGCACCGGAAAGTGCTTTTCGGCCGGGGCCGACCTGGCCGACCCACTGCAATTTGATGCCTCAACCACTTTGGCAGACAAACGCCATTACGCCTTGCTCGGCGCCGAGATGGCGCGCGCGTGGGAGCAACTGCCCCAGGTAACCGTGGCCGCCATAGAGCGCTATGCCATAGGCGGTGGATTAGGCCTTGCCCTGGCTTGCGATTTTCGGGTAGCTGGCGCAAGTGCCTTCCTGTGGGTTCCCGAAGTCGAGATCGGCGCCAATTATGGCTGGAACACCGTGCCGCGGCTAATAAGTCTGGTGGGTCCAGCCCGAACGCGACGCATGGTATTGCTTGCCGAACGTATCGCCGCAGCACAAGCGCAGGAATGGGGCCTTATCGACGAACTGGTTGCAGACGGCGAAACCATCGCAAAGGCCCGTGAGCTCGCCGCGACTCTGGCAAAAATGCCCAGCATGGCGCTGGCTGTCAGTAAACGCGCGATCAATGTGGTTGCCGGCGCGTTGACCGACATATCCAGCCATGGCGACATGGAACAGGTGCTGTTGTGCTTCAGCGACTGGAGTCGCGAAAAAAGCGAGACATAGGATGAAAGATGGTTACTGAAACGACAGCCCAAAGCCTGGCCGAGTTTGTTGGCCGCACGGCAGACAAATTCCCCGACCGTCTGGCGATCGCCTCAGAGTCCACACGGTATTCCTATCGTGAACTAACTGAGCGAGTCCGAGTGCTAGCGAGCTTTCTGCTAAAGCAAGGCGTACGGCCAGGAGAGCCTATTGCCGTTTTGACCACGCCGCGAGCTGACTCATACGCACTGTTCTTGGCAATTAACGCGGTCGGGGCGATATGGCTGGGAATCAACCCGCGCTATACGCTGCCGGAAGTCTTATATGTCGTCAACGACGCGCAGCCCCGATTCCTATTCTTCATCAACCGCTTTCGTGAGCAAGAGTTTCTTTCGATTGCTCAAGAAGTGAAAGCGAGCTGTCCCTTCCTGGAATCCTTATATTGTCTGGATGACGACTCATCGGTTGCCATGCCGCTGAAAACCGCGCTGGATAATATGAACGACGTGCGCCCTCGATACGAAGATGTTTTGATAGGTAACGACCGGGCCAACAACGCCGCCATTCTTGTTTATACGTCGGGGTCGACCGGCCAGCCCAAAGGAGCGCCTCTTTCGAACCGGGCCATGATACGCCGCAGCCTGAATCAGTTAGTGCAATGGCCTGTGTCAGACTACCCCCGCCTGTACAACCCCTACCCCATGAACCACATAGGCAGCATGCATTGGGTTTCGTCATATGGCATTGTCGGGGAAGGCAGTATTCATTTTCGCGAGAAGTTCGAGGGCGACGATGTGCCTGATCTTGTCGAGCAAAACCAGATCAATGTACTGGAGTTTTTTCCAACCATGTACAAGATGGTCCTGGACTCGCCTACATTCGATCCCGCCAAGTTCGCATCCATCGAATGGCATATTTTTTCGGGCGCCCAGATGCCGATAGAGCTGCTGCGTATCCTCGACAAAATGCCCGGCAAGATAGGCACGTCTTACGGCATGACCGAAACCTGCGGTTCTGTCACCTACGCCGCCCCGGACACCGACCTGGCAACACTGGCCGTTACCATCGGCCGTTCTTCCCCAGAAGGCGAGGTACGCGTCTTCCATGCCGAGAACCGTATTTGCCTTGAAGGTGAAGTCGGTGAGATCCAGGTACGGCGGGACTATTGCACCGTCGGCTACTTCAATCGCCCTGACGCGAACGCATCGGCATTCACTACCGATGGATGGTTCAAATCGGGAGATCTGGCGGAAGTCATGCCGCAAGGGAATCTGCGCTTCGTCGGCCGCACATCCGACATGTTCAAGTCCGGCGGCTTCAATGTCTACCCGCGCGAAATCGAACTAGCCCTGGAAGCCCACCCCTCGGTTCTCCAGGCCGCCGTTATCGGGGTGCCGCATCCCGTCTTTGGCGAAGTCGGCTATGCGGTGGTCAGCCTTAAAGGCGGAACCGGCCCCGACGTTACTGAGCTTAAGGAATGGTGCTGCGGTCGCTTGTCCGACTATAAGCGTCCAAAACATATTGAAATCCGCACTGAACTACCCCTGCTGCCGGTGGGCAAGGTCGACAAAGTGTTGCTCCGGGCACAGATTATCGAGATGCAACCAACGATGCTAATGGCGTGACAGCCAATTCACAATACCTCAAGGAGATCGCATGGGAATACTGACTGAAGTCGTTGATAAAGTTTTAGTGGTAACTATAGACCGGCCAAAAGCCATGAATTCACTGGATCCCGAAGCAGATCAAGAACTGTCCAACGCCTGGCAATTATTCGAAGACCGCGACGACTTGCTCGTTGCCGTGCTGACAGGTTCTGGTACCAAAGCCTTCTCCGCAGGCGCGGATTTAAAAGCCATGTTGCCTCGTTTTCGCGAACGGGTGCTAGCCGGTGAACCGAACCTGGATTGGGCCTTTGGTGGTGGCTTGGCCCGCGGACGCACTCTGGAAAAACCCGTCATCGCCGCGGTCAACGGCCACTGTCTGGCTGGCGGCCTGGAAATGGCGCTGGCCTGCGACATTCGCATCTGTTCGCCTAACGCCACCTTCAGCCTGGCTGAAGCCTTATGGGCCATTGCGCCTGGCGCTGGCGGAACCCAACGCCTGCCGCGCGCTGTCCCAGCCGGTATGGCCATGGAAATGCTGCTAACCGGCGATCCCATCGACGCGGAGACTGCCTTTCGCATAGGGCTGGTAAATCGCATTGTCTCGAGCGATCAGCTTATGGAATCGGCCATGTCGCTAGCGACAAAGATTTCGACGCGCGGCCCCTTGGCCACCAAAGCCATAAAACGCCTCGTGCGCGAAGGCACCATGAGCCCCGAGCGTGGTGTACAGCGTGAGCTTGACGAGTTCATTTACCTGGTCAAAACCCGTGACGCGCAGGAAGGCTATTCGGCATTCGCTGAAAAACGCGCCCCGGTCTATACCGGACAGTAGTTTATTTTTTGTACCTCACCGAAAAAGGAATATTTATGTTGAATTGGGACACATACCACTCAGAACTCATGACCCGGATTGGAGATATCGCGGCGCTTAGCCCCGATACGGTCGCCGGCTATAGCACCCTGTCAGGTGCCGGGCAAAAAACTGGTCGACTGGATGCCAAGACGCGTGAACTCATCGCGATCGCTGTGGCCGTCACCACCCGCTGCGACGGCTGCATTGCCGTGCATTCCAAAAAGGCTATCGAGGCAGGCGCGACGCGGGAAGATATCGCGGAAGCATTGGGGGTTGCCGTCGCCTTGAATGCAGGCGCAGCATTGGTTTACTCAGCTAGAGTCATGGACGCTATTGCAGAGGTATAGCACTTAGCAATAGCGTAACGCTCCCCCAACGCCATTCAGTGATGGCGTTGGGGTTTTCATACTTCCGGGTTATTCCGGCTAATAAGCACAAAATGCCATCGGCGCCAGGCGCTGTCTATTTATTCACGTCAACGATGATGCGGCCGCGAACTTTGCCGACCAACAATTCCTGTGAATTAGCGATAGTGTCACTTAGCCCTATTATGCTGGTACTGATCTGATCCAATTTTGCAATGTCGAGCTCGGCGGCCAGACGGCGCCACGCCTCCTTGCGTTCCGGCACAGGGCAATGTGAACTGTCAATACCCGCCAAGGTAACCGAGCGCAAGATGAATGGGGCAACACTCGATGGGAAATCCATGCCCTGGGCAAGGCCGCAAGCGGCTACCACGCCC
The DNA here is from genome assembly GCF_040393045.1 of Pollutimonas bauzanensis. Taxonomy (GTDB): domain Bacteria; phylum Pseudomonadota; class Gammaproteobacteria; order Burkholderiales; family Burkholderiaceae_B; genus Pollutimonas; species Pollutimonas bauzanensis_A. The sequence continues at coordinate 65,658 of NZ_JBEBUX010000001.1, read as the reverse complement.
CGATAGCGCATACCTGCACACACATTGGCCAGCGTATGGCTCCCAACCGAATCTACCGCAGCGGCCCAACGCTCTTTGGCCAAAGGCTTGCCCGGCTCGCTCAGCGTATTGCGATCGATGATCTCGTCAGCGCCCAGCGACCGCAAATAATCGGCCTCGTCAGGCCGGCCAGTAGAAGCCACAATGCGATAACCCAGTTTGGCCAATATCGACACCGCAATACTGCCTACACCGCCCGCCGCGCCGGTGACCAGAATATCCCCTTTGTCCGGCGTTACACCGTGGCGTTCCAGCGTCATGATGCAAAGCATGGCCGTATAACCGGCCGTGCCGATAGCCATCGCATGCTCAGGCTGCATATCTTGCGGAAGTGGAATCAGCCAATCCCCCTTGACGCGGGCTTTCTGCGCCAAGCCGCCCCAATGTGTTTCGCCGACGCCCCAACCATTCAGAATGACCTCGTCCCCAACCTTGAAATCCGCATGCGCACTTTGCTCGACCGTACCGACGAAGTCGATGCCAGGCACCATGGGAAACTTGCGCACAACCGGCGACTTCCCGGTGATCGCAAGCGCGTCTTTGTAATTGAGCGTGGAATACTGCACCCGAACTAGAACATCGCCTTCGGGCAGCGCGGTCTCGTCGACTTGCTTTAGCGACGCACGATAGCCTGCTTCATCTTTTTCGACCAAAATGGCGTTGAACATGGTGTCTCCTTCTAGGTAAATAAATTAGTCCGCGATATGGACAACGACCTTGCCTTTGACCTGACGATTAGCGATCCGTTGAATTGCCGCTGCGGCATCGTGCAGGTTCACTTCGTCACTGATGACGGGTGCGATGTGTTTTTCGTCCAGCCACATTTGCAATAACCGCATATTTTCGTGATGCTTTGCTGGGTCACGATTGACTGCGTCACCCCAGAAGACACCCAGAACCTCACGCTCTTTGAGCAAGACAAGGTTCAGCGGAATGCGCGGAATTGTGCCGGCAGCAAAGCCCACCACCAGAAACCTGCCGTTCCAGTCAAGATTGCGCAGCGCCGTTTCACTGTGTTCGCCGCCTATGGAATCCAGGACCACATTAACTCCTCTGTTTTCCGTCAATGCCTTTAGGCGATCCTTAAGACTTTCAGTCGAGTAGTTGATGACTTCGTCGGCACCCGACTCCCGACATAGCGCGATTTTCTCGGCGCTTGAGGCGGCGGCGATCACGCGCGCGCCTAACTGTTTGGCGATCTGGATCGCCGCAATACCGACGCCGCCAGCGGCGCCCAGGACAAGCACCGTGTCCGAGGCAGTCGTCTTGGCCCTGTCTTTGAGCGCATGCAAGGATGTGCCGTAAGTCAGGATAAAGGCCGCCCCAAGCGTAAAGCTCATGTTTGTCGGCAGGGGGACCAGACGATGGGCGTCGACAGCGCACTGCTCGGCAAAAGCTCCATAGTCCACCGAGGCCATAATGCGATCACCGACCTTCCAGTTCGTCACGTGAGCACCCACTTGCGCGATAGTGCCACTTAGTTCTACGCCAGGCGAAAAAGGTAGTTCGGGTTTGACCTGGTACAGGCCCTGAACGATTAATGCGTCGGGAAAGTTAATGGATGCGGCTTTGACGTCAACGAGGACCTGATTTGCACCAACCGCAGGCGCGGCCACTTCCCGGACCGACAGTGTGTCGATAGGGCCAAAAGCCGAGCAGAGTAAAGCTTTCATGATGACGTATCCTTGATGTAAAACAGAAAAGCGGTCACTAGCATGACAACGCAAAATACCAGTGCGCTATGCATATTGCCGGTGACTTCTATTGCGGTCCCCACCAATGGCGGAAAGGCCAGAAGCAAGACGAAGAAGATAAAAAACAGGGTCGGGTAAAACAGGTCATGGCGGGCACGGCCGCCGCTTGCCAGCATTGCTCCTGTTGGCAGCCCCCCTAGTATCCCCGCCAACACATACCAAACGGTCTTATCCTGGAGCAGGTGCGAGAGAATAATGCAGGCGCCGCCTCCCAGGCATCCGACGCCCACCAACCATTTATCTTTTGCGCTCGACCTGCCTGCCAACAAGCCGCCCAGCGGTACGGAAACGACGAATAGCCACATGGGCAAGCTGGCAATATTCGAGGCGGCCAGCAGGGTATAGCCTTGGCTCTGCAAGAGCTCCGGCGTAAAGCTGGTGAACACGATGAAGCTCACGTTGTAAAGGGCGAAGATGACACCGGGTATCAGGGTGATCCGAAACGCGTACTGCCATTCTTGCAGCGATATGCCTCGAGAGCAATTTCGGGGCGCATGTTGCCTGCCTTGCTTATGGCCGGTCAAGCCCTGCTGCCTGAGCGCCCAGGCAATGAGGAAAGCGGCGGCGATAGCGAACACCGCTGGCAGATAGGTGGCGGCATCGGGCAGGGATGCACTGATCAGCCCGCCCAGGACAACCAGCGACAGTGCATTGCCCAACGGCCAACTGGCCGCAATGGCCCCCATTCTTCCTGGCATCCGGCCTGCATCGCAAAGGCTCGCCGCCAAATCGATGGTAACGATATACACGACGCAACCGCCCGCCCCCGCCACCAGTCGCGACAGATAAGCGGCTTCTTGCGAGCCGGCCAGCACCAAGCCTACCTGACCAGCGGCCATAAGCAGTAATGCAAAAATTACTGTCCCCTTTGCGCCAAATGCCCTGACAAGTACGGGGCTTGCAATGGCCATCACGGGGCCAGGCGCCATATAGATACCGAGCAATATCCCGAAGCCCGTGGCGCTGAAGGACAAGGTGCCACGCAAGGTGTCGATTAGCGAGGTGACGCTCTGAAACTGAAACGCCACGGCAGTACGGCTCAGAGTCAGCAATGCCAACAGCGCGATGGCACTATGGGCAGTGACCTGCAAGGGCGATGGACTAGCCGGGTGTTGCATAGCGGGCCTCGCGCCACGCCAATGCCTTGCCTAGGCCGTCGCGGCTGACGACTTGCAGAAAGTCGCGCTTGAGTTGCGAGCCTTCTCCCTCGATCATGATGTCGATATCGAGTGCTGCACGAAGGGCGCGCTGCATGCCCATGAGCTCGTAGGTACGGTTAAGCGCCTGTTTGGTGCGTCCCAGCACCATAGGGTCCATTTGTACGAGCCGGCGCGCATACTGCATCGCCGTATCCATGACGTCGGCGGCCGGCGTGATTTTATTGATCAAACCCAGTTCCAGCGCTCGCTGGGCCGACAAGCTATCTTCGCCCATGTAAATCATTTCCCGGGCAATCTTGGGGCCGACGAACCACGGCAACAGCATGGCGACGATACCGGCGCCGAACTTCAATTCAGGCTCTCCGAACACCGCCGTGTCGGCGGCAATCGCCAGGTCGCAGCCAAGCATCAACTCGAATCCGCCGGCAAGGGCGGGGCCATTGACAGCGGCAATCGATGGCTTGGATAGGTTCCAGAATGACATGATGCCTTTGAAGTCGGCCTCGAGCAGCGGAACCCAGTCGGCCACACCGCTAGGCATGGCGTCGGCCTGGTCCTTCAGATCGAAGCCCGCACTAAAGGCTGGTCCGGCGCCAGTGACAATAACGCATTTCAGCGTCTGGTCTTGCTCCATATGGGCGCACAAGTGTTCAAGTTCTTTCAACATGGACTGACTCATGGCATTGGCGCGCTTGGGACGATTAAACGTAACCACGCCTATGCCATCTTCACGAATGTCGTACATGATGCTTTCGTAATGCATACAACTCTCCAGTTTTAAATGGGAACGATTAAAGGCTAGCCGCGGCCATTGGCCAGGCGGACGGCATCGGGTTGGTTGCGTAGCCGCCACATTGACAAGACACCTAAAAATGGGCCTATAGACAAGAACACAAAGGCATAGCGCCAGGTAAACCAATCGGCCATGACGGGCACAAGCTGGATGGCGATAGAGGTAAGCAGGAATCCCAGGCAGGTCTGCACGGTGAGCATGCTACCGACCAGCTCTGGCTCGGACAGCTCAGCCACGGCGGCCGAAAACTGAGCGGAGTCGGCCACGATGCTAACGCCCCAGATCATGGCTACAGTCAGCATCACCCATGGCCCCATAGCGGGTGTCAGGCCAATAACGGCGGCACAACTGCCGCTAACCGCCATGGCGACCATTGTTGTAACGGTTCGTCCGTAGCGGTCGGCCAGTACACCTGCGGCCAAGCAACCCAGCGCTCCGCTCGACACCACAAAGAAGGTCAACAGTGCCGGGTCAGTGCCTATCGTGACTCCACTGTCTTGCTGCAGGCCCCATGCCAGGAACGCGCCTATCCACGTCCACATGGCATAGAGTTCCCACATGTGGCCAAGATAGCCCCCATTCGCCAAAAGGACAGAGCGCCGGCGCAGCATCGCCACCACGTCCGTGGGCCGGAATCGGCCCGCCTTGCGGTGAGCCGGACCGAGCGCGATCAAAAGAACTCCGCCCGCGCCTAACAGCGTACTGATGGACGCCGCGCCTATAACCGTGCGCCAATCCAGGTCGCTCAACGATGTAAATAAATGGGGCAATGCCGAGCCCAGCGTTACGGCACCGACCAGGGCACCTATCATCAGCCCCATGTTTCGTTGCGCCCATCCCGCAGCCATCTTCATACCCACCGGATAAATGCCGGCCATGATCGCGCCGGTCAGAAAGCGCAAGGGTATCGTCCAGGGATCGTTGAATCCCACAACAAGAATAAATGCATTGATGACGCTGCCCAGCACCGCCGAAAAAGCAAACACTCGCCGAGGATCGAACCGGTCGGCAAGCCCCAGAAAGGCGCTGATCAGGGTGCCGAACACGAAGCCGATCTGTACGGCACCGGTCAACAGCGAGCCGCGCTCGCCGGTGATCTGCCCGGTACTGATAAGGTTCGGAACGGCTGCCGAGGCGGAAAACCATAATGTCATGCACGCTACCTGGCAAAGGATGATAAGCGTGATAGACAGCGATTTCCTATGCAAGGCGCCCGGCCAGCCAGACCAAGATGCAGGATTGTGCGCAGGCAACTAGAGTCCTTTGCAGCCGGTTTCGGCCAACGGCGTTTTAACGGCATCCCACGGTAAGGTTTCAAGCACTTTCCAGCCTATCGTAGTGCCGTACTGCGGCTCGGACAGCTTTACTGCTTCCGACAGGTAAGTCGGCACCATGCCTTGATGGTCCTCTTTGCGAATAGCCAGCTTGCCGATCACGGTATCTACTGACGTCGTTTCCAGGGCGCTGATGATGTCCTTAGTCGTCAACGACGCGGCGTTCGACATGGCGGCCAAGGTAAGCCGCATGCCCGCGTAGGCCTGGATCGCCTGGGGGCCCGGTACGATGCCGTAGTCCGCAACGTACTCCTTCACGAAGCGCGCCATTTCCGGGTTTTCATCCTGCAGCATCCATGATGCAAACAGCCCGCCCGATATCATGCCAACGCCGTTGTTGCCTAAAGCCTGAAGCATGGAGTCAGGCATACCGAGCGGCGCAAGCATGAACTGCTCCATACCGAAGCTGCGAGCCTGTCGAATGAAACCAGGCATATCGTCGCCCACTGCAAGTGCCAGATAGACGGCATCGGCGCCGCTGGCCTGGATCTGCGAAATGGCGCTAGACCAGTCTGCCGTGCCCATGGAACGCCCGGCTTCGCCTACGATATTAATGCCGGGAATCTTCGCAAACTCTGCTTTATTACTTTGGCCCCATACAAAATCGTGAAATACGACAAACCATTTTTTCTGAAGCAACTCTGGCCTTTTCTGCATCAGCAAGGCGTTGCCCTTGCCTACCATGGCGTCGTTCGGATTGGTGCGAAACAAGTATTTACTGCACTGGTCGCCGGTGGTTTGCACCGCTTGTGAGTTTGTCGTGACCAACGGTACGTTCAGGCGGGCAGCCTGCGCGTTAATACCCAATACAACAGCACTGCTCGCGCCTCCTATCAGCAGCTTGGCCTTATCCTGAAGCACTAGCTTCTGTGCCTTTTTCAGGCCTACTGCAGCGTTTGCCTGGCTGTCTTCGATAACGAGCCTGACTTTTTGATCCTTTACCAGCGGCGCGTTCTTGACAGCTAATTCATAACCGTTCTTCATATCGATTCCCAGGGGAGCAAGGCCTCCGGTGGTCGGTACCAGCACGCCAATAACGAGCTCGTCGCTAGCGGCCACGGCGGGACCGGCCTGAAGCGCGAGTGCCACGCTTAAAGCCACAGCAACGCGGTGCCAGGGAAGTGTCATTTTTGATGATTTTGTAAACGCCATTTTTGTCTCCAGTGTCGTGGAAGAATGCTGCTTTACATATTTTTTGAGGGTCCAAAGGTTACGGCTTGACGGCCCCAGCAGGGGCCGATTGATAATTAGTGTTCAGAGGCTCGACAGGTGATGCCTCGAGGATTTTCACCGTACATTTGTAAACGTCATGCACCAGCTTCCTGCCGGCGTCTTCCGCTGCGCGAGCATCGCGCTGCTCGATGGCTTTGACCAGGCGTTTCCAGTTGTTTATCCATATACGGCAATTTTCTTTAACCAACATGACCTTGCGCGTAGTGGCCAGCGTCTGGCGGCCGAGCGATACAATAATCTTCCTGGCGTAGCTGTTCCCGCCTACTTCCGGTAAATACATGCTAAGACGGTAAAGCGTTGCGATAAACTCATCGACGTTATTTTGTTCGTGGGCGATAGAAACCGCCTTTATGCCGTCATGCAATACGGCGAGAATCTCGTCAGTACGATTGTTTGCCAATTCTGATGCAACGAAGCCGTATAGCACGGCGCGCACATTGAAGATTTCTTTAATGTCGGATGCTGACAATACCGCCACGATGGCGCCCCGGCGAGGCCGTATTTGGACCAGGCCTTCACTTTCCAGTATGCGTAAAGCTTCGCGTACCGGCCCGCGGCTGACATGGAAGTAGGTCTCGGCCAGCATCACCTCCATCAGGGGCTGGCCGGGGACGAAAATGCCGCGGATTATGTCTTCGCCCAACCTGTTTGCGATTTGCTCAGGCAGCGTCCAGGTTACCTTGGCGGGATCACCAAACGCCGCCAATAGCCATTTTGCTTCCTCAGCACTCAATTCGTTTTTCACTTTAACCTCTACCTTGCTTGGACGATAACTCGTATAGTTTGGCATGGGCGCGAACAGCCCGGGCGGTAGATGAGAAAACAGCAATGCCTTGTTCCCGCAGTTTGGCGCGTTGCTCTCTTACGAAGTTGTCTTGTGTTTGGTCGCCGGTGCTACGCAGGGCAAGGCTGACTTTGGGGCCTGCGGTGCCGGCTTGCGCCACCGACTCGCAAATTTCCTCGAGTTGACGCCTTCCATCCGCTTCGTCGTCAGCAAAGTCCATGATGGAGCCCATCTCGACATAAACGATAAGGCTGTCAAGGTTATCGTCGACTTTGAGCAAATTGATAATATCGGCAAGGATAAGGCGATTGCCATCGCGCAAGCCCCATACGGGAATGTCGATAGGGTTGGCAACGCTGGTGCCTGGCACACCAAAACGACTAAGCGCGTCACACGTGCTTGGGGAAAGAGCCGGAATCCGCATGCCGGCGCGCGATGCGGCGTCGCTGGACGTAACACTGACACCTCCACCCGAACCAAAAATGCCCAACCGATTACCCCGCAGAGTCGAGTGCGCACTCTGGATCAACAAAGTGTCCATCAAGTCATCGATGCTATCGACTTGCAGAATGCCTGCCTGCTTAATGGCGGCATCCCACAAAGCCGTGTCAGTGGCCAAAGCCGCGGTATGGCTGCTGGCTGCAGTCAGCCCTTGCTCGGTCGTACCTCCCTTGAGCAACACAATGGGTTTGCGGGCGCTCTCGGCTGCGCGGAAGAACAAGCCGGGATCGCTTATCGATTCGGTATAGAAGGCAGTAAGCGTCGTTGCAGGATCGTCTTCGCAATACAACAAGTAATCGACCAAGTCCAGATCGGAACAATTGCCCGCCGACAGTACGCGGGCAACGGGTATGGCCTGAACCTGGGCGCGGCGAACCACATCGCCGGCGAACGTTCCGCTCTGCGAGATAAAGGTGATGCCCTTGGTATCGGTCGGGCTGTAGCGTGCTGCGCCCATGGCCATGCGGCTAGTGGCCGAGAACGTGCCTATGCAGTTGGGGCCGACCATACGCATATCAGTACCCGACAATACAGCCTGTATTTCCTCCTCGAGTTGCTGCCCTTTCGATGCCTCTTCACCCGACCACTCCGTAAATCCCGCGGTCAGAACTTGCACCACGCTTACTCCCTTATTCGCGCATTGCGTCAGCATAGCGGGTACCGCATTAGCGCCAACGGCCACATAGGCGCGATCCACAGGCTCGGGAATATCGCAGATAGATGGATAGGCTTTCAAGCCGCAAATTTCTTCGGCCTTAGGGTGGATGGGATATATTTTTCCGGCGTAGCCGAAGTCGAGCAGATTCTTGATGCTGCGGTAGCCCAACTTGTTAGGCGCCGTCGACGCGCCGATAAAGGCAATGGATGCAGGGTCGAACAAAGCCTTCATGCCTGTCAGCCTGGCTTTGCGACTGGAAATAGTCTCCTGGATTTGTAAGCCTGATCGGACATGGACGAGCTGATCATCAGCAAGATCTTGGGCGACAGCATCGACCGCGATGCATCGATCGCCATTGACGATAATAGGATTGATGTCCAGCTCGCTGACAGCGCCCTGGGCCAGCATGCCGTCGGGGCCGGCCACCGCCATGACGTATTGAACGAGCGTTTTCTTTGCCGCCGGACTAAGCTCTTGATTCAGCCGCTCTTCGATCGCCTTTTCTATCATGCTGCGAGCGCGATCTTCGCTGATGGGGGTTAATGCGGCCATGGGCGGTACGCCCTGTTCTACGTTCGATCCACCCAATCCCACCAAGACAACACCGCCATAATGTGGGTCGACACGGGCGCCGAGAAACACTTCCACATCGCCTGCGACCATTTCTTCCAACAACACGCCATCTATCGTTGCGCTTGGGCTGGATGCCCGGCAGGCCTCGATAATTTCGGCATGAACCCGCTCGACATGTTCGGCGGCGACGCCAAGACGCACGCCCCCGGCCGCCACTTTATGGACGATGTCGGCCGAGACTATCTTCATCGCAAAGGGACCGCGCAGGCGAGTGGCGATGACGCCAGCCCGGGCGGCGTCCGTCGCCAGGCTAGGGCTCGTCGTAGTGAATCCATAGTGTTGTAGAAGGTTCTTGGATTCGATTTCTGTTCTCATTCTTGTTTGCTCCATTTGCAAAATCCAGACTGCGCCGTTCAGGCATTCGATGATCTATAAGGCACGGGACTTATATAAAACGAGGGGTACGCTTCTCCAGGAAAGCACGCATTCCCTCATCAGCGTCGGGTGCGCTTTGCAGCTGGCGGCCAACCTCCCACTCATAATCAGCGGCCGCGCTTGCGCCATCCTTGGCAAAGACCTCCAGGCCAGTTTTTATCGATGCGACAACAGATGATGAGTTGGCTACTATATTTTTGGCGATATCGAGCGAGGCGGATAATGCCTGTCCGCGGGGTACCAGGTGGTTGGCAAAGCCGATACGATAGGCTTCATCAGCCTTCATTTCCCTGCAGGAAATCAACATCTCGTGGGCGATTCCGCGCGGCATAAGCATGGGCAACCGACTCAACTGGCCGCCGATAGGCAACAAGCCGATACGTGCACCAGGCGCACTAAAGCTGGCATTCTCGGCGCACACGCGCAAATCGCAGGAAATCGAAAGGATGAAGCCTGCGGCGAACGCAAAGCCATTAATAGCAGCGATAGTGGGCGTTGTCAGCGTAGCCGGCATCAGGAAGGGCGCGTTGGCCGCCTGGTCAGACGCGTTATCGCGGTCATCGAGCATTTCGCGTAGGTCGTGACCACTAGAAAAAGCGATATCCCCAGCGCCAGTGATGATTATGCATTTCACAGCAGCATCACTTTCCGCCGCCTGCAGACGGGCTCCGAGTTCCTGCGTCATTTGATGAGTAAATGCGTTGCGCTTCGCCTCATTGCTGATAGTCAGGATTTGTACGCCATTATCGTAGCTGCTTTGAATCGATGCCATAAGTCTTACTCCACGGTGAGCATATTCGCGATCATTGCCGGATCACGTACTGCCGACTGGCGATCCTGACTAAATATCACTTGGCCGTTTTCCAGGACGTAAAAATCGTCGCCTACAGCCATTGCCAGCGGGAGGCTTTGCTCGACCAGGATGATGCCTATATTGCGGTCGCGGGCGGCATCAATGGCGTTTTTAATGGCGTCAACGTATTCGGGCGCCAGTCCCTCGGTAGGCTCATCGAGCAGGATATAAGACGGATTGGCTAACATGGCGCGCGCGACCACAAGCATTTGCTGCTCGCCCCCGCTGAGCGTTCCCGCCTTCTGCGCAAGCCTTTCCTGCAAACGCGGAAAGAGCTGCGTGGCATCTGCGATACCGAAGTCGTTCTGTTTACCTGTCGCGTGCATGGCGACGGTCATGTTCTCTTCTACTGTCAGGCTTGCGAACACCTTGCGGTCCTCCGGCACCAACGTCACGCCCATGCGGGCCCGGCGATGCGTACGGCCCAACAGGGGTGTGTCGTTGAGCGTAATGCGGCCTTCAACACGGCCGACCAGCCCCATAATGGCGCGCAACGTGGTGGTTTTCCCCATCCCGTTCAAGCCAAGCAGGCAGGCGACCTTGCCTTGTTCGACGCGCAGCGATAATTCCTGCAAGATTTGACTGGATCCGTAAAACGCTGAAACGCGCTCAAGCTCGAGGACGTTGCTCATGTCGCAAAACTCCCATGAAGATAGGCTTTCTTTACATTCTCGTCTTCGCGTATAGCCTCAGGTGCGCCCTCGGCGATGATGCGTCCATGCTGCATGACGGTAATCGTGTCCGACAGTTTCATCACCATTCCGACATCGTGCTCCACAATCACTATCGTCAGGCCAAGCTCGTTGCGCAGCTTCAGTATCAGGTCGGCAATGCCTTCCCGATCGCCGCGCGACATGCCGGCCAGCGGCTCGTCCATCAGAATGAGCATGGGTTTCAAGGCCAAGCCAATCGCGATGTCGAGCGCACGTTGGTAGCCATGAGCGAGCTTGTCGGCCAAAATGCCGTCGCGCTTATCCAACCCCACGTCGTGCAGGCACTTGAACGCTTCCTCGTTCACACTGTCATCGACTTCACGCGAGATACGGACCTTGTAGTTCAGGCCGCGACGTGAGCGTATGGCCAGCGACACGTTTTCCAGCACAGACAGATGGCGAAAGATGCTGGTGCGCTGGAAAGTACGCACTACCCCGATGGTGGCCAGCTTGTCCGGCGACCATCCGGTGATTTCCTTGCCTTTAAAATGCACAGAGCCATTGGCGGGTGCGATGGCGCCGGTAATCAAGTTGAACAATGTCGTCTTGCCTGCGCCATTGGGGCCCAGAATGGAATGGATAGCGTTTTCCTTTATGCCCAGCGACACATTGGATACTGCCTTTAAACCGCCAAAACTCTTGGATAAGTCGTTGGTCTGCAAAATCATGGTGCACCTCGTTCATTGCGCTGGGTCAGGCGCTCCCATACTGGCCTAAGCAGCCCGAAGATGCCGCCTGGCGCCACGATGACGATCAGCACGAAAAGTGCGCCGAAGTAAATCAGCCAAGCATCGGTATAACTGCTGATGTAGTGCTCGGCGAACGTGAATACCACGGCGCCCAGCGCGGGTCCGACGATAGTGCCGATCCCGCCCAGCACGACATACATCAGTATCTTTCCCGACTCGAACCAGTGCAGGATTTCCGGTGACGTTGCCCCGTTGAACAACACAAATAAACTACCTGCGAATGCCGCCATTGCCGATGAAAAAATATACGAAAGCAGTTTGAGCAAATTGACGTTCAAGCCAATGAAATAAGCACGCTCGGTGTTTTCACGTATGCCGAGCCATGCCTTGCCCAGAGGCGTTCGCCGGATATGAAGCGCGAGGTATAACGAGGCGAGCAGGGATACATACAATAGCCAATACCAGACTTTGGGTTCGGTCACATCGAAGCCCAGCAATGTTGGAACAGGCACGCCTTGAAGGCCGTCCTCGCCCCCTGTGTAGCTGGAAAATACGAATACGAGGGCGTAAAGCACTTGGCTGAACGCCAGGGTCAGGATGGCAAACGCCTTGCCGATTTGCCGCACAAGGATCTGGCCCACCGCCCACGACAGCAAGATAGCCAGGACAATAGCCATCGGGACGATGACCAGCATTTCGGTCGTCAGAGCCTGCGAAAGCAGTCCCGCGGTATAAGCGCCCAAGCCAAACCAGCCAGCGTGCCCGAAGGAAAGCAGGCCTGTATTGCCGGTAAGCATATCCAGGCTGACGGCCACAATAGCCGCGATCACGGCGTGGGACGCGAGGACCAGTATGAAAGGGGAATCAGGAAGGATCAGGGGGACCATGGCCCCCAGGGCAGCGACAATAATGCCGATAATGCGCAACCAATTGAGGCCCGTCGATTTTTGCGTAGTGATTAAGGTGTCTGGCACAGTCGTCTCCGTATTCATTCTGTCCGCCCTTCGCCAAAGAAACCCCGTGGCCAGCGAATCAGCATTGCCATCACCAACAAGAACAACACCAAAAGCGCCGCCTGGCCACCTGAATAAGCCTCACCGAACACCATAATCATGCCAACGACATAGGCCGCCACGATGGCGCCTCGCAAGCTACCCAGTCCACCCAGGATGACGGTCATAAAGGCCAGGATTAGAATTTTGTCGCCCACCGTTGCATAGGCATTGAAAATTGGCGCAGCGGCCGCGCCTGAAATGGCAACCAGCGCTGCACTGACACCCACGACCGAGTGCATGAGCGTATTGCGGTTAATGCCAAGACATGCAGCCATTTCTCCGTCATCGTTGGCAGCTCGCACTCGCAAACCCCATTTTGATTTCTTCAGAAAGAGCAACAGTGCTATCGCCAACGCTATGGCTAGTCCGGACACGAAAACGCGGTAAAGCGGCAGCGCTGTACCCAGAATATGCACCGTTCCAGACAAAGCAGGCGGCGGCACCAGCACCTGCACGTTACGTCCGCCGCTTTCGTACAAGATGCCGGTGATCAGCATAGCTACGCCGAACGTCAGCAGCAGGCTGTCCACCATGGGCCTGTCGCGGATACGCGCAAGAATGCTCCAGTCCATAACGATCCCTGCCAGACCGACGATAACCAGGGACAGCACCAGCGAAACCCAGAACGACAGGCCCAGTGCAACTAGCCACACAGCACACATGGCGCCCAAACTAAACAGCGCGCCATGAGCAAAGTTCACGACGCGGCCCACGCCATAAATCAGAGTTAGCCCCAGGCTGGACAGCAGCAGGATGGATCCCAGCACCAGCCCGTTAAGGAGCAACGACACAATAAGCATTTTGTCTCTCCATTTTTATTTCTGAGACCACTCTATATTGTCAACTGTACGATTGTCAACAATCTTACATAGACCAAGGGAAGTCCCTAATAAGACGCAGAGCGCCGCCGACTTCCAGCAAGTTCATCGTCACACCGATGGACTTCCATCTACTCTTTGATGGGTTACGCTTATCCAAAACCAAATTCGCTGGAACGGAAACTTTAAGGTGTGAATCATGGAATTACGGCAAATCCGTTATTTTCAGTGCGTGGCGGCGGAGCTGAGCTTTACCAAGGCAGCCTCGCGCTTGCTCATGGCACAACCGCCGTTAAGCCGCCAGATTCGCCAGTTGGAAATTGAACTTGGGGCAGATCTGTTCGAACGGCTGGGCCGCAGCATACGCCTGACCGATGCGGGGCGGTTCTTTCTGGACCAGACCACCCAACTTACTAACCGGCTGGACGACATCACTGCGGCCACCAAACGTATTGCTGAAAATCAGAAAAAATGGTTTGGTATCGGCTTTGTGCCCTCGACGTTATATGGCTTTGTTCCCGCCTTTATTCGCCAGGCCATGGCTCTGGATGAAAATGCCGAGATCGGGTTGTTGGAGATGACGACGCTGCAACAATTCGACGCCCTGAAAGCGGGGCATATCGATCTCGGTGTTGGGCGCATATTGCTTGATGACCCTCTAATCGAACGGCTGGTGTTGGTCGAAGAACCGCTGATGGTTGTACTGCCCAAGACCCACGCCCTGTCCACCCGTTCCGAATTGCGGCTGGAAGACATCTTGTCTGAAGCGTTTATTCTTTATCCATCCAAACCGCGCCCGAGCTATGCCGATCACGTTCTAAAGCTATTTGAACACCATGGCCTCACTATTAACGTCGCCCTTGAAACCAATGAACTGCAAACGGCGGTCGGGCTGGTTGCTGTAGGGTTAGGCATTACGCTGGTGCCCAGTTCGGTGCATCGACTGCACCGCGAAGACATTAGCTATATTCGCCTGGACGCGCCCACATTTACGTCGCCCATCATGATGAGCTGGCTTAAGTCAAATGAATCAGCTTTTCTAAAACAAGTCATCGGCCTCGCCAAAAAAAGCGCACTTGATTATTACGACGCGAGCTAAATTCAACCCATACCTATTAGGTATTCATCAACGCAAAAACGGTATTAGACGTAAACCGAAAGCACCCCATATACTCCTGAGTAGGCTTAACGCACGACAGGAAGGTTATGGAAGCAATTATCAACGACGTCAACTGTTTAATTGTTGATATCCCTACGATTCGCCCCCACAAGATGGCAGTATCGACCATGGGTGCGCAGTCGCTGGTCATTGTTCGACTCCGCTGCTCGGACAACATAGAAGGTATCGGTGAAGCCACCACGATAGGCGGCCTGAACTACGGCGGTGAAAGCCCCGAAAGCATCAAGACCAATATCGAAGCCTATTTCAAACCGCTGCTGGTGGGCAAGCCCGCCAGCCAGATTGCCGGCCTGCGCAAACTGCTCAACAGCACGATAAAAGACAACCGGTTTGCCAAGTCTGCGATAGAAACTGCCTTGTACGATGCCTATGGTAAACGGCTGGGTGTTTCAGTAAGCGACCTGTTTGGCGGCCGCATTCATGACCGGATCTCGGTCGCCTGGACGCTTGCCAGCGGCGACACGCAAGCGGATATCGCCGAGGCCCAGCAAATGCTGGAATCACGTCGCCACAATATCTTCAAATTGAAGATTGGCATGCGAGAGCCGCGGGATGACATCAAACATATAGCCGCCATCAAGAACGCACTCGGCGACGCCGTAAGCATTCGCGTCGATATCAATCAGGGCTGGAGCGAAACCCAGACAATACGTCATTTGGCCGACCTGGCCAATGTCGGCGTAGAGCTGTTAGAGCAGCCCATTCATGAAAAAAACTGGGAAGGCATGCAGCGCCTGACAGCACTGGCTCGCCTGCCCATCATGGCCGACGAAGCGTTGAAAGGCCCACACGACGCCTTCCGCATGGCAGCCGGACATTGCGCCAACGCGTTCGCGATCAAGATTGAACAGGCCGGAGGCCTGCAAAATGCGCGAGACATGATTGCCATTGCCGAGGCGGCGGGCATTGCCCTGTATGGCGGCACCATGCTCGAAGGCTCAGTCTCCACCATTGCCGCTGCGCATCTTTTTTCAACGATAGCGAAGCTGGAATGGGGCACCGAAATGTTCGGACCACTACTGTTGAAAGATGAAATTCTGACTACCCCGCTGGACTATAGCAATTTCAGTCTGGGATTGCCCCGGGGCCCCGGCCTGGGCATTGAGCTCGATGAAGAAAAACTGGTGTTTTACGCCCGCAAACCCTAAGCCTGACAGAGGAAACCATGTTATTTAAAGTTGAAATGGACGTACGTATTCCACTCGATGCCGATCCGGTAGCGATCTCGGAAATCAAAGTGCGCGAGAAAGAATACTCTCAAGCCCTGCAAAAATCCGGCAAATGGCGCCACATCTGGCGTGTCGCCGGCCAATACGCCAACGTCAGTATTTTTGACGTGGACAGCAACCAGGAACTGCACGACATACTGATGGGCCTTCCCTTGCAGCCTTATATGGAGTTCAAGGTTGAAGCCCTTTGCCGCCACCCGTCGTCAATACGCG
Source organism: Pollutimonas bauzanensis (assembly GCF_040393045.1). Lineage (GTDB taxonomy): Bacteria > Pseudomonadota > Gammaproteobacteria > Burkholderiales > Burkholderiaceae_B > Pollutimonas > Pollutimonas bauzanensis_A. The sequence goes on along the minus strand of NZ_JBEBUX010000001.1, from coordinate 49,644 downwards.
ATGACGACCGCTGATTGTTAAACACCAGAAGGAGCATGCCATGAGCAAAAAAATCGTAGATGAATTAATTAAACAAATAGAAAGCAAGCAAGGCGCGGTGCCGGATGAACGCATACAGGCCATCGTAAACCGTATCGTGAAAGACTTGTTCTACACGATAGAGGAATTCGACGTTACCCCAAGCGAATTCTGGACTGCATTGAATTTCCTGGGTACGGGTGCTAACGAATACGGGCTCATGGCAGCCGGATTAGGCTTCGAGCGCCTGCTGGACATACGTATGGACGAGGCAGAAGCGAAAGCGGGGCTGTCTCCCAACGCCACACCGCGCACCATCGAAGGTCCGCTCTATGTCGCTGGGGCGCCTGAATCGGTAGGTTTTGCCCGCTTATGCAATGACGATGAGATCGGCGAACCGCTGGTCATGGAAGGACAGGTATTCGCCGATGACGGCGTTACTCCGTTAAAGAATGCCCTCGTGGAAGTCTGGCATGCCAATCACCTGGGGAATTATTCTTATTTCGACTCATCTCAAGAAGCCTTCAATCTGCGCCGCAGCATACGTACCGATGAAAATGGCCGCTACTGTTTTCAAAGTGTCATGCCGCTGGGTTACAGCGTACCGCCCAACGGCGCTACCGAGGCTGTGTTAAAGACACTGGGCCGGCACGGCACGCGCCCAGCGCACATTCACTTCTTTGTCACCGCCGACGGCCACCGAAAACTGACTACCCAAATCAATATCGATGGCGACCCGTTCCTGTGGGACGACTTCGCTTTCGCCACTCGCGAAGGACTGGTACCGCCCGTCAGCAAGGTGACAGACCAAGCCGAAGCTGCCAAATACCAGCTTAAGGGCGAGTTCTCACACATTACGTTCGATTTCGTCTTGCATGCCGACAAACAAGACGTCATCACCACCGATATCACTCGCGTGCGCGCCGCAGCCTGACAGGAGACATCCATGCCCTATGCGAATCTGGCAAGTAGTCGTATTTTCTATCTAGTCGATGGCCCTGAAGATGCGCCTTGGCTGGTACTGTCCAATTCGCTTGGCGCGAACGCCGACATGTGGTCTAAACAAGTGCCCGAATTGAGCCGGCACTTCCGGGTGCTGCGCTACGATGCCCGAGGGCATGGGCACTCGCCCGCGACGCAAGGTGAATATAGCTTGGCAGACCTCGGCGGCGACCTCTCCGACTTGCTGACCTTCCTGAAAATTGAACGGGCACATGTCTGCGGTTTGTCTGTAGGCGGCTTAACTGCGATGTGGCTTGCCTTGACGCATCCGCAACAAGTGGATCGGCTTATATTGTGCAATACGTCGTCAAGGATAGGTTCGAACGAAAGCTGGGAAACACGCATCGACACCGTCCGCACGAATGGCGTCGAGGCGATGGCCTATGAGTTTATCCAGCGCTGGCTGTCGGCCGATTACCTGGCCAAGCAACCAGAGTCCAGCCAGATACTGATAGACATGATGCGCAGAATATCCACTGACGGGTATGCCGCGACTTGTGCGGCACTGCGTGATGCCGACCTCGATGCACAGGTGCACGACATCGTCGCCAAGGTTCTGTTAATAGGCGGCACGCATGATCTTTCGACCACTCCGCAAGCCATGTTGGCACTAACGGCAAAGATACCCGGAGCTCAATACCACGAACTGGACGCCTCTCACATATCGAACTGGGAACAGGCGTCAGAGTTCAGCGACAAGGTGGTCAAGTTTCTTGCTTGATCAACGACGTCAATAGTTTCCACAGTCCTAATTTCCTCAGAAAAGTTTCTATTGACAGCAAAAAACAATAGAAACTAGAATACGAACCATTCCTATTCAAGCAGTTACACCTGAGGCATTACGATGCGGCAACTCACGGGACGCTACCGCGTCCGTTGCGACGCGGACAAGGGTTCATGACAGCCGCCGCGTCGCTCAAATCCTGGTACTGGGTCCATAAATGGTCCAGCTTGGTATGCACACTATTTTTGCTGGTGATCTGCATTACCGGGCTGCCACTGGTATTTCACGAAGAACTCGAGCACCTGCTGGATGACGGCAAGCCTTATGCCGTAGTTGCAGAAGGCGCGCCACGTGCAAGCCTCGACAGTATTGTTCAGAACGCGCGCCAGCAATATCCCGGTGAAGTGACCCAATATGTATACATGGACGACCACGAGCCGCTGGTGTATGTCGGCATGTCTGCATCCTATGCTTCCGATCCCAAACAACACCATTACATGCGCTTCGACGCCCATACCGGCGCGCTGCTGCAGGATGGCGATACGGTGGCTCAGGAACAATTCACCTTCATGGGTCTGATGCTGGCGCTGCATGTGGACATGTTCGCTGGCCTGCCCGGCCAGTTGTTCCTGGGCGTTATGGGCCTGTTGTTCGTCATCGCCATCGTCTCGGGCGTGGTGCTTTATGGCCCCTTCATGAAGAAGCTATCGTTCGGCACTGTGCGCAAGCAGCGCTCCACGCGGCTTAAGTGGCTGGATCTACACAATTTGTTGGGCGCCGTCACCCTGGTCTGGGCAATGGTCGTCGGCGTGACCGGTGTCATCAACGAACTGGCCAGGCCGCTATATAGCCTATGGCAGGCTACAGAAGTGGCCGAGCTGATTGCGTCGTACCGAAACGATGCGCCGCCTTTACGGCATACATCCGTAGACGCTGCCGTGACGACGGCCGCTGGAGCGGTACCTGCCAATGAAGTGGTCAGCATCAGCTACCCGGGCAACCTCTATGCCACTTCTCATCACTACGTCATCTGGACCAAAGGCGCCACGCCTCTGACCAGTCACCTGTTTACCCCTGTTCTGGTCGATGCAGGTACGGGTGCTGTGACCGCCGTGGCGCATCCTCCCTGGTATCTGAACCTGCTCGAGCTGTCGCGGCCGCTGCACTTTGGCGATTACGGCGGCATGCCTCTCAAGGTGATCTGGGCGCTACTCGATCTGCTGACCATCGTGGTGCTGGCCAGCGGCCTGTATCTATGGATCGCACGCCGCAAGGCGAATAACGCTCGCATCGAACGGATGGCGAGCGAATTCTCGGCCAGCCCGAATCCGGCGGGGTATTGATGTCAACAAAACAGTATGCCGCCATGTGGCGCCTGTGGGGTGTGCCGACCGCCCTCGGGTTGCTGACCTGTTTTGGCTTGTTAGCTGCGCTGCTGGGCGTGGACATTTGGCACTGGCTTGCCTGGGTGGCGCTCGCTACACCGGTCGTGGCGGGCATCTGGTTCTGGTTGTTTCCCAGAAGATAAGGGCAAAGAGTCCGGCGCAGCATCACGCCCATTTGAACTCAACAAAAAAAACTGGAAGAGGATTTATATGCCGTGCAAGACATTGACCCGGTCAACCGTGAGTGCCCTGGCCGCAACAGGTTGGCTTTCGTATTCGCTGACGGCAGGCATGCCGATCGCTTCGGCTCAGGAGGCATCGTTAACTCAGAAAGGTGACACACGCACCTTGGCGCCGATCACGGTCAACCCGCAAGCTGCGCCAGAATCGCCGTTCGAGCCGGTGGGCGGCTATATCGCCAAGCGCTCGATCTCGGCCACCAAAACCAATACACCGCTGAGTGAGACGCCCCAATCGGTGACCGTAATCACAAGCGAAGAGATCCAGGACCAGGGCGCAACCAGCGTGCAGGATGCGCTCAACTATGCCGCCGGCGTCCGCTCGGATGCATACGGCCTGGATTCCCGTGCCGACAGCTTCCGCATCCGCGGCTCGGAGCCCGCTGTGTTCCTGGATGGCCTGCGCAGCAACTACAACTGGTACACCAGCACCACGCGTGCCGAACCCTACACGCTCGAACGCATCGAGGTGCTGCGCGGCCCCTCGTCCATGCTGTATGGCCAGGGAAGCACAGCCGGCGTGGTCAACATGGTCACCAAGCGCCCGCTGGCCGAACCCATGCGCGAGATCGGCGTGTCATATGGCTCGCATAACCGTCGACAGATCCAGGCCGATTTTACCGGCCCCATCGACGAGGATGCAAAATGGCTATATCGCGTCGTCGCTCTGGGCCGCTTAGCCGATACACAAGTGAAGCATGTGCCGGACGATCGCTGGGTGCTCGCGCCATCGCTGACATGGCAACCCACGGCCAGCACATCGCTGACCCTGCGCGCCCTGCTGCAAGAAGACAAGTCGGGATCGACGGCGCAGTTCTTTCCTTGGGAAGGGGTTTCATTGCCCAACCCGAACGGACAGATTCCCACTGACAGCTTCATCGGCGATCCTGAGTGGGATCGCTACAACTCAAGCCGGCGCGCCATAGGCTGGAGCTTCGAGCATGCCTTCAACGACAATTGGACGGTACGGCAGAATACGCGCTGGTCGCACAACGAGGTCGACTACCGCAGCCTGTACGCCAACTCGTTCAGCGGCGCCGATGGCTGGCCGGCTGATCCCGTCAACAAGCGTATGCTTAGCCGATACGCGGACGGCACCATTACCACCGTAAAAATGGCATCGGCCGATCAGCACATGGAAGGCAGGTTCGATACCGGATCGATCAAGCATCAGGTGTTGTTGGGCTTTGATGTGACTTATGCCAAGGAAGACAAAGTGTCCGCGTTCGAGTCACCGGATACTGTGCCCCTGATCGATGCCTTTAACCCGGTTTACCCAGCCTATACGCCGCCTGCATTCACGAATCACCAGCCGACGGCGCGTCAACGCGACATGGGCATTTACCTGCAGGATCAACTGCGTTACGGCAACTGGATTGCAGTGGCCGGGCTGCGGCGTGATCGCTCCAAGAGCGCCGTCGAGGGCGGAGAAGATCAGGTCAGCCGCGCCACGTCCAAGCGCCTGGGCTTCATGTACGCGGCCGACAATGGCCTATCGCCCTATCTCAGCTATAGCGAATCGTTTACGCCGGTACTCGGACGCGATGCATCGGGCGCAACCTTCGTTCCCATTCGCGGCAAGCAGGTCGAAGCCGGCCTAAAGTATGAGTCGGCAGACGGCGGCCTGATGGTCAATGCTGCGGCCTACACGTTGCAGGAAGAAAACCGCCTGATCGATGACCCGGCCAATCCGACCAAGCAGGCGCAAGTCGGCAAGACTCGCAACCGCGGCATCGAACTCGAACTCAAGACTGAAATCGGTCGACAGTTCGACCTGATTGCCAACTATAACTACATCGACCTGGACGAACAGCTTGAAGGCATGCCCAAGCACCAGGCCTCGGTCTGGGGCAAGTATCGCTTTGCCATCGGCGACGTAAAAGGCCTGTCCGCCGGTGCCGGCGTCCGCTGGCTGGGCGACTTCCAGGACGGCGATGCACCCCGCACGCCCGACGTTACGCTGGTCGATGCCATGCTGGCCTACGAGACGCCATCGTGGCGCTATGCCATCAATGCCAACAACTTGTTCGACAAAACCTACGTCAGCACATGCCTGAGCCGAGGCGACTGCTGGTACGGCTCGCGCCGCTCCATCGTGGCAAGCGCTACCTACAGGTTCTGATCGCAGATTGCGCTTGTGCCTATAATAGTCACAAGAGCAGTCCATGCGAGAGTGGCCTTATGGCAGAACAACAATCGTCACTGATGCGCCGCACTATTCGGCGCGCCTTGGCGGCATCTGGCATTACCGCAGCAATCCTGTACGGCTGGTGGCAAACCATTGAAGCCGCACGTACAGCGCCTGTCGTGCCTGAAACCCAACTAGGCTCGCCGCTGGCATTAGGTCGCGTCACGCTGACCCCGCTATCGCTACAACTTCGTTCCGACCTGCTGGTGCTGTCCGCAAGGGTCGAGAATGTCACGAGCGAGACCCAGCCCGCCCCCTTGGGCTACCCGCCAAGGTTAGTGACGGTCGAAGCCGACAACGTTGCATTCAGCGCCCCCGAAGTCACGCTGCTTCGCGACCGCCAGGCCCTGTATCAGCTACAGCCCAGGATGCCCGAAGACGTGGAAATTACCTGGCAAGTACCAGAAGGTTGGCAAGCTGGGAAACTGTCGCTCACCTTCTTTCAACAACAATTCAAGTTAAAAGACAACCTTTACGGCCGCTCGAATTGGCTGGGCTATTCGGCTGCGGCGCACATGGCCGCCATCCCGGAACCTACGCCATGATTCGCGTGCGCAATGTTCTCCCTGTCTTACTGGGGGCCTGCGCCCTTGGCGCCATGATGATGACGACACCTGATTTCGACAGCGTATTCCAGCCCTTGCGCACCACGGCCCAAAGCGGCGAAAACGCACAAGGGCGTCTGCTCTCCGCGCGTTTCACGGACTGGCAAACGACAGACCAGCTGTCCTTCAATCGTTACGGAACCCCAGTCACACGAGACACCCAGGGCGTTTTTCTTATTGTCGACTTCGATATTTCAAACGTACGCGAATCGGTACGTCTAACGGCGACATGGCAAGGCCGTAGCGGCCGCCAGTATGTGCAGTCGGTGCGTACGGAGGAGGCTCCGGGAACGCTTGGCGTGCGCCAGTTCCACCCTGGACTTGAAGACCAGGGTCGCGCCGTCTTCGAGCTGCCGCGGGACGAAATCGAAGGTGGCAAACTGCTACTGGCCCGCAGAGGCCCCAACATTCTCGATAGCGAACTCGCGCTGACACCCACGGTCGGCGCCCCTATGCCGCACACTGCGCTATTGAGCCTGACGCCATGAAGAAACCAGGATGGCTGGCAGTGGCCGCCGTATTATTTGCAGTCATCATCGCCGTGGATGGTTGGCCAGCTCTGCGTGAATTGAGCGCCAACCGCGAATGGCGCGCTATCGACGCCTCGCCCGGTGGCGCATCGATGGACGGCTTGCAGGTTGCGGTAGTAGCACAGACCGCCGCCATCGCTGCGCAAAAGCCCGAGCGTGCTGCTGTACTGATCCGACTGAAAATGCAGGTAACACCCGCCGCTCGCGAAGCATGGCAGGACTGCCGTGTTTCGCTGCACAGTGCAACGGGACAGATCTGGATGCCGCTTAGCAGTGCAAGCGCGGATGGCGCCATCAAGGCGCTATCGCCAGATCACAAAAACGCCGGTCTGTGCCGATTGCAGCCAAAAGATGAGGGTAACGGCAACGAAACGGTACATGCCGACCAGGTCTTCCTGCTACCGACAGACAGCCTGCAAGGACTGCGACTGCACGTATCCGGCGTAGGCACTCGCCCCCGTGCGCTGTCTTTTGCAATCGCTCCAGCCGTCAGGAACTTGCCTTAGACGCCCCCTGCCCCTTCAATGCCAGCGACAATCCGGCAGCCAGCACGCAAAACTGCACAACCATCACTACCACGCCGTCCTGCGGCTGACCGGGCATGCCAAACAGCAGATTCAGCGGTATGGCGGCAAACATCCAGACATCGCTATCCTGCGGACCGATCAGCCTTGCCGCCCCGACCCATGCCCAACGACCCAGCCAATCGGCCAGCCGCCAAAAGCACAGAATCGATACCGTCAGCCACACACCCGCCGAAGCCGCCAGCAGCACACCATTAGCAACGGCATGCCAACGCTTGACTAGCCCGCCCCAGAAATGCCCAAGGAAATCGGTAAGAGGCTTGGGCAGCGCTGCCCAGCGATTCGTCACTCGGCTTGTTACGGACCGGGTCGAGTCGGACATCATGTTCAAATCGTGTCCATAGACGATGGCGCCCAGATTGAACCAGATGAGCGGCAGCAATGCATAGCGGAATAGTTGACCCAGCCAGTCTGCCGCCTGCAACGGCGGAGGCCAATCGACCGGTCGCTGGCTCGCTTCCGAAATAACTGCCTGCGCCGCTGGCAAAAGCCAGTCCAGCAAACTTGCCGGCGATGGCATGGCAGCAAGCCAGGAGACAAACTGAGCCTTCCAGCCACTGAGCACATAAAGCCCCAGAATGACCCAAGTGGCTTCGCAGGCGACAACGACCAGCGGCCAAATCGAGTGACCGGTGCTGGCATGCCGGGCCTTGGCCGTGCGACGGACAAGCCAGACAAACACAACAGGAATGAGCAGCCATAACGTGCCGTCCACTTGCAGGGCGTGAGGGCCGATCGAGTCCGGTTGCAGGAAATCAATGCGGTTCCACTGCTCCGTCAGGAATGCCCGGGAATAATCACGCAGGGTGTTGCTCAAGAATCCCCAGCCAGCGTAGTAGCCATAGAATGGGATGAGCACCGCCAGTAGCGCACTGGCAAATATCGGCGAACCGTTTTTTTCCTGTAGGAGAGCCGAATCCAGGCTAGGACTGCGACGCAGCCTGAACGCGCTTGGCCCATCGCGAAGAACGACGAACATGGCAACGAACACGATCAGTTGCAGCAGGATGATCATGATCACAGCGACCAGCCCCGCGAAGCGATGGATCATGCCCAGCTCCACCGCAAGGCGCATCAAGAGCGTCTCGAGCAGCTCCGCCCCCAGCAGGATCGTCGCAAGCAGCAGACCGTACTTACGCATTAACTGCCCAGTCAGAACAAAGTGTGAACGTGTGATCGTCCAGCCGCCACTCACATTAATACCTCCCCGGATACGCGAATAGGCTACGCACGCGGTCCATTCTACCGAATGGGGAGCTATGGCGCGATAACGATATCGACGCCCTGGGATTCGATCGCGGCGAGTATCTCTGCATTGGCCGCCGCGTCGGTAATCAGCCGCTGTACCTTGCACCACGAAGCGATCCGGAAACTGGCAAATGCGTGCGTGGCTATTGCACCAACACGGCCTTCAGCGCCTCAGCCGCGGTCCCCACCATACTGGTGTTGATGTCCAAGTGAAAGACCACACGCATCAAACTCTGGCTTTCCACACCGATACGTACGCCATACTCAGCCAAACCCCGCGCTATTTCCGCCGATGTTTTGCCGCTATCGGACACATCGAAAAAGACGAGGTTGGTGTCGATCCGGTCGAACCGCAAACAGATACCGGGCAGCTCGCGGATTTGCTCGGCAAATAGACGCGCGTTGCAGTGGTCTTCGGCCAGGCGGTCTATGTTGTGTTCAAGCGCGTACAACCCGGCTGCCGCAACAATACCGGCTTGGCGCATTGCACCTCCGAAACGGTGCTTCCAACGATTCGCCTGCTGGATAAATTCGGCGGATCCAGCCAAAACCCCTCCGATCGGACAACCCAGGCCTTTCGAAAGATCCAGCCATACGCTATCAAAGGGTTTTGCATAGGATTCGGCTGAAACCTGGGTGGCCACACACGCATTCATCAAGCGTGCGCCATCCATGTGCAAGGCCAAATTAAGATCCCGTGCGGCACCCACTATCTCATGCACCGTTTCCAACGGCCACACCGCCCCCCCGCCACGATTGTTGGTCTGTTCGATACAAACCACTTTCGAGCGAGGCGCCTTTACCCCCGGAGAGCGCACTGCCGCAGCCAATTCTTGGGTGCTAAAAATCCCGCGCTCCGACCCTATGCCGCGAATAACGCTGTGTGCAAAGACGGATGCGCCCGCCCCTTCCGATGAAACGATATGGCTATTGCCGGCGGCGATGATTTCATCGCCCGGCAGGCAATGCACCGCCAAGGCAATCTGATTGCACATGGTGCCCGATGGCAGAAAGATGGCCGCCTCCTGGCCCAGCATTGCGGCAACCTTTTCGGTCAGTGCGTTGACGCTAGGATCCTCGCCACGTTGCTCGTCCCCGACTTCCGCCCGCGCCATCACCTCGCGCATCGCTGGTGATGGCCGGGTTGCAGTATCGCTGACCAGATCAATAGGAAACGGCGGGCGCATGGACATGGCTATATCGCGGCAACGCCCTTGATAACGCCCAGACCCTCTCGTACGGCGTCCAATGCGGCATCGATATCGGCCTCGTTATTGTAGGCATGCAGGCCAAAACGCAGCTGGCCACGCCTGATGGTATGGGCTACCCTGCGCTCGACCAGATGCTCCGACAGCGGCTGAATCAACGGATCGGTTGAAAACCCATGGCCACCGGCATTCAGGGCGCCGAGCGTGACGATATGTGATTGCTTGGAGCCTCGGCCAGGTACGGCGGGCGTAATACCCAGGCTGCACAAGCCGTCGTGAAACCTGCCTACTAGTTGCAGGACATGGGCCTCGATATGGGCTGTACCCAGCTCCAGTAACATATCAAGAGAAGCATCGACGGCATACGCCCCCGCCAAGTTGAAACTGCCAACTTCAAAGCGGCGGCTGTCCGGCTGATACTCATAGTCAAAACCGCCCATGGTTGAATGATCGTCCGTTCTCTGCACTATTGCAGGACGCGACAGATAGGCGGGCTTGAGTCGGTCTATCCATTTAGGCGACACATACAAGAAACCGTAGCCGTACAAGCCAAGTAAGCCTTTCGATACCGAAGTGGCGAACCCATCCACCATTTCGGCAGATAAATCATGGTGCATGATGCCCGCGGTTTGCACGCCATCAACCAGCAGGAAAACATCGCGCTTGCGGCATGCCTCGCCCAATTTCCGCAGATCAGTGCGGTGCCCAGGCGCGAACGTGGCCGATGCCACGGTCATCAATCGTGTCCGCGCATCCATGGCCGAAATAAGCCCGTCGATATCGATCGAGCCGTCCGGCAAGGGATTGACGATACGCACCTCCAGCCCCCTCTGACGTTGCCGCAGCCAGGGATAAACGTTGTTGGGATGCTCGCAATCTGATGTCAATACGACATTGTCGCCTGGCTCCCACGGAAAGGCCCATGCAATGCTGTTGATTCCGTCGGAAACGTTGCGGATCGCCGCTATGGTTTCCGGAGCAACATTCATTAAATCCGCAAATTTGCGGCGCGACGATGCCACATGGACTTCATGCTGCACACGATTCGCCGACGCCAGTTCAAGATGATCGAGAAACTCCTCAACGGAGGCACGGACGCGCCGATGCAGGATCATCTTGTCGCATATCGAAAGATAGGTCTGAGTAGTCAACGCAGGGAAACCACTGCGAAAGGTACTGAACGTCAGTGGCGTGTCCGAGGAAGCCTCTGGGGAAACAGCATGCGAAGTCATTGGGAATCCATCCTAATTAAAACCGGGAACAAAGCATCAGTGCAAAATCTGGCTAAGAAACAAGCGTGTCCGTTCACTGGAGGGTGACTCGAAGAACTGATCCGGTGGTGCCGCTTCGACGACCTCCCCGCTATCCATGAATACAACCAGATCGGCAACCTTGCGCGCGAAGTTCATTTCATGCGTTACACAAATCATGGTCATACCCCCCTCGGCGAGCTCCGTCATGACATCGAGCACCTCGTGAATCATTTCAGGATCCAGGGCAGAGGTCGGCTCGTCAAACAACATGACATGGGGCCGCAGCATCAATGCGCGGGCTATCGCCACACGCTGTTGCTGGCCGCCTGACAGCTGACCTGGAAATTTCTTTGCCTGCTCGGGTATGCGGACGCGGCGGAGCAATTCCATGGCCCTGTCTTGCGCCTCGTCCTGAGGCACTCTCTGCGCCAACATAGGTCCGAGGGTCAGGTTGTCCAGAATCGTCAGATGAGGAAATAAATTGAAGCTCTGGAATACCATGCCGACCTTACGTCGAACGGCCTCGATCTGACGAATGTCCGAGTTCACTTCAATGCCGTCGACAACGATGCTTCCTTCCTGATGTTCTTCCAGTCGGTTGATACAGCGGATCGCCGTTGATTTCCCCGACCCCGATGGACCGCAAATCACCACCTTCTCGCCGCGGCCTACGACCAGATTAACGTCGCGCAGCACATGAAAATCCCCGTACCACTTGTTGACTTCCCGCAGCTGCACGGCCGCTCCCTCGATGGGCTCTATTAATTCTGTCATTTCACCGCCTTACTTTAAGCCTGTACTCCAATCCCTCGCTGTACTTCGACATTGCGAAACACATGATGAAATAGAGAAGGAAAACAAACAGATATGCCTCAATGCTGTATCGCACCCAGACGGGATCCTGTATGGCTGTCGATGTAGCGCGCAGCACATCGAACAGCCCTATGATTCCGACAAATGTCGTATTCTTGAACGCTCGAATGATTTCATTCATCATCGATGGCAACACGATGCGCCCGGTCTGCGGCAAAATGATGCGCAACATTTTCTGCCAGTACGTCAACCCTATTGTGTCCGCCGCCTCGTACTGGCCCCTGCCGATAGCTTGCAAGCCGCCCCGGATTACCTCGGCAGCATAGGCGGCAAAAAACAGCATCATCGCGATCTGCGCGCGCATGAATTTGTCGATGGTAATGCCCTCTGGCAGGAACAAAGGAAACATCAAAGAGGCCATGAACAGTATCGTCACCAATGGCAAGCCTCTGACAATCTCGATGAACCCCACGCAAAGCGCCTTGATGGCCGGCATTTGCGAACGTCGGCCCAGGGCTAGCAGGACGCCCGCCGGAATGCCGCCGACCACAGTGCCAACGAACATGATCAGCGTCAAAGGCAATCCACCCCATCGATGCGTAGGAACAGGCGCAAGTCCGAAGACTCCGCCAAGCATCAACAAAAAAACCATCCCCATGGCCGCGACCCATGAAACAATCAACGCGCGTGCGGACAGAATGCGGAAAGCGGAGATGACGGCCAATCCGATGATGATCACGATAGCTGCAATGGCGCGCCACTGCTCCTCGTAGGGAAAGGTACCGAACAACATGACGCTGTATTTCTCGGAGATGACGGCCCAGCACGCACCAGCAGCAGCCTTACAGTCTTCGGAATTCGTCGTGAACCAAACCGCATCGATGAATGCCCAGCGAATAAGTCGCGGCAAGGTAACGAACAATACCCAAAGCGCCAAGAGGCTCATGGCGCCATTGAACCAGTTCCTGAAAAAATTCCTTCTGAACCAGGCTGCCAGCCCTTGCTCTCTTGTGGGAGGAGAGCGGCGCTGTGTCGACTTCACGACGGCACGTGAAACACATTGCTGTGATGCCATGACTCATCGCTCCTTGATCTGTACTTTGTGGTTGTACAGGTTCATGATGATCGCAATACTGAAAGAAATGGCTAGGTAGATCGACATCATTATGGCGATTGCCTCGATCGTGTGCCCACTGAGCGTGACTATGGTGTTATTCACGCTGAACAGCTCCGGATAACCAACAGCGACGCCCAGCGAACTGTTCTTGACGATACTCACATACTGACCCGCAGCGGGCGGCACCATGACCCGCAGCGCCTGCGGGAAAACGACCCTGCGGTATATATTGAAAGGCCCTAAACCCACTGTTTGCGCAGCCTCAATCTGACCCGCGCTGACCGACTCGATCCCCGAGCGGACTATCTCGGCAATAAAGGCACCTATGTATAGAGACAGGCCTAACAACAAAGCAAGGAACTCAGGCGATATGGTTGTTCCACCCTGGTAATTGAACCCTCGCAGAACTGGAATCGATATTTCGTACGAAGGCCCCAAAAGCACTGTCAGCACAATCGGCGAAAAAGCGATCATTAGGCCCAGCATCAACGCCACGGGCTGCTTCTGGCCCGATTTTTTGCGCCGGCGATCGATCACCTGCAGTATTGCCCACAACAAGATGCTGCTTGCCAATATTGCCGCCAGCAGCATCCAAATCACCGAATCATTAGTCAACCAAGGAATGACGATACCCCGGTTGCTGAGGAACGCCAGGCCATCAAACGAAAATGCCTGGCGCGGATGTGGAAGCTTGGTAATGATCGTGTACCAGAAGATCAGTTGCACCAGCTGAGGCGTATTTCGGAACACTTCAACGTAGATCGAGGCGAACTTGCGCCACATCAGATTGGATGAAAGGCGGCCTACACCGACTATCACACCTATCAACGTGGCAAAAACAATACTTGCCACCGATACCTTCAATGTATTCAGGAGTGCAACACCATATGCCTTGAGAAAGGAATCAGTAGACTGGAATGCAATGGATCGTTCGCCTATCTCGAATCCCGCATCATCTGCCAAGAACGCAAAGCCGGTCGATATCCCCTGTTTGCTCAATGCGTCCTGAGCGTTCCCGACCAAAAAGGATCCGAGCGCAATTACGCCTATCAGCACTATCGCCTGATATATCCAGGACCTGACACCAAGATCATGCCAGGCCCCCTTCCACGAAAGACGGTGCCTGACTGGCAATCGGGGAGGCCGACGGCGAAGGGTTGCGGTTGTCTGCATGCTGGCAAAACTCAATTAAAGGGCGGCGCATACAGCAATCCGCCATCGACCCATTGACGATTGAGGCCACGATCCAGTTTGAGAGGCGAGCCTTTGCCGACCGTGCGCTCAAAAACCTCACCATAGTTGCCTACCTGTTTGATAACTTGGTAAGCCCAGTCATTATTCAGGGCTAGCTGCTTGCCGAGCTCGTCCTTCGCACCAAGCAAACGGGCAATATCTGCGTTATCCGACTTCTTCATTTCGTCCACGTTCTGCGAGGTAATCCCCAATTCCTCCGCAGCGATCATGGCATAGACCGTCCAATTTACGATATCCCGCCATTGCGCATCGCCTTGCCTGACGACTGGAGCCATTGGGTCTTTGCCAAAGACTTCCGGCAGAATGACGTAATCGTCAGGATTGCTGGCTGCCGTCGCGCGGCCCGAGCTCAACCCTGAAGTCGACTGCACATGCACATCGCAACGGCCGCTAAAAAAGGCGTTATTGAGTTCCTTACGATCCTCGATGACGACGGGTTTGTACTGCATCCCTTTAGCGCGGAAGATATCGGCAACGATCTTCTCCGACGTGGAACCCGGCTCAATACAAATCGTGGCTCCGCTCAACTCGCTCACGCTTTTGACGCCGAGTTGCTTACTAACCATGAAGGCCTGGCCGTCGTAAAAGATAGGAGCTACAAAGTCCAGGCCAAGATTGGTGTCGCGGCTATAGGTCCATGTGACGTTAGCGACTAACAGATCGACCTCGGATGTCTGCAATGCGGTAAAGCGGGTCTGGCTGGACACTTTGACGAGCTCCGCTTTTTTTGCATCGCCCAGCGTCGCTGCGGCGACGGCGCGGCAAACCTCCACGTCAATCCCTTGCCACTGGCCTTTACTATCAATACCTGAGAAACCGGGCCGCCCACCGTTGGCGCCGCAAACCACCTTATCCTTGCTCTTGACCGACGCAAGGGTGGGGCCGGCTTCCGCAGCACTCGCTGCAGTTCCAAAAGTGAGCGCGCCTATAAGGACGGCTGCAGTGCTGATCAGTTTCATTGGTTTGTCTCCAGTTTTATAGCGTAGTGGTTTTTTTCGCTTTTACATTCTGTATTGATCTCTGTGCAGCAGCATCTCGATACGCCAATCCAGCCCCTTGCGTAAATGCTCACACATCAAGAAACGTGCATGCTCCGCATCCCGGCGCATGATGGCCTCCAACAAGGTTTTATGTTCCAGCAATGCGGCGCGTATGCGTTCCGGCGTCCTGTTCCGAACAATGCCGAATGGAATCCGAAAACGAAGTCGGAAGGGGTAATACATCTCGAGTAGCCGCTTATTGCCGGATAAGCGCATTACTTCCTTGTGAAATTCGACGCCATCGTCATGAACCTGAAGCACGTCAAAATCGTCTGGGTTGGTCAGCGCTTCTTCAAATGCCACGGCAAACCGCTGGAGCTGTTCGACCGCGCCCCGTTGAGCAGCCAGCGCAACGGCAATACCCTCGATCGCATAGCGAATTTCATAAAGATCTTGGAGATCGGGAATGGTAAGCGGCCGCAGAATCGTCCCCCGCATTGGGTGGCTTTCCAACACGCCTTCGCGAACGAGATCGCGCACCGCCTCACGAATGGGAGTACGGCCAAGTCCAAGGAGATCAGAAAGGTTGCGTTCTGAAAGCGGCTGGTCTTCTGTAATGCTTCCGTTAAGAAGCATCTCGACCAGTTTTTCATACGCACGCTCGCTATCGCGTTTAATAGTTACTGGTATCATGCTGGAATATTACTGGTATACCAGTTCGGATAAAAATAGGTATTGACCCTAAATTTTCCTAGAGACCATTTCAAAGTGAGCTTTGTAAGCCTATGGGCTGCTCAACGAAGAGAGGACACGCCTTGAGAGGCACCTGTATGGATCAGGCTCGCAGTTGGGCCAAAACACATCTAGATGCAATACGCACACGTCTAGAACAGACTGGAAAGCCAAACATCCATGCCGCACGCTAAGCAACATTGTGGTTTTTCGGTCAAACAGCGAGCACGATAAATAGCCATTTTTGGAGACAATGCATGAGCATACTTAGATATGGGGCAAGCATAGGGCATCCCACAGACGTGCTGACAACTCCCCCACACACATCTTGCCTTGATGCGTGCTGTCGTCGTTGTAATGCCATTGCCAATCGTTCACATCTTTTTGAGTTTAGAAATATCGATAGGAAGTTCGGCCGGCGGATTCTTAGCAATTGAGCGGCAAAGCAACTCTGACATACCCCGTGCGAGTTGCTTGTTGGTCCAGGCCCCTTTTTCCGAAAACCATTTCGGCACCCAGTTCACTGCACCGAATATGGAAAAAATGGCAAGTTTGGGATCACAGGGAATTATGCTGCCGTCCTCGATCCCAGCCCTAACGAATCCGCGTAACGCGGCTTCGAAACGATCGCGTTGTTCAACGATTTTCACCCTGTCGTCCGGTGACAGCGCATGCTCTTCGGTAATAATCACGCATCGGCTAAGTTCGCTAAGCGTTACTTGCAAATACTCTTGGATCGCCATCTGCAGTTTCTCCAGACCGGTGCCACCTGAATCCTGGGCCTTTCTGATCGCGTCGAAGCCGACACGCAACGCTTCTGTAAACGCCTCGAACAACAAGGAGTGCTTGTTTGGAAAGTAATGATACAGCGCGGCCTTGGTCACCCCCAGACTAGTGGCGATATCGTCCAGCGAAGTAGCATGAAACCCCTTCTGGTTAAAAGCGGCAATGGCTTCGCGCAGAAGCGCTTCGCGCTTGAGCTGATGCATTGCCTTGCGGTTGGGGACTGCGTTCTTCCATATCGCCACCGATCAACTCCTCTTACAATAAATTATTTGTATCGCTTTCATCGCAGTTAACCTCGCTTGCTGCTCATATACAGTTCCGTCAAGGTGCCTTCATATGCCTCGGCCGCAAAGGCAAAAGTTTCCGACAAAGTAGGATGCGGATGAATCGTTAACGCCACGTCGCCTGGTTCCGCCCCCATTTCAATGGCAAGCGCTGCCTCAGCAATAAGATCGCCCGCATGTGGCCCAACCATCCCGACCCCCAACAAAGCATGCGTCACCGGATCAACCAAAATCTTAGTCAAACCCTCGCCCCGCCCCAGAGTCAGCGCACGACCACTTGCTGCCCAGGGAAAGCTAGCCTTCTGATAAGCAATGCCGGTACGTTTGGCCGCTGTCTCGGTTAGCCCAACCCAAGCCACTTCGGGGTCAGTGTAAGCTACGGCGGGTATGACCTTGGCATCATTAACCACATTTTTTCCCGCTACCACCTCGGCAGCCACTTTACCTTCGTAAGCGGCCTTGTGTGCCAGCATAGGATCGCCAACCACATCGCCTATAGCAAATATATGGGCAACATTCGTGCGTTGCTGCGCATCCACCCTGATGAAGCCGCGCTCATCCACTTTCACCCCTGCCTGCTCGGCCCCAATGGTTGCCCCATTAGGCTGGCGACCGACCGCCACCAGCACGCGATCATACACCTGCGGCGCAGGAGCTTTACTGCCCTCGAACGACACCAGCAGCCCATCGTTTTGCGATACCACGGCTGTTACCCTGGTTTCAAGCAAAACGGCCTCATAACGACCTGCAATACGCTTCTCCAGCGGCTTTACAAGATCACGATCGCATCCCGGCAGCAAGCCTTCAGTCATTTCCACCACCGTGACTGCAGCTCCCAAAGCGCCATAGACCGTGGCCAACTCCAAGCCTATGATGCCGCCGCCAATTACCAACAGGCGCTTAGGAATATCGCTCAGCGCCAGGCCATCAGTAGAGTCCATTATGCGTGGGTCTTCTGGCAGGAAAGGCAAGCGCACAGGCTGCGAGCCAACAGCTATCACGGCCTGCCTGAACTTTACACTGACGCCTCCCGATACGCTTAGCGTATTCGGACCAGTAAACCTACCCTCGCCCATCAGCACCTGTATCTTGCGCTGCTGCGCCAACGCCGCCAAACCGCCGCAAAGCTTAGCCACCAGGGCATCTTTCCAGTCGCGCAGTTTTTCCAGCCGAATCTTGGGCTCGCCGAACTCAATTCCCTGATGCACCAGCTCACGAGCATCCTCTAAAGCCTTGGCGGAGTGCAATAAGGCTTTAGAGGGGATGCATCCGACATTCAGGCAGACGCCGCCCAGAGTATTGCGCTGCTCAACCAACACAACGGACAGCCCTAAGTCTGCGGCGCGAAACGCCGCGGTGTAGCCACCTGGCCCACCACCAAGAACAAGCAAATCCGCTTCAACGGAAGATGGTGTTTGCCCTGAATCCCGCTTCACTGTTTGCATCCTTACTGCCCTCCGCCTAAATAGGCGCTTGAGAGATCGGCCGATGCCCCCGAACGCAACTCATCCCGAGTACCTTCGAAAACAACCTTGCCGTGTTTAAGTACATAGCCATAGTTGGCAACCTTTAGGGCAAGGCTAGCCATTTGCTCACTAAGTAGAACCACCCGATCACCTTCAGCACAGTACTCTTTGATGAACTCAAAAATCTGGGCAACAATAATTGGGGCAAGCCCTAGTGACGGTTCGTCCAGCAGCACAAAACGCGGCGCATGCAAAGTAGCCATGGAAAGAATCAGCATCTGCTGCTGCCCGCCACTCAATGTGCCAGCCTTGGCTCTGGATCGCTCAGCCAGAATAGGAAAGTTGCCGTAGACCTTGTCCAAGGCAAGCTTGAAATTTCCTTTCGGCTTGCGAAAATGCCAGGCGGTGATAAGATTTTCCTCTACCGTATGCTGATGGAAAATCCGCCGACCTTCCATTGCATGAGCAAGCCCATTTTGAGCCCGCTCATGGGGCAACATCCGCGAAATATCTTTACCATCCAGCAGGATTTCGCCTGTCTTGGCCGGAGTTACCCCTGAAATCGCCCGCATCAACGAAGATTTTCCGGCGCCATTTGCGCCTATAAGCGCAGTAATTTGCCCCGGACGCGCGATCAGGCTGACCCCTCGAACGGCTTCAATCGCTCCATAACTGACTTGCAGATTACGTACTTCAAGCATGAGCCATATCCTCCACACCCAAATAGGCGGCGATCACCGCCGGATTGGATCGCATTCCACACATATCGCCCTTGTAGATTTCCTCGCCGGCCTCAAACACCACCACATCGTCTGCCAGCTCAGCCAGGAAGTCCATGTGATGATCAATGATCATCACCGCAACACCATGTTCGCGCGCAAGACGAACCAAACGGATCAATTGCTCGGATTCATGCTCCGACAACCCCGCCGCCGGCTCATCCAGCATTAAGAGCTCGGGATCACTGGCCAAGGCGCGAGCGACTTCAGCCAACCGCTGGATGCCATAGGGCAGCTCGCCAATAATGGCGTCAGCGTATATCGTCAGGCCGCTGGCTTCCATCAGGGCATCGACCTGACGCAAGAAATCCGCCTCTTCTTGCTTGGCTTTCGGCGTGTTGATCGCAGCGGCTAGCGGTCCATGCTGATAGCGGCGATTGGCTCCCATGAGAATATTTTCCCGCACAGTAAAACTCGGTACGTTGCGCGGGTCTTGGAAAGTGCGGGTGATACCCACCCGGGCGACCTTGAACGAAGGCCAGCCGGCAACGTCCTCGCCCTTGTACCAAATGTGCCCGGAGGTTGGTCTGTAGATGCCGCTGATCACATTGACGAGCGTACTCTTTCCAGAACCGTTCGGCCCCACAAGCGCCGTAACACTGCCGGCGTATAGATCCAATGACACTCCCGCCAAGGCACGCAATCCCGAAAACTCCATAACCACCTGTTCAACACGCACCAAGGCAGCTCGCGGCGTTTTTTCTGAAACTGCGTCTTTTCGGCTCAGCGGGGCAACATAAGCCTCGTTAGCGGTCAAACGCAGCTGATCGTACTTGCTATAACGCGTTTCTGTACGCAACAGCCCTGCCAACCCTTTGGGCAGCAAGGTAAAGATAAAAATCAGAATCAGACCGTAGACGATATATTGATAATCATTGAAAGCCTGTAGTTTTTGTGGCAAATAAGTAAACAGAATTGCGCCAAAAATCTGCCCAGCCAGCGACCCCAGGCCACCCACGATAGACATTACCAAAATCTCGATCGACCTCATCAAACCGAAGCTTTCCGGCGTGAGGTAGCCGATCATATGGGCGTAGAATCCGCCGGCAAGCCCCGCCATTCCGCCACTGATTCCATAGGCGGCCCGCTTGGCTGCGGATTGGGAAATCCCCAAGGAACCGGCAGCGATTTCGCTCACGTGGACCGCGTAGAAAGCTCGTCCATAATGGCTTTTGACGAAATTTCGCAACATGAACATAACCACGAGCAGGACCACCAGCAAAATACGGAAATACCAAACCGTATCAATGCTCCAACCGAACACGTGCAACGTACCAATCTGCGAAGATGGAATGCCGCGCATTCCCATTACACCGCCGGTAACCCCGCGCAACTCGCGCGCCAGCTCATAAACAATCAAGCCAAAAGCAAGCGACATCATCGCTAGATAAAATTCGCGTACGCGCCCAGCAGGGCCGGCCAGCAAATAGCCCGCGACCGCCGCAGCAACCGTAGCCATCGCCAAGGCCAGCGGAAACGGAACACCCCAAGCCTTCAAGGCGATAGCGCTGACGTAGGCTCCAATCGCAAAAAACCCTGCATGGCCGAGCGAAATCTGCCCATTGATGCCTGTCAGCAGGTTAATGCTCTGTGCAAGAAAAATATTGATAATCACGAAGCTCCACATCTGCACCGTGCCGGTGTCCGCGAAGCTGGCTCCTATCGCCAATGCCAACGCAAGGACAGCCAAGGTCCAGAAATTCGTGAGTAAATTGCCAAGCAGTTTCATGGGGTTCATACCTTCACAGTTTCCCGCTTGCCGAACAAGCCTTGCGGACGTATGGTCAGCACACCTATCAATAGAACGAAAGCGACGACCTCTGCGGCAGCCGGCGACACATAACCGCCAACCAGTTTTTCCATAATGCCCAAGGCAAGACCTCCAGCCAAAGAGCCAACCGCGCTTCCCATGCCCCCCAGCACTGCTGCGACGAAGGCAAGAATCAAAAGATGAAGCCCAAAATTTGGATCGACAGTGCCGGAAACTTGCGACACCAGAATGCCCGCAATGCCGGCCAGCAGACCGCTGACCAGGAAAGACATGACCACTACGCGTCGAACCGGTATGCCCATGAGAGATGCCAGGTCGCGATCATGAGCGACCGCACGCACGCCGTAACCCCAAATGGAATATCGCAGGAACAGCTCCATCAGGCCTACGATAAGAACGCTGATAACAAACACTGCGATGTATTGCACGGATATATACGCGCCCATAAACTCGATAGTGTCCGTACTGCTGAAAAGCACATCTGGAAAAGCAACCGCCTGCGTTCCAAACAACCAGCTCGCAATTCCCTGTAGAAGAATACCGGTGCCCAAGGTAGAAACCACCCAGCCCATGCTGCCGGAAAAGCGAAGCATAGGCCGCACTCCGACCAACTCTACGACCCAGAGGATAATGGCTGTGGCAACGAGCGATAAGCCAACAGCCAAGAACACATTGACACCACCGGCGACCATGACAGCAGTAAGCATCGCCCCAGCCATCAAGACCGACCCTTGCCCAAAGTTGAGCACTCGAGTCGTCCAGAACGTGAGATTCAGCCCCAGCCCGATCAAGGCGTAGACGGCGCCCACGCTCAGCCCGGACACAACCATTTGTATAAAAAAATCCATACCACCCTCGTCAACAAAATGACAATGACGACAGATTCAAGTCCGTACCTCGAATCTGTCTCACCTCCCAATTACTGAGCGATTGGCTGAAGCCTAACCTTGTCGCCTTGTTTGACGTATTCGAACACCTTGACGCCGTCTGTCTTGATACCGTGATGATGATCTTTCGAGAAGGTATAGACGGCGTTTACGCCCTGATAGTCTTTGATCGACTCGATGGCTTTGATGATGGCTTTGGGTTCGGTGGAGTTCGCAATACGAATACCTTCGAATAAGGTATTGGCAGCGTCGTATCCGTTAGAAACCGAAATCGCCATGAACAGCTGGGGATTATCGGCATCGCTGCCCCACCAACGGTCAGCGCCATATTTGGCTTTGTAGGCCTGTGCGAAATCTGCCGTTGCCTGACGCATCGGGTTGCCAAAGGCGCCGATCATGGTCCCCAACGTACCAACCGTCAATTCACCCGCACCTTCCTGATAAGGCTGACCCAGCGCGCCATTGGCGGCCACCAGCGGTACATTGAGATTCAATCGCGCCATGGTCCGGCGCAACACTGCCAGGTCCTTGCCCAGCCCAATGGCGGCAATCGAATCCACATTAGCCCGTTTCAACCGGGCCACTTGGGCAGTCATATCCTGAGCGCCTTGATTGTACGAATCGGTAGCCACGGGCTTTTGCCCGCCGTTTCTTTCAATAGAAGAGGTAAGGTAATCTACGCCGGTCACGCCATAAGCGGTACTCTCATGGATGATGCCCACCCGCTTGAAGCGTTTCGCCAGATACTCGCCCATTGCGACAGCTTCCACATCATTTTGCAGCGCGAAGGAAAAGACATTAGACCGCGGGTTCTGGTCTGATTTGCCATCAGGATAGGTCACCACAGGTGTCTGGGCGATCGGATTCATATAAGGCCTGCCATCGGCCTGAACCATATCAATAACAGCCAAGGTCGGGCCGCTGCCCGCCGGACCAATAATCCCGACGATTTCCTTGTTATCCAGAATGCTGCGCATATTCTGCACGGCGCGATCAGGATTAAGCTGATCATCCAGCATCTGCGCAATCTCGATTTTCTTGCCGTTGATCCCGCCCTTGGCGTTCCATTGCTCTACTGCCAACTCAACTGCGCGTCGGTTGCCTTCACCGAATTCGTTATATGGGCCTGTAAGGGCGGATGTCATGCCGATTTTTATCGTGTCGGCCGCCAAAACCGACCCTGATGCAAAAACAGCCGCCGCAGCCGCCACGAGAACTGCTTTAGTGGAACTTTTATGCCAAAACATAGGTACTCCTCCGGAACTCTTATTTATTACGTCGTATTTGCCCCAACTTCGAGGCGCCATCCTGGCCGCTAACGGGCCCTTTGGATTTCTTTGAACGCGGCAAAAACATCAGCCAGCTCTGCCTTCGGCAGTGCGTTCACAAATTTTTCCAGGCGATCGTAGGCGGCAGGCGCCACGCCCGTTTCTTCACCAATTCGGCGAATCAACGCCGAAACGCCAGCCTGGTCATAGCTGTATTCTGTGTGATCGGTTTGAAGATTCACTGTCAGCGGTTCTGAAACGCCGTCAATCTCGGCTTCGATGCGGCAAGCCAGCAAACCCAATGCGCTGTCTGAGATTGGCTGCACGCGCGGGATAAGATCGTTTACACCCGCGTCATTGAAAGCTGTCATATGTGCGATGGTCGGCGTGCCGTGCAGCAAAGTGGTGGCGATGCAAAACTGAATGCTCATCAAGGTGCCGGAAACGCTGGCAAAGGGCCCTTGCGAGTTCATGCCTGCGTAACCCACCACGGTGGGGTTCAAATATATCCGTAACGACTTGACCGCGCCGGCCTGGTCGCCCAATTGCTCCCGAAGCATCAGGGCTGCTCTTACCGGAGTCTGGTTCAGCGCACAAACAGGATAGGGCTTGAAAGTCACCTTCAAGACTGACCATTCCTTGCCAAGCTTTCCGGCGATTGCCTGAACATCGCAGTCAGTGCGAACATAAGCTCGTACAAAACCGCTACCACCCTCGAAAGCATTGGCGGCGGAAATCGACCCCTGAGCGGCCAGAGCGGCAGCTGTCAAGCCGTTGCGCCCCGCCATGCCAACTTGATAGCGCCACTCGTCCGTGCCGTCGCCGAAAGACTGCAAAATGCCGCCTGTAAATGAAGCGGCATTGGAAATCGCCGCTGCAGTCTGCTCTACCGTCAGACCCCACATCTTTGCCGCGGCGGCAGCCGCGGCAATTGTTCCGTACAAGGGTGAAGCACGCAGGCCGGCAGCCGTAGTCTGTGGTGAGTATGCCGATTCCAGCGCACCGCCGACCTCATATCCAGCAATCAACGCCGGCAGCAGGTCCTCGATGCGACCTTCGTCGTTTTCGATCATGGCAGTCAAGAGTGGAAGCAAAATGGCGCCGAAATGAGCCACGCCGCAGGTGTCCTCTTGTGCTCGGCCATGGAACAGCGCCGAATTGGCCAACGCAGCACCCGCAACCGTACTCTTGCGGCCATCGCCCAGCAAAGTAGGGCCTGACTCCCGTTCACCGTCGACAGCCAGCACGGCGCGCGCAGCTACAGAAAAGAACGGGGTAGTATGAGATCCCAGCGCAATGCCATAACCGTTGAGCACACAGGCCCTGGTCTTTTCAATCACCTGATCAGGGATAGTGCCCATGCCAAGTCCAACGACAAACTCTGCAAAGGTCCTTGCCAAACTCATAGTCTCTTCTCCTGGATGTTTCTTTATTGAGTGTTGTCTCGAAGCGTCACCAATCAGGCCTTGTATTCCTGGCGCAATACGCGCTTGAGGACTTTCCCGGACGGATTGCGCGGAAGCTCAGAAACGATCTGCAGCTCTTTGGGTACTTTGAAACTGGCCAGGTGCTTGCGGCAATACAGGTCGATCTCCTTCAAAGACAGATCCGCGTCCGGCTTCAGCACCACTACCGCTACGACTCTTTCCCCCCAACGCTCGTCGGGAACACCGATCACAGCGGCCTCGGCAACTTGCGGCAACTCGTACAGCACGGCCTCGACTTCGCAGGAAGCCACATTCTCGGCACCGGTAAGAATCATGTCTTTGGTGCGATCGGTGACGAACAAAAAGCCATCCTCATCCAAATAACCAACATCGCCGCTACGCAACCAGCCGTCGTAAAAAGACTCCTCTGTTTTTTGGGGCGCATTCCAATAGCCTTTGGTGACCTTGGGTCCTCGGATACAAATTTCACCCTTCGTATTCGGCGGCAAGGCGTTGCCCTGATCATCGGCAATACGTATTTCCACATGAGCCAGAGCGCGGCCGGTCGAGCCGATCTTCTCGATTTCCATACCGGCTTCCATCAACGTGTCGCCACTACAGGTTTCGGTCATTCCAAAACCGTCAATGAAACGGCCAGCGGTAAAGACACGAGTGAAATCGCGAATACGCGACTCAGGCGTTTTTTCACCTCCCGCTATGCACCAGCGGAAGGTGTTCAGATCAAAGCGCTCGGGGCTTTCAATTGCCAGGGTGCGGCTTAACATGACAGGCGCCATCCAACCGCTGGTAAGCTTGTAGCGCTCAATCGATGCCAAAGTCGCCACCGGGTCGAATTCCCGATGAATACAAAGCGCACCGCCGACCCAGAGCACGGCAATACCAGGCAAATCAAAAGCACCGACATGATAGAGAGGGCCGACCACCAAGAGGCGCTCTTCACGCGTAAGGCTGAGTGCAATAACGTGATCGATCGACTTCCAATAAATATTGCCGTAGGAATGCATCACGCCTTTTGGCCGCGATGTTGTTCCCGAGGTATACATCAGCCGGACGAGATCGGACTCGGTGGCGGCATTGAGTTCGGGAATGGCCAAGCCGCTGCGCCCCAAATATCGAGAATCCGCCTGTGCTTGCGCATCAAGCACCAGCTTGGGAATATCCAGCTCCCGTATGCTGGTGAACTCTTCGTCTACGAACAATAGCTTCGCCTGCGCATCGCCCAATATGTAGTCTGCTTCCGGCGCGGCCAGCCGGTAATTGACCGGTAAAAATATGGCGCCAAGATAACTGACAGCGAAGGCAATTTCCAAGAATGCCGCACTGTTCTTCATAAAGAGCGCCACCACATCGTTTTTCCCTACGCCATGTGCTTGCAACAGGGCAGCCGCACGACAGATGCGGTCATAAAAATCACCATAGCTGATAGCTTCATCGCGATAGATGATGGCAGTTCGCTCAGGTGCCTGGCGAGCGTGGTACGCGATCGATGCGCTCAGGTTCAGCATGGTTCAGGGTCTCCTTTATATATCAGCTCTTTATACAAACAGCCATTCTCTACGCCATTACGGGCCGGCGCATCTTAATATGACTTCGGCATGCCAAGATCGTGGATGGCGATATAGTTGAGAATCATTTCTTCGGATACTGGAGCAAACTTAAACAGGCGGGCGTCGCGCCACAAGCGCTCCACATGAAACTCGCGTGCATAGCCCATGCCGCCCATCGTTTGCATGCTCCGCTCGATCGCGTGGGTCGCTGCCTGCGAACCAATGAGCTTGGCCACGTTAGCTTCCGTACCATAGGGCTGGCCCGAATCACACAAGGTAGCCGCCTTCAAGTTCATCAAGCGGGCGCACTGCAGTTCAGCGTGCGACTGCGCCAAAGGAAATTGCAGCCCCTGATACGAGCTGATGGGCTTACCGCCAAATACTTTGCGCTCATTCGCATACTGCACAGCCAAACGCTCAGCCAGACGACCGGCGCCCACCAATGACGCCGTCGTCACAATACGTTCGGTATTAAGCACATCCAGCAGTTCGCGAAACCCCTTATCCAACGTGCCTATCAGCTCGTCCTGCTCAATGCGGACATTATCGAAAAACACCGAGCAGGCGCTCAGGGTTCGTGTCCCCGCCTTTTCAATGGGCGCATAGGTCAGGCCTTCGCGCTCGACGTCTATCATGAACATCGAGATGCCATCGCTGTGCTTGGTGACTTCCCCCGGCTTCTTTGTGCGCGCAACAACCAGCATTTTTTGGGCGGCATCCACTGCGGTAATCCAGATTTTCTGACCATTCAGGCGCCACCCTCCCTCATCAGCCGCTTCGGCAAAACTTTTCAGCGCCAGGGTATTCGTGCCCGCATCCGGTTCGGTCAGAGCCATGCAGAAATTAATTCTGCCTTCCGTCAATGCTGGCAGTAATTCGCGCTTCATCTTGTCGCTGCCAAACTTGGAAATTGGCACACCGCCGAAAATCGGATTAATCATGAACAACTGGCCAAGGGTCGAGCCAGCCCCCGCCGCCGCCAACTCTTCAACAATCAATGCCAGCTCAAGCATGCCCAGCCCCGATCCACCGTGCTCATCGGGAAGCGCGGCACCAGCCAAGCCGGCATCGCATATCGCTTGCCAGCACTCATTAGGAAACTCTTCCTTGCGATCCCGTTCGGCCCAATACTCAAGGCCAAACTCTTCGCCCACTCTGCGGGCGGCCTCAATCATTAACTTCTGTTCGTCTGAAAGCGAGAAATCCATGAATTCTTATCCTTTGAAGGCGGTGTTGCTACGCAGAAGCCGATAAGGGGCTTGCAACAGATCAATGACGTAATTAAGAAATTTCAATGCGCTGACGCCATCGTGCAAACGATGATCCGCGGCCAGCACCAACCCCATTTCACGCTTAAGAGTCGGGGCGCCGTCAGCATCAGGGCGAAAGACCTCGCGTATGCTGCCGACACCAAGAATGGCCGACTGCGGCGGGTTGATGATCGGCGTCATATAGGTGACATTGAACATGCCCGCGTTGGAAATCGTGATCGCTCCCCCGCTCATGTCCTCGCGCAAACCCTTGCCTTCACGTACGCGGGCAATCAGCTCGCCAGAGCGCACCGCAATGCCATCCAGCGAACATCCAGCCAGGTCATGCAGCACGGGGGCCATCAATCCGCGATCGGTAGAAACCGCAAGGCCAATGTCTATCCCGCTGAACTGGACGACATGCCCATCGCTCCATATGCAATTTTGCTGCGGCATCCCTTCCAACGCGCGTGCTACGGCAGCGATAATGAAATGATTCAGTGTCAGTTTCGCCCCCCCCTCTTCAGCATTCAAGCGCTCGCGAAGTAGCAGAAGCTCGCTGATTTCGGCCTCGGCAGAAAGATAAAAATGAGGTACCTGCTTGGCCTCGGTCATACGGCGTGCCATTGCCTGAACCAGGCCGCTGGCGGGCTGGCTCTGTGCTACCGACGTCGGCACTGGCGCAGAGTGTTGATGCGAGTATTGCTCGACCGGTGCTGAACTCGTCGTCTTACTAGCGAAACGCACATCGGCGGCCTTGATTCTGCCGCTCGGTCCACTACCTGCTATCAAGCCAAGATCAATACCGTGTTCGCGCGCCAGGCGACGCGCAAACGGAGTGGCGACGACACGTGCGCCCACCACAGCCGTGTAAGGCAGGATATCTTCCTGAACTTCAGCCGCGAGTGGCGCCGACTGAATCGTTAGTGCAACAACTGCCGAGGAATTGCTGCCGATGCCTTGGCCGGGGCCGGTCCAGCGAGCAACCACCGCTCCTACCGGAACGGTATCCCCCGCTTGAACCAGAATCTCGCCCATGACGCCATCGGCGTCGGCCAGAATCTCGTTGGCTACCTTGTCGGTTTCAACGATAAACAGCGCATCGCCGGCCTTGACGCTATCGCCGGACGCTACGCTCCACTCGGCGAGCAAACCCTCCGTCATGGTCAGGCCAAGCTTGGGCATCAAGAGATCATTGAGCTCGCTCATGGGCTTAACGTCCGGTGAAGCGTGCTTCGCGCTTTTCAAGGAAGGCGCCGATGCCTTCGTGAGAGTCCTTGGTATCGAACACCAGGCTGACCATGGCTTGTTCATGGGCCAGAGCAGTAGCAAGCGGCATATCCGCGCCATCGCGCAAAGTCCGTTTCAACAACTTAAGCACCAAAGGCGACTTGCTTGCTATTTTGTCGGCCAAGGCCATGACCTCTGTCATAAGCTGCTCTTTAGGCACTACACGATTAGCCAGACCGATACGAACCGCATCGGCAGCGCTGATGCGATCCCCGGTAAACATCATTTCCTTGGCCAGGCAAGGAGATATCTGACGGATAATGCGCTGCGTGCCGCCAGCCCCGGGGAACAAACCCAGGTTGATCTCGGTAAGCGCAATCATGGCGGTATCGGCAAGGATACGCATATCCAGGGACAACAGAAGCTCTGTACCGCCGCCAAGCGCCCATCCGTTGACGGCGGCGATGGTTGGCTTATCGCAGACTTCAAAGCGGCGGAAGACCCGATGTATATCCTCGGCAAACTCCTGATAGTGGGCAATTCCCTGGCGCGAGTTCAATTCCGCCAAATCCCCGCCCGCCACAAAAGATTTCTCACCAGCCCCCGTAATGACGATGACTCGGACCTGGTCATCGGCCTCGAGTACCGTTAGCGTTTTCTCAAGCTCAAGGAGCGTCGGCGTATCGAGCGCGTTATGCAACTTTGGCCGGTTAATGGTAATAAGACCTACGTGATTACGGACTTCGGTAAGAATGCTTTGTTCAGTCATGGTTGTCTCCATTTATCAGGCGCATAATTCACGGACGGCGGCAACGACATCGTCCGCTTGTGGCTGGTATTGCTCTTCCAGAATGGGTGCGAATGGCACGGGCACGAAAGGGGCTCCAATACGGACAATGGGCGCGTCCAGTTCGTCAAAGCCGATATTGGCCATGCGGGCGGCGATCTCGGCACCCACGCCAAAGGCCTCTACCGCCTCATGCACAATCAGCAGCCGGTGCGTACGCTTGAGCGACTCAAGCACAGCAGCTTCGTCCCAGGGCTGGATGCTGCGCAAGTCCAGCACCTCAATTTCTATACCTTCATTCGCCAGCGTTTTCGCGGCTCGTTCAACTCGCTGTACCGTCGCCCCATAGCTAACAACTGTGACATCCGTGCCCTGACGCACCAGGCGCGCCTTACCGATAGGAATAGGGCCGGCGTCGTCGGGCACCTCACCCTTCATGGCATACAGCGCCTTGTTCTCGACAAACACCACCGGGTCGGAATCGTAAATGGCGGACTTAAGCAAACCATAGGCATCGGCCGGATTGCTTGGGCAGATCACCTTCAGGCCTGGTATATGAGCAAACCAAGCCTCCAGGCATTGGGAATGCTGAGGACCGGCACTGATGCCACCGCCATGCGGAGTGCGCACCACCATCGGCACACTAGTCTGCCCCCCAAACATGAAGCGGGCTTTCGCAGCCTGATTGACCAACGCATCCATGGTCAAGGTCATGAAATCCATGAACATAATTTCCAGAACCGGTTTAAGTCCCGTCAAGGCCGCACCAACTGCGGCGTTTGCCATGGCGGCTTCGGAAATGGGGGTATCGCGAATCCGGTCCTGGCCGAATCGTTCGTGCAGCCCACGTGTGACGCCGAACGGCCCACCCGCTTCGGCGATATCCTCGCCGAATAGAAATACGGTGGGATCTTCTTCCATGCACTCCGCTAAGGCGCGGTTAATCGCATGGGCAAAACGCAGCTCAGCCATATCAGGAAACCTCTACTTTGGTATAAACGTCTTCACGAGCGGTCTGCCACTTCGGATTGCGCCCTTGGCGGGCGCGGCTGACAGCCTGCTCAACCTGCAAATCGATGGCGTCGCGCGCTTCCTTCAGCTCTGCTTCGCTAAAGCCCCTCTCGCGAAGCACTGTTTCAAAATGGCTCACTGGATCGTGGTCGCTCAAGCCAGCGACCTCTTCGCTGGGTCGATACTTCTGCGGATCACCCTCATAGTGTCCGCGCCAACGGTGAGTCATGCACTCGAGCACTTGGGGACCTTTGCCTGCCCGAATCTGGTCGACAGCGTTACGTGCGGCATCGACGACTTGCAGCACATCATTGCCGTTGATCTTGTTATGGGGAATGGAAAATGCAGCGGAAAGCTTATCCAGCGGTGCCACAAACTGCTTATGGGTCGGCGAGAACTCGGCCCAACCATTGTTTTCGCACACGAACAGCAAGGGCAGGTTCCATAACGACGCCAAGTTCAGGCTTTCGTGAAACACCCCTTCGGCCATCGCCCCGTCGCCGAAGAATGCCACCGCAACAGCGTCGGTCTTCTTGACCTGATGTGCCAGCGCACTGCCCAACGCGATAGGGATGCTGGCCCCCACAATGGCGTTAGCGCCCAGCATCCCGATAGACATATTGGCCACGTGCATGGAACCTCCACGCCCCTTGCATATACCCTCTTCGCGCGCCATCAGTTCCAAGAAGAATTCTTCAATATCAATTCCCTTGGCAAGCGCATGACCATGGCCTCGGTGAGTCGAGGCAACGGTGTCATCGGACCGCAACACACAACCCATTGCCGTCGCCACAGCCTCTTGACCGATACTCAAGTGAATGAAGCCAGGCACTTCGCCATCGGCAAACAGACGTCCCAGCCGCAACTCAACCAGCCGGATACGAAGCATCCGGCTATAAATATCGAGCAGTTCTTCTTTATTGGCAGTGGCCACCCTTGCCTCCCTCGTCAGATCGATTTGATGCATCTTGAATAGTCCATTTTTCAATAAAACAATCTAGATAGTTAATTTACTAAACGGACGGTTAGCAAAATATAAATGAAAGCTCAATCTGTGTCAATCATCTGCCAATCTCTATGGAAAACCTACCTTAAGCCGCCAAATCACATGGCTTGTTCAAGAATTTCGATGATGTCCTGAGGGCCTGAGATGGTACGCGGGTTGCTACGCACCATCATGTTCTGCATGCCGCCATTGGCAATTGCCAAAAAATGCTCACGCTTGACACCAACATCTTGCAATCGCGCAGGCATGCCGAGCCCACGCACCAAGCCTTCGATCAAATCCGCGGCTTCCTCATCTGGCTTGCCCAGTGCCTGACTGATCATTGCCTGACGATCACCGTTTGCCGGCCTGTTATAGCGCAACACATTATGCAAGAGCACACATGAGGTATAGCCGTGCGGCACATCAGCCACTGCACCCAATTGGTGGCCTATACCGTGGCTCGCACCCCACTCAACCCTCCCCAGTCCGGTCGAAGCAAGCCAAACTCCAAGCTGGCTCTGCAGCCTTGCGTCAAGGTCGTCAGGTTGTCGTTTAGTGTGCCGCAGCGATTCACTAAGCATTTTTAGTCCATGCAAACAGGTTGCATCAGTAAAAGGCTGCGGTTTTCGCGAGCAAACGGTTTCCACCGCGTGATCGACTGCCCGAATGCCCGTGGACAACCATAGCCATTCGGGTGTGTACACCGTTACCTGGGGGTCCAAAATGACGATCTGGGCGCCAATCTCACGACCCGTATAGAGATCCTTGACCTGCCTGACCGGGTCGGAACAGCCGCCCAGATTACTGAACTCCGCCCCCGAAAGCGTAGTGGGAACCACAATTTGCCGTATCGGCGGTTTCCCCACTGACGGGATGCTCCTTGAGCCGTCCTCAAGCACGCGAATTCTGTACTCGTCTAACCCATCCTCGGACGTAACATCCTGAGCAAGACACAGCAACAAAACCTTAACCGTATCGACCGGAGTACCTCCTCCTACCGTGACAATCAAATCTGGATCGGCACTTCGCACTGCGGCCGCTGCCCGCAATACACTTTCACGAGGAACATGAGCCACACACTCATCGAATAAACCGCAATAACGCTCACCTAAAGCCAACCGTATCCTGTCTATGACATCCGTCTTACGGCTCAAGGTTTTACTGGTAACCAGAAAGACACGCCTTGCGTCCATCTGCACAGCGGCTTCCTTTACTGCCTCAGCTGCTGGCACGCCATATACGATGCGGTCTTGCGCTAGAAACTCATAACGGCCTTGCATGATCATATTGCCCCTTCCTTGTAAGTATTTTGATAAGCGGAGAAAATCTAACCTATTGGTTAGACTTTCTACTGAACAGTAGATATATCCTAGAACCGGCAGATTTTCAAGACAAGAAACCCTGGAAAAAAAAACAAAAATGCCGGACGAAATAAGCCGTCCGGCATTTTTTCCTATAGTGCGGAAGAGTTATCAGGTGCTCGATCTAGCGGCGCTCACACCTCCCGATAACGCCCGTGTCACTTCCGCTGCCCGATCCCGCAAATCTTCACCAAGGCTCTTAAGCGCCGTTCGATTCAACTGCGCGCTAAACCCAACAGCACTAATAGCCATCACCGCCTTGCCAGTCGAGTCGAGTACAGCCGCAGATACCGTGCTCACGCCTTTTACATAATTGCCTGAGTCAGTTGCATAGCCACACTTTTCAACCTCTTTGACACCCGCCATGTATTCCGCAAAAGGAGGCTTATCATCCCAACGAAGTGCATCGAAGCGCTTTTCCAGCTCAGCCGGCTCCAGCCCTGAATGAACAGCCATGCATCGACCCAAGGCCGCTATATACATAGGCAAGCGCTGCCCAATACTCATGTGTACTCGTACCGAACTGTCGCTTTCGGCACGATCCACAAGCACAACACGTTCATTGCTGGAGCTGTGCCAAAGCGTAGCAGTAACACGATGCCGCGCAGCAATTTCCTCCAGATGCGGATGAATCAGGCGCACGTAGGCCCCCTGCTCCAACACGCCTTTCGCCAATTCAACCAGCCCGAGAGCGATCGAATAGGTTTTGTTGGTTTCGTCGAAAGAAACCAAGCGCTCATGCACCAGCGTCTTCAGAAAGTTGTAGCAGGTACTGGAGTTGAGTTGAAGATCGCGCGCGATGCGCGTGACGCCGACACCAGTCGGAGCGGCGCTTAAATAGCGAAGCACGCTTAAGCCACCGACCAGTGCTCCAACCAGTTTTTCGGAAGTAGGTATTGTTGCCATTCGTACAATAGAAAGTTTTTCTGAATTGGAAGATACGTAAATTGTGGCACAGTGGCACGCACAAGCACAAGCACAAGCCAATCACGTGAGTACCTACCTCCGCAAGCAAAGGTCACTATGTTGCGTACCGCGTGCCTTTTCTATAATGGCTTCATGCTCGGAGCGCTTCTATTCTATTACGTCATGCAGCGGCATTAAGAACGGCTGCAAGCTTCTTCGAATCCAAGCCTGCGTTCTTTAGTATTTCTACTGTATGCTGACCCACCTTGGGCGGCGGGCTTTGCAATGCTTCTGATGCCAAAAGGCCTGGCATACGCACAGTATGAAGATGGCCAATATCATCTAAATCCGCGGATTGAAATAATTGCCGTGCCAGAACATGAGGATCATCCCGGTAGGCTGAGTACGTAAGCACCTCTTGGCAAATAATGTCAAATTCCTGCATACGAGGAAGCCAATACCCGGTTTTTTCGCTCGCCAAGCGTTCTGATATAACCTGGCGTAAAGCATCTTGATTCTGAAAACGCGCTTCCGCAGTAGCAAATCGCCCATCGAGCAAGATATCATCACGATGAATAACCGAAATCAAATCCAACACTTGCTGTTCACGCATCGCGCTAAGCGCTATATGCCCATCGGCCGTACTATACATACCGATTGCGGCAAACAATTCTTTCCGCAGTGTGCCGCCAGTAAGTTCATGCTCAGCATACTTATAACCCTGCACCGCAGTAATACTATGCATTAGGCTTATGTCCAGATACTGGCCCTTTCCACTACGCACCCTTTGGAACAATGCACCCAACGTTGCCTGACTTACATATATTCCTGTAATGATATCGACTAAAGACACCCGAACGCGGATGGGCTCAAGCATGTCGCTGGCGGCAAACGAGAAACCTGTATAGGCTTGTATTGCGGCGTCAGTAGCTGGACGATCAATGTAAGGCCCCTCTTGACCGAAACCAGTAACTGACACATAAATCAACTTTGGATTTACTTCCAGCAAGGAGGCATAATCCAAACCCAAGCGTCTCATAACTCCCGGCCGATTACTTTCAATCAAGACATCGGCGTCAGCAATTAAAATGCGCGCAGCTTCACGGGACACCTCGTCCTTTAAATCAAGAGACACCCCTTGTTTGCCACGATTAAAAATACCAAAAAGCACGCTTGACCCACCACGCTTGACACCGAGTCCGCGTAGCCAATCGCCCGAAGGGGGTTCAATTTTTATCACCTGGGCTCCCATCTCAGCCAATAAGCAAGCCCCATGAGGACCCGCAATACCTTGACTAAAATCGAGAACTTTGACACCTGAAAGCGCTTGACCGAGCATACTCATGGCTTTATATCTCCCGGAAAGAGCAGCGGCCGTTTATTCAGAAAATTAGCTACAGCTGCATCATGATAGGGAGTATGCAATGCTACGGCCTGAGCGTATGACTCCAACTCAGCCAGCGTGTCCTGATCCAAATTAAATGATCGGTTCAAAATATTTTTCGACATACCAAACCCAATAGTGGAAGCCTGGTGATACCGCTCAGCCAATGCCAAAGCGTTTTCTAGCAAACAATCTGGTTCTACTATGCGAAATAGAATACCCAACCGAAGAGCTTCATAGGCATCAAACTCCCGTGCAGAGAACACCAGATCTTTTGCTCGTTGTAGACCAACAATTCGGGGTAGAAGAAAGAGCCCTCCAAGATCAGGAACCATACCAAGCCGAGCAAATACAGCACAGTAACGAGATCGTGATGTTCCAATAATAAAGTCACAGGCAAGCGCGAGGTTCAGGCCTCCTCCGAAGGCGGGGCCATCAACTGCAGCGATTACCGGCTTTTCAAGATTGACCAGTTCACGAAACCACGGATGTAAACGCCGTATTCGCTCACGGTCCTTAAAGACAGGTCGTTTCTCTTCAGAAAGAGCTTTCAAATCCCCCCCAGCGCTAAATACCCCTTGCGTACCCGTAATAATGATCGCTTGGACAGTATCATCATCACGCGCGTCAATAATTGCCTGCCCCAAAGCATGACGCACCTCCAAATCAAATGCATTGAGGCGGTCAGGACGATTAATGCTGATAACCAAAGTAGCACCGTAGCGCTCACGAAGAACAAAATCATTCATGTCAGGATCCAAACCAAAAAATTAAAGTGTTCTTAGTTGCGGCTACTGTGTATTTTCGGTAAACATGTTGCCATGCATTTGGACAGGCCACTTCAATACACAACTGCCACCCTATGACGAGGTGTCAATCGTTAATCCAGCCTTAGCCCTGCTTGCGACACCAAGTCACCCCATTGGGTTATTTCAGCGTCAAATTGTTTGGCAAATTGCGTAGGTGTACTGGCCACAGGCTCCAAGCCGATCGTCCCCAACCATTTCGCCAGTTCTGGTTGCCGCACCACCTCTGCTAGGTCCGCCTGAATACGTGTCGCTATTTCATCTGGGATCTTTGCAGGGGCAAACAAGCCGTACCATACGCCCGTATCGTAATTACTCACACCAGCTTCCCGAACTACAGGAAGCTCTGGCCAAAACTTACTGCGATCGGACGTAGTTATGGCAAGAGCTTTAACTCGCCCATTTTCAGAAAGAGGCTTAGCCGTCGCCAGCGGATCCAACACAAAATCAATGTCACCAGCCGCTAACGCAGCCAATGCCGGTGAGGCGCCTTGGAACGGAACATGGACGGCTTGAATACCAGCTCGTACCATGAGCAACTCAGTTGATAAATGAATTGAACTTCCAACTCCTGGTGTGCCGAAGTTTAGCTTTCCAGGGTTTTCCGCTGCCATAGAGACAAGCTGCTCCAGGCTATTAATGCCGGACTTTAAACTAGCTAACACAGCAAACGGACCTATTACGGCCATAGAAATAGGTTTCAAGTCCTTCTGAGCATCGTACGGAGTTTTCTTTTTAGCTCCTATTTCCATTGCAATAGCGCCACTATGTAGCAGCAATGTATATCCGCTTGGGTCGCTACGAACAACAACTTCGGTTCCGATAGAACCTCCGGCTCCGGATCGATTGCTCACGATAACTGGAACCTTCCAACGCTCTGACAGTGCCTTGCCCAGGCCTCGAGCAAGAATATCCGAAGTTCCACCCGCAGAGTAAGGCACTACGATAGTCACGGGCCGGTCAGGATATTTTGCCGTCGCATTAGATACAAAAAAAACACTGGATAAGCTAAAAAGCAAAAATTTCAAACGAATATTTTTGAACATGCCCCCTCCTTATATTCTTTATGTAGAATCATTAACTCCATAGAGAATACTAATTGACTAGTTTAGCTGGGTCAAGGTCTTTATCCAGATTTTTTACAGTGTTCAAAATTCATAATTTTGCAGATTGACGGCTCCTTGTGACAACGTTATTATATTTTTTATAAAAAATTTTATTCTTCATAAAGAACAAGCTGATCTACTACTACGCCCTTCAAGTAAGTGCCCCACGACATCGACGCGGCGGAACTGTTTTTGACGATATATGAATAAAACTGGACTTTACACACGCCCACAGGAATATCCGCCAGATTGCCATCAGCGGCAGCGCAAACGAAATCATGCTTGAAGTCGTCACCAAGACCATGGGCACTTATCCAAGAAAGCGTAAGTCATGAGACGGACGTTGACATTAATTACAAAGGGACAAAAATGAGCTTAAAAAGCAAACTCGCACTCTCTGGCTTACTGCTGTCACTGAGCTTGGCCGGGCCAACTGCAGCCACCTCCTATCCTGAAAAACCTATACGTATCATTGCTCCTATTGCGGTGGGAGGTCTCACCGACACTCTGGCGCGTCTAGTCGCCGCCGGACTAGCAGAACAGTTGAAACAACCCGTAATCGTAGATAATCGTCCAGGCGCCGGCGGCATCATCGGTATGGAAGCAGCAGCGAAGGCCGTGCCGGATGGCTACACACTAATACTGGCCTATCAAGGTGTAGCAGCTGTCAATGCCAGCCTATATGAAAGTCTGCCCTATGACACACTACGTGACTTCATGCCGGTAGCAGGTTTAGGCACTTTCCCCATGGTGCTGGTAACCAGTCCAGGCAAGCACATAAAATCAGTAGACGACTTTGTAAGCTTGGCCAAAGAAAAGCCAAACACTCTTTCTTATGCTTCAGCCGGCAATGCCACCACATCGCACCTAACCATGGAGCTATTCAAGAAAGAAAGCGACATCCAGGTACTGCATGTTCCCTACAAAGGCGAAGGCCCTGCCAATACCGACGTGGTCGGCGGACAAGTGGATATTGCCTTTTCATCGCTAGCGTCCGTCATGCCGCTAATCCGCGCTCAGCGCTTGTTACCCCTGGGAATAGGAACGCTCGAACGCTCTGAGGCATTGCCAAATGTCCCTACAATCTCCCAGTCCGGCATGCCCGGCTTCGAAGCCATAGGCTGGTATGGGCTTCTCGCCCCAGCTCAGACCCCACCCGCAATCGTGGCTCATTTATCCGAAACTATCCAAAGAGTCTTGAACGAACCCGCAATGCGTGAGAAGCTAACCAGCCTTGGCGTTACAGCCAACCCAACATCATCCAGCGCCTTTAGTCAGCAGATCAAGGCCGAAACCGCTAAATGGAAATACGTCATCCAAAAAGCAAATATCAAAATCAATTAGGAGCGGGCGATACCGAGCAAAGCGCTCAGTACATGACTCTATTTCCATCCTGACTACAGATATCCATCCTCAATTGGGAAACTACAGAAAATAGATTGATTCACTTTTCACGCTCAGGCCGCTCGCGTTGCGCGCAGGTCCGCCAAATATTTACGTATGGATTCTTGCACTCCTGGCCTGTCAAAGTTTTCGTGCATTAAAGGTTCCAGCATATCAAGCTGCTGTAATGCGCTTGCCGGAGAATCAGTCAACAATCGGGCCTTACGCGCTATCAACAGCGCTTCACGCCGCTTTGTATAGAACTCCAGCCGTTGCTGGGCGTAGCTGTCAAAATCCTGCGTGGTAAATATATCCGTAACCAGCCCCAAGCCCTGAGCAGCTTTTGCATCCAACGGTTGACCGCTAATACACAACTGCCTTGCCTGTGCGCTTGAAATTTTGGTTTCCAGAGCCGCCTGAACAATAACAGGGTACATGTTGAAAGCGATCTCTGGACATGACAGGGACAAGTTCTCGGCAGCAATCACTATATCCGTCATGGCAAGAAGAATAACTCCCGCCCCTGCCGCCTTGCCGGCTGCTATTGCCAGTACCGGTACTGGGCACTGAGACAAGGCAAGCATGGCCTCTTTAAGCGCAGCCCCTTGTGTCGCCAGCTGCTTCGGCCCCTGTAAGAATTCGTCAATGTCACCGCCTGCACAGAACACCTTTGCGGAGGTGCTGCGCAGCAGGATCAAACCAGTCTGCGCAATGGAAACGCCTTTTACAGCACGCGCAATGCTCACGAGCATCGCGGCAGTCAACGCATTCCCCCTTTGAGCCCTGCTCAGCGTAATGTGGCGAATCCCATCCCTATCCTCAACAAGTATGCTGTCTGTCATGACTCGGCCCTGCTCACCAATGCATCAAGCACCCACACTTGGCTGCCTCTGATCGCCAACGGATTGATTTCAATCTCAGCAAGCTCGGGCTTCTCGGCAAAGCCTTTGCAAAGCGCAGCAATGCGCAGCGCAACCTCAGCGATATCCGCAGCAGGCCGGCCACGGAATCCGTCTAATAAGCGCGCGGTTCTCAGGGAGCGGATCATCGCTTCAATCTGCAAGGCGTCCAGAGGCAGCAATCGGGTGACAACGTCGGAATCCAATTCGACTTCGACACCACCGCGGCCCAGCGTAAGCGCAGGACCGAACTTCGGATCGCGGCGCAGCCCCAGCAATAGCTCGTGATCGAAAGCTTGCATCGACTCCAGCAATACACCCTGAGCCTGAATGCCTTTGTCTTCCGCTATTTGCCGCAGCCGGGCAACCGCTACTCGCAAAGCAGCATCGTCGGATATGTTCAGGATCACGCCCCCGACATCGCTCTTGTGCTGTAATTCGGTCGCCTGGAGCTTCGCCACAACCGGGTAGGTCAGCGGCGCCGGCAGGCCGTCAATAACATCCTCATTGCCCAACAACACACCCACAGGGACTTCGGCAATTCCTATTTGTCGCAACAACTGCTTGCCATCCCACTCCGTCAAGACGTTCAATGTCGTCACAGGCGGCAGGCTTTTCTGCAATGATGCTGGCGCACCACGCGCCGCCGTCTGCAAGGCCTTGATACGTACAGCGGCCGCCAGGGCCGAAATGCCCTGCGGTATATCGCGGAATACCGGAATGCGGGCCTTCTCCAGAATGGCGACAGACTCTTCCTTTGCACCTATCCAGATCACCACAATGGGCCGATGCATAGTCTGGCGGGCCTGCGCAATGGCATCGGTAAAGGCACTGGCAATACTGTGCATCAGGCCAACAAACAAGACTATGACATCGTTGCCTGGGTCCGCTGAGACCGCAGCGAGAGCCTTGGAAATACTATCCGTATCCTGAACGACATTGCCTGTCAGGTCGAGTGGATTGGCGGCCTTGACGAAAACCGGAAGAACCGGAGCAAGAGCACTAATCGTATCTGAAGCAAGCGGCGGGATCTGCAAGCCCAGTGCTTCGGCCTCGTCGGCGATCATCACGCCTGCGCCACCGGACACCGACATGATGGCAACCCTGGGGCCTTGTGGGACACTGTCAAACAGGAATAGACGGGCGGCGTCTATCATCTGGCCCAGCGAGTCGACACGCAAAGCGCCATGCTGCCGCAGGCAGGCGTCATACATGACATCATTGCCGGCCAGCGCACCTGTGTGCGAAGCAGCCGCAGCCGCTCCAGCCTGCGAACGGCCAGCCTTGATGGCAATGACCGGCTTGCCGGCAACCGCGGCACGTTGAAGCGCCTGGCGAAACCTTACGGTGTCACGCACGTCCTCTAGATATAGGCCAATTACTTTTGTCTCGGCATCGTCGATCAAATACTCGATGGCGGAGGCCGCATCCAGATCGCACTCATTGCCAGTAGTAATCCATTTGCTGAAGCCAAGATCCGAGCGTAGACAGATATCCAGCCAGTAAGCCCCCAATGCTCCGCTTTGGCTTACCAGGGAAAAACCGCCTTTCTTAAGCGGGGTCTCTTCCAGTGCAGTTGTAAACGATGCAATAAGGCCGGTCGAACTGTTGGCTACCCCAAGGCAATTCGGCCCCATTATGGTGATGTCGTTAACCTGGGCAAGCTTGGCGAGCCGGGACTGCAACTCAGCACCCTCGGCGCTGGCCTCGGAAAAGCCAGAAGAAAACACGACAAAAGCTTTTACGCCAGCCGCTATGCCTTCTTCGATAACACCTTGGACCTGCTCTGCCGGCGTGCCAATAATCGCCAAGTCTACCGGCTCTCCAATTGCGCCTAGCGATGGATAGCTTTTGAGGCCCTGAAC
This sequence comes from Pollutimonas bauzanensis, assembly GCF_040393045.1. GTDB lineage: Bacteria > Pseudomonadota > Gammaproteobacteria > Burkholderiales > Burkholderiaceae_B > Pollutimonas > Pollutimonas bauzanensis_A. The sequence goes on along the minus strand of NZ_JBEBUX010000001.1, from coordinate 8,552 downwards.
CTCACTGCGTGCAGGATTGACAGGAAACAACTTACCTGCAAAGCCCCGCGATAGCATATAAGCAAGGGGGCGTCCCGAGATCTTCGTCGGATCGGCCGAAGCGCCAACGATCGCAATGCTACGCGCCTCGAGAACTGAAGCAGCCCGCATCGCTGGTGACCGTCCTGACTGCAGTGCAAACGGCCCTGGCACCGTGGTTGTATGAATGTCCATAGTCTTATTAGTCAACCTTAACGCCACCTAGCTTGATCACAGTCGCCCACCGCTTCAGTTCACTGGCAACAAACTGGTCATATTCCTTAGGCGTCGAGGCTACTGATATGACGCCCTGAGCAATCAAGCGCTTGCGTACTTCAGGATCATTGAATTCCTTTTGCACAGCTGTGCTGATTTTTTCAACCACGTCTTTCGGCAATCCCGCAGGACCAACAAGACCCAGCCACGAGTTGCCATTAAAACCTGGCAGGCCTGATTCGTTCAATGTCGGGTAATCAGGATAAGCAGGAGAACGGGTCAGTCCTGTAATTGCAATAAGCTTCAACTTACCTGACTTTACGAATGGCTCTGCTGAAAGCGCATCAACGAACATCGAAGAAACCGAACCTCCAATTACATCGGTAAGCGACTGCGCGCTCCCCCTGTAAGGCACATGTATCATTTTTATGCCGGCCTCTTGCTGCAACAATTCACCGGCAAGATGGTTAGATTGTCCGACACCAGCAGATCCGTATGTCAACGTTCCAGGCTTAGCCTTGGCAAGCGCGATGAACTCCTTCAGATTCGATGCCGGCACCGAAGGATTCACAACCAAAAAATTGGTTAGCTCGACCATTTGAGAGATATTGGTGAAGTCGCGCTCGGTGTCGTACGACAGCTTTGAGTAGACGCTGGGATTGATGGCATGACTGGTCGCCACAGCGCCTAAGGTGTAACCATCACTAGCCGCTCGAGCGACCGCAGCCGTGCCAATAGTACCTCCACCCCCAGGCATATTCTTCACTACAGCGGTCTGCCCTAGTCGCCCTAACCCATGAGCGGCCGTACGGCCAATCGTGTCAAGAATCCCGCCCGCCGAAGAGGCAACAATAATTTCTATAGGTTTGACCGGGTAGCTCTGTGACAACGCGGGTGTCACCGCCGTCGACAAAACACCAGCGACAACAATGCCGGCACAACTAAGCGGCGGCCTCAAAAAGGCATTCCAGATTTTCATGCTGTCTCCTAATTATTCTTTATATGAAATAAAAATCTCACTACAGAATTAAGTCTATGTCTGGAAAGTTACCCTTGTCAAGCCCAAACTGGTTCTAGCAAAAACCAACCGTAGACCGAATCTTTTATCGATTGACGGCCTAAGACGCCATTGATATTATATTTTTATGTGGGAATATTATTCTCCATAAAGAATCAAAAGAAAGCGGGGAACACTTATTGTCCGCCAACTAGCCAAGTAATGGCGACCTGTACAGGAGTGAGCTGTGAGTTTGAACTTTAGTTTTTCCAATGAGCACGAATCGGTCAGGAGCACAGTCCAGCGCCTTTGCCGAGATGAGCTCGCCCCCCTGGTTTTCGAGGCGGAAGAGCAAGAAACCTTTCCAAAACACATTTTCGAACGATGGGGCGAGTTAGGTCTGTTGGGGGTACGCTACCCCGAAGCCGATGGCGGAAGCGGGCTGGACAAGATAAGCGATTGCATCGTGCGCGAGGAATTGAGTTATCTATCGCAAGCTTTTGCATCAACCTGGTCGGCTCATACCCACCTGGGTATCTGGCCTATTTGGAAAGCAGGAACGCCATCGCAGAAAGAGCGCTTCCTTGCTCCTGCCTTGGCGGGCAAGAAAATCGCTGGCTTCGGCCTGAGCGAACCTGACGGCGGGTCCAATGTTCGCGCCATGAAGACCAAAGCCGAACGTGTGGAAGGCGGATGGAGGCTCAATGGCAGCAAACTCTATATCACCAACGCGCCCATCGCCGACTTTCTGCTAGTGGCCGCACGCACACAACCAGAACTAAAACCCCAGTCCATCAGCCTGTTTATTGTTGAGCTACCCAACCTAGGCTTTGACATTTTCAAATTAAAAAAAGAAGGCATACGCGCCTCGGAAACGGCGCTGATTCATATCGACAACGCCTTCGTGCCCGATGATTGCTTGCTAGGCGAGATCGAAGGCACCTATCCCGTCATTCTGGATTCGCTTAGTGAAAACCGCGTAGGGGTCGCCGCCAATGCCTTGGGCATGGCCCGTGCGGCCTACGACGCAGCCCTGAGTTTTGCAAACGATAGGCTAGTCGCCGGGAAACGTGTTGGCGATTACCAGGCCATCGCGCACAAGCTGGCCGAAATGTCGGCACAGATCGAGGCAGCGCGCTGGCTGGTGTACTACGGCGCGTGGCGTGTGGATCAGGGGACATTAGATTCCGCCACCGCGGCCCGCGTTAAGCTGGTAGCCAGCGAAACAGCAGTATCCGTAAGCGAACAAGCCATCAGAATCCACGGCGGCGCGGGCATCATGCGCGAATATCCGGTCGGACGCATTCATCGCGACGCCCTCGTCTACATCATCGGCGAAGGCACAAGCGAGGTTCAGAAAAACATCATTGCACGCAGCCTAGGATTCAAGCCATGACTGATTTTGTACTCCGCGAGCGCCACGGCGCTACTTTTGTCATCACCATCAACCGTCCTGAGCGGCGCAATGCGTTCGATCTCGAGGTTCGCCAAGGCCTCGCCGAGGCGATATTCGAAGCACGCGACGACGACGATATCAAGGCTGTCGTCATTACTGGCGCCAAAGGCGTATTTTGCGCAGGCGGCGACCTGAAATCACTCTCGGAAAGCAAGCGCCCCATCTACAAAGACCGCGACCGCATCCGCCGCCTGCATTCATGGTTCCATGAACTGGTCAACCTTGAGAAACCCGTAATCGCCGCCGTGGACGGACCAGCCTTTGGCGCGGGGTTCAATTTAGCGCTGGCCTGCGATTTCATTATGGGCACGCCAACGGCGCGCTTCTGCGCCGTATTTGGGCGCATCGGCCTGGTTCCCGATCTAGGCGGCTTCTTCTTGCTGCCCCGCATTGTCGGACTCCAGCGCGCCAAAGAGCTAGTTTTCACGGCACGTGAAGTCGAAGCGCAAGAAGCCGCATCCATGGGCATTCTGTATCGTATCGTTCCCGCCGAAGATCTGCTCCAGGAAGCATTGGCACTAGCCGCGCGGTTTCATAACGCGTCAACACAGGCGCTTGGAATGTCCAAAAACATTCTGAACCGATCCTTCAACCTTGACCAGAATACTTTGGCTGAGTTGGAGTCCCATGCACAGGCGCTGGCACTGCATACCGATTATCACGACACAGCGGTAGCTCGATTCCTTGACAAGCAGCCGCTTGAATTCGTATGGGGCCGGCCTCCTCTTAACGGAGACCAGGAATGAGTCTAAACGCATTCATTACCGGCGCCTACGATACTCGCGTCGGCGAGCTTGTAGGTTCCACCTGCATGGGCCTGCATGCAGAGGCGGCGTTTGGCGCCATCAAGGATGCCGGCCTGGAAGTCAAAGACATCGATGGCGTACTGTGCGCCTATTCGCTCACTGAGCCCCACCTGATGCTAGCTTCGGTGTTTTGCGAATATGCCGGCATTCACCCCAATTTCTGCGCAGCCATCCAAGCTGGCGGCGCCAGTGCCTGCATCATGATCATGCAGGCCGCTGCATTAGTTGCCAGCGGCCAGTGCGCCAACGTACTCGTGGTTACCGGCGACAACCGCCTCACCGGCTTGTCGCGCGACGGTGCGGTCGCAGCACTAGCCGAAGTTGGGCACCCTCAATTCGAACGGCCTTTCGGCATCAGTGTTCCCGCCTCTTATGCACTGGTGGCGCAACGCTACATGCACGACTACGGCGTAACGTCCGAGCATCTTGCAGCCATTGCCGTAGAGCATCGCCGCCATGCCTCCCGGCACCCGCAGGCACACAAACGCGACCCTATCAGTATTGACGACGTGCTTAATTCCCGCGAGATCTGCTCACCATTGCACTTGCTTGACTGCTGCCTGATTTCCGACGGAGGCGCCGCCATTATCGTCAGCAGCCGACAAGTCGCCGGGCCAAGCCGCAATCAGTCCATAGAAATTCTTGGCGCCGGCCAGGGGCATACCCATGAACATATAATCGCCGCCCCCAGCCTGACCGATTTCGGCTGCAAGGCATCTTCAGCCCATGCCTTCACGACGGCACAAGTAAAAGCATCCGATATCGACGTCGCCCTGATCTACGACTCTTTCACCATCACGCTTCTGGCAGAGCTCGAATCCATCGGTTTTTTCGAACGAGGCGAGGCCGGGCCCGCCGCCCTGCGAGGAGAGCTGGGGCTGGGCGGGTCTCTGCCTTGCAACACTCACGGCGGTCTACTGTCCTATGGCCACTCGGGAGCCGCTGGCGGCATGTTCCACGCCGTAGAGGCCGTCCATCAGCTACGCGGCCATGCTAATGAGCGTCAAGTAGATAATGCGCTGCTGGCATTCGTACATGGCGATGGCGGCATTCTTTCCGCCCATTGCTCTTTGGTTCTGGGAGCTATCTAAAATGCAAAAACCCAAGATTCAGCCCACTGCCGACAATGCGCCTTTCTGGCAAGGATGCCGGGAAAATACGCTGCGCTATCAACAATGCGGCACCTGCAAAACCGTTCAACTCATACCGCGAGGAGTATGCACGCAATGCCATAGCCAACAACTGGACTGGAAAGTATCTGCTGGCCTGGGGCGTATCCTGAGCCACACCACAGTCTATCGCGCCCCCACCCCCGCCTTCAAAGCCGACGTGCCCTACGTGATCGCGCTGGTAGACATGGCAGAGGGATTCCGGCTCATGGTGAACGTACGAACCGGCAAAGATGCCGCTGTAGCCATCGGCAAAACCGTGCGAATCGGCTTTCGCGAAAGCGGAGAGAATGTACTGCCCGAAGCAGAGGTGCTGCCATCATGAAACTAATTACCTATGACACTTTCGCTCCGGGAACGATTCTTGGTGAATGGGAAGACTGCATTGACGCATCGCTCTCGTCAGCATGGTCCCAACTGTTTGGCGCGGGCTCACCCAATGAACCGGCTCAAATGGCGGGCCTCGCCGTCATTCTCATGATGCGGGCGTACCTGAACATCGTAACGCCAAGGCCCCCCGGCAATATACACGCCAAGCAGAAATTTTCCCTGGACGGCCTGCCTCGGCCTGGTGAAACAGTACGCTCTTGCGTCAGTTGCCTAAGCAAAGAAATACGCCGTGAACGCCGTTATATACAACTACAAGCCATTGGCAAGGGTGCGAACGGCCGCGCAATTTACACGGGGCAAATGAACCTGATCTGGGCAGCATGAGCAAGCTATGACACAACCACTCCATGAAGTATCCATGACAGTCGCACAGCAGCAAATCGACATTTATGCGGAACTGACCAACGATTTCAACCCCATCCATGTAGACCCGGCCTTTGCAGCCACGACACCCATGGGCGGGGTCATTGCCCATGGAACGCTCTCTATCAACCTGATCTGGCAGTCAGTCGCCAAATCCCTGGGCGCAGCAGCCATTGAAAAAGCGCTACTCGACATCCAGTTTCTGAAGCCGCTATATGCCGGCGACACAGTCACCGCCGGCGGCCAGCGCAACGCTGAATGCGCCAACCAATTTGACGTTTGGGTAAAAAGCGCCGATGGCTCCACCCTGATTGCGGGCAACATAAGCCTGCCGGACCAGTCTTGAAGGAAAACACCTATGCAATTTACTCACGAACACAGCGAATTGGAACGGACAACTCTGCGCATTATCGAAGAGCATCTGGACCCTTACATTGACGAATGGGAAGAGCAGCAATTATTCCCGGCACACAAAGTCATGAAAGCCTTCGGATCCGCCGGTCTTCTAGGCATCGGAAAACCCACTGAATATGGGGGCATGGACCTGGACTTCAGCTATGAAATGGTGTTTGCGGAAACACTGGGCAGTGTACGTTCCAGCGGCCTGACCTCTGCCATCGGAGTCCAAAGCACGATGTGTACGCCGGCGCTCGCCCGCCATGGCAGCGATGCGCTCAAGCGCGAGTATCTGGCACCTACCATCGCTGGCGACCTGGTTGGCTGTATTGGTGTCAGCGAAGCATCCGCCGGTTCCGACGTCTCGCAAATCAAGACCTGGGCCCGCCGCGACGGTGACGACTATGTCATCAATGGGTCCAAGATGTGGATTACCAACGGAGTCCAGGGGGATTGGATCTGTCTGCTTTGCAATACATCCCAGGAAGGCGGACCGCACAAGAACAAATCACTGATCATCGTGCCACTGAACAGCCCTGGCGTCAGTGTTTCAAGAAAACTCGACAAGCTTGTTTTGCGCTGCTCTGACACAGCGGAACTGTTCTTCGACGACGTGCGGGTTCCAGCGAGCAACCTGATCGGGGAAGAGAACATGGGCTTTATGTATCAGATGGAGCAGTTCCAGGAAGAAAGAATGTTTGTCGCCGCACGCGGCATGCGTTCGATGGAAAAAGCCATCGAACTAACCATCGAATATACAAGCCAGCGCCGGGTGTTTGGCAATACAGTACTAAGCAACCAAGTCGTGTATCACAAGCTGGCTGAAATGCAGACGGAAATCCAGGCTTTGCGCTCGCTACTGTATAGGGCCACCGAAGACTACATGAACGGCAAGGACATAATTCAACTGGCATCAATGGCTAAACTTTTTGCCGGGCGGCTAGCCATGAAAGTGCCTAACGAATGTCTCCAATTCTGGGGTGGTCAAGGCGTCATGACGGAAAACTGGATATCGCGCGCCTACCGGGATATTCGCCAGACTGCCATCGGGGGCGGAGCGAACGAAATCATGCTGGAGGTGATAGCAAAAACCATGGGCATCCATCCCGGAAAACGTCAACAAGCATATCCGCAATAACGTCTGTTTTTGGCTGCAATGTACCTACGAACTGCGCTTTCTAAGGCCCCACGGATATGCAAATTCGACTCAAAGAGGGCTACGTGGAAGCCTGCATGCTCTCAGTGACTTGCTACGCACTGAAATGCAGCTAAAGACCAACGCTACGGCGCGATAACGATATCGACGCCCTGGGATTCGATCGCGGCGAGTATCTCTGCATTGGCCGCCGCGTCGGTAATCAGCCGCTGTACCTTGCACCACGAAGCGATCCGGAAACTGGCAAATGCGTGCAGTTTGGTGTGGTCGGCCACGACGGTGACGCAGCTTGCCGCGTCGATGAAAGCACGGTTCATGGCCGCGTCTTCGTTGTCGCGCATATAAATGCCACTTTCAGACACAGCGTGCACACCGAGAAATGCCTCGCGTATCTGGATGTCAGGGAAGCGGTCATGGTCGGGGCGCTCGATGGTGGCTTGTTTGCGTATATCGAGCCTTCCGGGCAACACATACACATGAGCCCGAACGCTTTGCCCTGCGACCGTGGCGACAGTCAGGCCATTGGTGATCACATGCAGATCCTGATGACCGCGTAACGCCTGCGCAAGTGCATGCGTAGTCGTACCGGCATTGACAAGAATGCTGTCGCCGTCCGAAACATACTGCGCGGCACATTCAGCGATCGCGGCCTTTTCTGCCGACTGCTGATGATGGCGCTCCAGGTAGTTATACATTTCATAGCGCGCACTACCTTCTGCCAGGACTTCCTGAGTAGCAACGGCGCCACCGTGCGTGCGCTCAAGCAATCCCCGCTCTCCAAGTTCAAGCAGATCCCGCCGTATGGTGATGGGGGAAGTGGAAAACTCGGCAGCCAGGCCCCGCACAGTAACCGCGCTGGCTTGCTGCATCAGGACCAGGATGCGTTGTTGTCTTTCTGCTTTAAGCATAGTTCTAGATGCCGATAAAAAAGTACCGCGTGGAGAGTAAGGCCACACATTAGCATAGCTAACATGATCATATATGATCGTTTTGTGAACACAATACACTATGCATCGTTCACATTATTGTCACACTCGATCAATAAAATGCGTGGCATGAACAATCAAACTCACCCTAAAACGGTCATTTTCGATCTTGATGGAACATTGCTGGATACATGGCCCGGCCTGCATGCAGCCGTTCTCGCCTTCGACTCCACTGGGCAAAGTCGACTTGACCCGGGCGCGCTGAGGCTCCGGCTGAGCGACGGCATCGGCCCCATGCTGTCGCTTGCACTGACGCAATTAAACCGGAATGTAGAAAAAGCGCATGATGATTACCGCCTGCTCTCCGAAACCTATGAGAACGATTGGCTATATGCAGCGGCGCCCTTTGAAGGTAGCCAGGCAATGCTGCACGAGCTCCACACGGCGGGTTATCGGCTAGGCCTGTGTACGAACCGCGACCCTGGCACCACCAAGGCGCTGCTCAGCCATTTTGGATGGGACGAATACTTCGCTGCCAAGGTGTGCCTGGGCGATGGCGAAAACGCCAAGCCTCATGCGGATCCTTTACTCAAGACCCTGTCTCTGCTGGGCTGTGCGCCGGCTGATGCCTTGTTTGTTGGCGATTCTCATATTGATGC